>QCHH01000069.1 GCA_003279585.1 Prochlorococcus sp. AG-402-A08 | reverse complement strand
TTAAATCTCTCAAAATTATAGAGTAAGAATTTTTTGACTTTTCAAAACTATCTCTAGCGGATGCTATTTCTGGAACTCTTGCAGGATTAATTAAATCCCATTTAATTTGAGCAGAGATAGAGGATTTCCATTGTTTACTTGAAGTGTCTTGTATGACACTTGATTCATTATAATTATTAGATTCAAAATATTGGGGAATGCCATTAGCTGTAAGGTTTAATGTTGGATACCACGAGGATAACGAACTTTTTAGTAATGATTTAGCTTGATCAATTCTTTCTAGGTAGATTTTGATTGTTCGATTATTATTTATAAGTATATTTTCTAGCTGATCGAGATTAACTTTTTGATTAGTTTTTACTAATACTTCTCGTGATCTAGATGGTAAAAACAGATCTTTAGGCGAATGTACTTCATATAAGACTTCATGAAGTTTTTGACTTTGGCTTTTATTTGATTCTCCTTTTATTTTTAAATTTGAAGTTATTTTTTGCGAACTTGTAGCCCATAAAGGATTTAGTCCAGATATAAATAAACCTGCAACAATTAGGAACTTTCTCTTCACTCTCCTCATAGTTATAGGAAAAACTGAGATGGATTTAATAAAGCAATTATGCTTTACCAAGTGCTTTGTTCACGATGTCTTGTGCATCATGGACAATTCTTACTGACACATTAAGTGACGAAGAGAGCTCTTGAAGAGTCATGTCATCAAGAAAGATTTTTTCACCTTGCATTAGCATGACTGATGGTAGAAGTAATTCATCTCCTAATTCTTTTCCTTGCAGTCCTTTTATTAGGTCTTGGCCTGTGAGTAGGCCTGTGACTATTTGTTCTTGACCCCAATAAGGACTTGGAACCCCATATAGATGCAATATGAAATTATTGATTTTATTTAGTCGTTTGCAAGGCTTCTGTAATTCATTTTCAACAAGCTTGCCAACAACCCAGCTGCAGGTTCTCTTTTGATCAATATTTACAGGTAGATTTCTTGTGGCTTCATCCATTGATCTAAGAAAACTGCGAATACTACCTACTCCATTCTCTTTTTGAGGTAAATCCTCATAAGAATTTAGTGAGGGTAAAGGCTTCTTAGCTATTAAATACCATTCGTCGGATAACCATACAAAACGGGACCCCGTTGATTTATAAAATGTTTTTTGCATTGGCTCAACTTGATTAATGACTTCTGTCGCACAATGAGAATCCACGGGTATTAGCCCATCATTGCTGGGACGAAACCTTGTTAGACCAACTGGAACTATTGCTGCTGAAAGAACTGCGGGAAAATCTCCTTGCGCAAAACTATATAGATCATTAATGGTTTTCTCTAAAGCTTTTCCATCATTTATTTCAGGGCAAACAACAATTTGAGCATGAATTTGTATTTTCTTTTCTGAGAACCAAGCCAACTGATTTAAAAGGTCAATAGCTCTGGGATTCCTTAGTAATTTCGACCTTAAAGAGGGTTCTGTTGCATGCACTGATACAAATAAAGGAGTGAGTCTTTGTTGATCAATTCTCTGCCAGTCTTTTTCGGAAAGATTTGTGAGTGTTAAGTAAGAACCATATAAAAAACTGAGCCTGTAGTCGTCATCTTTTAGATATAAGCTTTTTCTTTTTCCTGGGGGCTGTTGGTCAATAAAACAAAATGGACATTGATTATTGCATTGTTTTAATCCATCAAATAAAGCTTCAGTAAAAGCAAGTCCTAACTCGTCATCATAATCTTTTTCTATATCAATTGTATGTGTTGTACCTTTCTCATCTAATATTGTTAGTTGAATATTTTCTTCAGCGATAAGAAACTTGTAATCAATTAGATCTCTTGGTTTTACACCGTTAATACTAATTAATTGATCTCCAACTTCAAACCCAAGCTCCTCACCAATAGAACCTTCTTCGATAGAGGCAACAACGGCAGGTTTTATTTTGTTTTTAGTTATCTTTACTGTGCTCATTTAGGCTAGTAAACAAGAAAATAAATTGTTTATACTTTTCTGGTGAGTGGAAG
>QCHH01000068.1 GCA_003279585.1 Prochlorococcus sp. AG-402-A08 | reverse complement strand
CTCAAGAAGCCTTGCGCTCTGCCCGCTATGCAGTGAAACTTAACGGTCAAGATCCACAGTCACGGATAAATTTGAGTCTTGCTTTGTTAGAGACTAATTCTAAAGGAGTTAGAGATCATATTGATTATGTGAAAAGAGCTATGTTCGTTCTTCCTGAATTAGAAAAAGAATTAAAAGAATCATTTGAGGATGGCCTTTCAAGGAAACCTAATTGGAAAACGTTACTTAAAATAAAAAATTGGTTAGACCTTTGATTCCTTACTAGATCCCATTCAAAATTTTAAGTTAATATCGCTTGCAAAGCATCATTGATTGAGGGGAATTTGAATTTGAATTTGAGTTTATTCAATCTTTTAGGTTGTACATTTTGTCCCTCTAAAACGACACGAGCTCCATCTCCTAAAATTAACTTCAATATTGGCCCAGGAACTGCGAGAAGACTTGGTCTGCCAAGTACTTGACCAAGCGAATTAGAGAATTCATGCATTCGTATAGGATTTGGTGCAACCCCATTGACGACACCTGACCAAGCAGAATTTTTCACACTTTCGTTAATAAGATTACAAAGATCTGTTCTGTGTATCCAGCTCATCCATTGTCTTCCATCTCCTATAGGACCTCCCAGACCAGCTCTAAAAATGGGTAACATTTTCCCAAGTGCTCCACCATCTTTAGCTAACACGATGCCAATTCTTACAATTAAGAGGCGAGTCGCTCTTGGTTTGTTTTTTGCGATAGATTCCCATTCTTGACAGAGATTCGCTAAGAAATCATCACCCTGAAAATTTTCTTCTGTGAATTCATTTTGGGGATGTGAGCCATAAAAACCAATTGCTGATGCATTAATAAGAACTTTGGGGGGTTTTCTTAGATTGCTTAGATTTTTAATCAGATGTTTTGTGGTCTCTATGCGACTATTCCTAATTTCTTTACACTGATCTGTGGTCCATCTTTTTTCAGCAATAGGTTCGCCAGCGAGATTGATAATCCCTTCGCAGCTTTTAAGAGAGTTTTGAATTGCATCGTTATCCCAAGACGAAGACTCAGCTGGATTCATTTGTATGACATTTATGCTTTGCTTATTAGCTATGGCTTTTGATTTTTCTTTTGATTGTCTAGATATGACTGTGAGGTTGTGCCCTTCCTTGATTAGCAAAGGGATTAATTCTCTTCCGATAAAACCGGTGCATCCTGTAAGTAGTAATTTCAAGATTTCTCTAATTAGATTTGATCAGCTTAGAGGGATTTTGATTAACTTATGGTGTTGATTTATCAAGAATATTTGCATTGTGGAATTAGCAATTGATTAATGGCATGATTTTTACCATTTTGTTTTAACTGCTATTCTTAATTAAATATTTGAATTAAGTCATTAGTCTTTTTATTAATTCTTTAAAATGTCTGAACAAACCGGAAAAGTAGATGATTCACAATCACCTCCAAAGATACAAAAGAAATTGAGGAAAGGAGATCTTGTAAAAGTTGATCGTGAAAAATATTCCAATAGCTTAGAATCAGAAGCAAGCGATACTAATTTACCTGAATATATTTTTCAAGGGCCTGGAGAAGTATTATTGATTAAAGGTGATTATTGTCAAGTTAGGTGGAGAAGACCAGTCCCTGATGTTTGGATAAATTCTGATCACATAGTCTTATATTAATAAAAGAAAAAAGTTTGAAACTATAAGATAAGCCATTCTTTTTTATTGCTTTGTAAAAATTTTCTTTTTTTCTTAGCAATAGCAATCATTGCCTTTCCATCATGAAGGTAATTGTCTACATAGCCCATTGTATAGCGTTCTAATTCATTAATACCATCCTCAACATGTGATAAGCAGTGATATAGATCCAAGCTGAAATCCCTTATGATTGAAGGACTAAAACTAGATGTATAAATTTTTTTAATTTTTTTAATTTTGGTTTTACTTTCCTCAAGATATAGGCAGAAAGAATCCATTAATATTTGATCATAAGGATCAGCTGATAAATCTCTTATTTTTGAACCTAAAGGATTAAT
>QCHH01000067.1 GCA_003279585.1 Prochlorococcus sp. AG-402-A08 | reverse complement strand
CATAAAAATCTGGCTGAACATAGTCCTTTCTGAGTGGCCATCCTTTCCAGTCTTCAGGCATTAAAAGTCTTTTAGGATGAGGGTGGCCTTTGAAGTTAACACCATACATATCGAAAGTTTCTCTTTCTTGCCAGTCGGCCCCCCTGAAAAGACTGTATAAACTTGGAACTGTTAAGTCTCCATGACGATCTAGGAAAACTTTTAATCTTAGTTCGCGAGGAGAAATATCTTTTTTAAATTCACTCATTTCTATTAAATTATAAAAGCAAACAATATTTAAACCAGGACCTTCATCGTAACCACCTTGGCATTGGAGATAATTAAATCCATCATTTTTTAACGCCTCAACTATTTTCAAAAGATTGGTTGGCGAGATTTTTATAACTTCAACTCCCAAGTGATCATCTGGAAGAGGAATGTTTTCAAATCCATTTTGAGTAAGCCAATCGCTTATTGGACCTGAGCTTTTTTCATCAACTACAATTTCCGATTCATTTGTCATTTTTTTTAAATAGATGCTTAATTACTTGAAAGTTCTTCAGAAATTTTTTGAACCTCTTTAAAAGATTGATCAAATTCTTCAGATAGAGAGGGATTTAAAGCAATTAATTGTGTTTTTGCCTTTAAATATTGTCCATTAACTTTTGACTCGACTCTCTTCATTTTATGAGGGATAGTTAAATATCTATGAGTTTGAGTGATCTTTGATCTTTCAGATATAGATTCGTTGGCAACTTTTTTTCTTAATTTAATAACAGCATCAAATATGGCTTCTGGTCTTGGAGGACATCCAGGAAGGTAAAGGTCAACTGGTATTAATTTGTCAACACCCCTAACTGCAGTGGTTGAATCTGCGCTGAACATGCCACCAGTAATAGTGCAAGCTCCCATTGCAATTACGTATTTTGGGTCAGGCATTTGCTCATATAGCCTTACAAGAGCAGGTGCCATTTTCATTGTGACAGTGCCTGCGACAATCAATAGATCTGCTTGCCTAGGAGAACTTCTTGGAACTAATCCAAATCTGTCAAAATCAAATCTAGAACCAATCAGAGCAGCAAATTCAATAAAACAACAAGCTGTTCCATAAAGAAGAGGCCATAGACTGCTTAATCTTGCCCAGTTGTGAAGATCTTCAAGACTTGTGAGGATTATGTTTTCGCTTAAATCATTAGTTACTGTAGGGTTCCCAACTGGGCCACATGAAGCTTCTCTAAGATTTCTTACGGCTTCAGAAGAGGGTGATTTAGTCAAGGGATTTAACTCCATTCAAGTGCACCTTTTCTCCATGCATATGCTAAAGCCACAACAAGTATTGTGATAAAAACAAGTGCTTCTATAAATGCTAATAACCCAAGTTTGTGAAATGCAACTGCCCATGGGTAAAGGAACACCGTCTCTACATCAAATATAACGAAAACAAGAGCAAACATGTAGTAACGAATATTAAATTGGATCCATGCTCCTCCAATAGGCTCCATGCCAGATTCATATGTAAGCTGCCTTTCTCCTGCTTTGCTTTTAGGAGCTATTATCTTATTTGTTGTAAGAGCAAGAATGGGAACTGCTCCAGAAATAAGAAGAAATCCTAAAAAATACTCATAACCCTGAAGGGAAAACATGAATGAATTACTGACTTTAAAATCAGTCTGACAGTCATTTTGTAGATTAGTGCCATAGAGTTGTTATATGTGAAAGTGAAAACTGTGAGTGAAGACACCAAAACAAAATCACATCCTTTTGGAAATTTGAATTCTGATGAAAAAAAAAATCCAGGTATTTCATTGGAACCAAAAAACTCAACAGAGGATTTTGATCCAAAAGGCAATCGCTTCGAGTGTATGAGTTGTGGTTTTATTTATGATCCTGATGAGGGTATAAAAAAGCTAAATATTGAACCAGGAACGGCATTCTTAGATATAGATAGAGAGAAGTTTAGATGTCCAGTCTGTCGAGTAGGATTTGTTGGATATAAGGATATTGGACCTAAATCAAAGCCCAGTGGATTTGAAGAAAACCTTACTTATGGCTTTGGATTTAATAAACTTCCTTCAGGCCAGAAAAACGTTCTTATTTTTGGAA
>QCHH01000066.1 GCA_003279585.1 Prochlorococcus sp. AG-402-A08 | reverse complement strand
ATATCACTCACTATGTATAAATAGCTATTTTCTTCACAAATAATGCAAGACTTAAGCTTGACATTTTCTTTTAATTTCAAAATTGTTGTTGATCTATTTGAAATATCGCTAATTTCATTGATTGAAATTCTTTTAAATTTTCCATCGCTACTTATTAATCCTAAACTTATATCTTTTATTTCTGTTAATGGAATAAGATTAATTATTTTATCATCTTCTAAACCTGCTGGTAAAAAATGCTTAAGTTGCCCAGGTTTTTGTCCTGCAAATTCCCATTTTAGAAGCCCTATTTTACCTTCTTGACTAACTGCTAATATTTTTGGTTCATCTTTAATTGGCCACATTAACTTTGTTGGAAGAATATCTTTTCTTTCTTGATTATTTTCTTTTAATTTTAGCTTTTTTATTGTTATTGAAGGGATTATTTTTATTTCATTATTGGATTGAATAATAATCTCAGAATCTGCCGATAATTCCCTAAGAGCATTTATTCTTTGAAGCTCTTTGCTTGGTCTTTGATTTGCGATTTTTTCAGCAATTAGAGCATCCCCGCCTTCTATTAACTTTGTTTTTCTTGCACTACCAAATCTTTTTTTAAGTTCTTTTAGCTCTTTAATCATCACTTTCAATAATTTTTCTCTATCGTTAATAATAGATTCGAGCTCTGCTCTTTTATTTCTTAAATCGTGTATTTCATTTTTTAGTGAATCTTTTTCAAGACTTGTAATTTTTTTTAAAGGCATACCTAAAATCCCATCGGCTTGTCTTTCGTTCACCTTTAAGTTGATAATTAAATTATTTTTTGCTTCAGCTGTATCTTTAGATTTCTCAATCAAATTAATTATGTTTCTAAGATTATTTATAGCTTCTATCAAGGCTTCGACTATTTCTTGTCTATTTTTAATATTTTTTAGTAAATATTTGCTTCTTAGTAGAATAGTATTTTCTCTAAATTCTAGGAAGTTATCTAATAATTTTCTTAAAGTTAGTTGTACTGGTTGTCCATGGACTAATGCAAGTAAAATAGCACCAAAATTGCTTTGTAAAGAGGTTTTTTGATATAAAAAATCTAGAATTTTTTTCGGATCAGAATCTCTCTTAACTTCTACCAGAATCCGCATTCCATCTCGATCACTTTCATCTCTAATATCAGCTATACCCGAAACTTTTCCATTATTGACAAGCTCAGCTAATTTTTCAATCCAACTAGCTTTGTTTAATTGATACGGTAGCTCAGTAATAACAATCCCACTTCTTTTGTGTTTACCTTTACCTGGATTAATTTCCTCAATATGAGCTATTCCTCTCATGGTTATACTTCCTCTACCTTTTGTATAAGTTTCTTTTATTCCATTACTTTTTAAGATTTCTCCTCCCGTTGGAAAGTCGGGTCCAGGTATCATTTCTAATAATTTTTCTTCGTTTAAAGAGGGCTTTTTTATTATTGCTATTAAAGCCTCGACCACTTCGTTCAAATTATGTGGAGGAATACTTGTTGCCATTCCAACGGCAATCCCTGCACTTCCATTTAAAATTAGGAAAGGTAGTTGAGCTGGCAAGACATCTGGTTCCTGTTGTGACCCATCAAAATTTGGGGAGAAATCAACAGTCTCTTGATCAATTTCACTTAAAATTGCATCGTTTGATATTGGTGCGAGTCTAGTTTCTGTATACCTCATTGCAGCCGGAGGATCATCATCAATAGATCCAAAGTTTCCATGACCATCAAGAATTGGGTATCTTGAACTAAAAATTTGAACTTGTCTTACGAGTGCGTCGTAAACAGCTTGATCTCCATGTGGATGATATTTTCCAAGCACATCTCCTACAACACGAGCACATTTTCTGTAAGGCCTATCGGGTGTAAGTCCCAATTCGTGCATTGCAAAAAGAATTCTTCTTTGAACTGGTTTCAATCCATCTCTCGCGTCAGGCAATGCTCTTCCAACGATTACGCTCATTGCGTACTCGAGATAAGAACGCTGCATTTCTTGATGCAACGATATTGGTTTTAGGCGTTCTTTGGCCATCTTTAAGTTTGTAAGAGGCCTATATTTCTTTATTTAGGCTACTAACTAATTTGTTAAAAACCAGTTTTTTGTTAAACATTAATTCATTCACTTTTTTCTTTGGCTTCTTTAACTAC
>QCHH01000065.1 GCA_003279585.1 Prochlorococcus sp. AG-402-A08 | reverse complement strand
ATTGGCAACTTAAAAGAAGCAGAATTATCAATTCGCAAAGCAATTAGACTGAATCCCGATTTCGCTGAAGCTTATTCAAATCTAGGAAACATATTGATAGAGCTTGGAAAATTAAAAGAAGCAGAATTTTCTCTACGCAAAGCAATTGAAATTAAACCTAATTTTCACCCAGCTTATCGAGAATTAGCCATCTGTCTATATCTTTTAAAAGATATACGTTCAGCATTAAATATAATAATCAAAGCTAATTATCTTGACCCTAAAGATATAACGATCCAATTGTTATTAAATATTTTTCAGAAAGAGATAAATAATAGAAATAGAGATTTACGAATAAATAATTCTAAAAGAAATTCTACCAGAATTAGATTATACTCAAATCCACTAATTTTGAATATGCCAGTAGAAGCAGATCTTATTAATAACCTATACAAAATTAAAGCTAGAGATCAACAAAAATATCAAGGTCCAACTTTTGGCGATGCCAAAGGCTCTGACTACAGTTTATTTGAAAGAAGTGATCCAAGTATAATAAAGATCAAAGAAAAACTAAAAACTATTATACGAGATTCTATGCAATCAGATATCTTAATCAGCGAGTCTTTCTTTACCATATTTAATTCAGGAGGTGGATTAAAAAGTCATGATCACCTCAGTCATTTTGATAAGACAAGAGGCTTGAATATTGCTTGTAAAAAATTTTCTCTTGTATACTATTTATCTGTAGGTGATCAGAACTGTGATGAGCCAGGAATTTTGAAGCTGGAAGAACCATATCAAGATATTCTACCTGATAATGGTTTAATAATTATTTTCCCAGCAGAAAGAAAGCACTCTATATTTTATAAAGGTGAAAAAGATAGGATCATTATTGGAGTTAATTTTTATAGTATCTAGTTAAATTAAAAGTCTTCTAATCTTAAAATTTAATTTTTCTTTCTGCTACCTCAAATAAGCTCTATATGTAAAAATATCTTCTATAAAATATAGAATAAATCAGCTTAGAAAACTTATTCATTATAAAGGAGAAGCATATAAACAACATACTAGCCAAATCAACCGCATTTTAAATAAACCTTTTATTCAGTCATATCAGTATGTTGGCTCTATCATGAAATCTTCTGAATCCGTTCTACCTGAGACTCTTAACAAATGGTGAGGCAGGAGAATCAGGGAAAGTTCGAATCGATACAATCAACTCTTATGCTTCTGCCGAAATAGAATGAAGTAAATGAGATCTCGTCTCCTTGCAGAGATTTAAATTACCGCGATAAAAAGTCATTGTATCTAAGCAAACTTACAGAAAATTATGAACTTCTATTTCTTCTAATTCTTTACTTGATCTACGTTTCAACCAATTTATAAACTTATAAAAACTCATCTGAATCATTACAGATCTAAGAGGGAGTGATTCAGAGCAACGGGACAAAATGGACAGAATGGGTTGGTAAGAAATAAGGAGGGTGAAGCGATCAAATCCCAATGCATAGAAAAATATTACTTAACAGCAATTAGAGTGAGTAGTAGAGATAATAAAATCACAAGTTTCTAGAAAATGATTGACTCAAGCGATCAAGATAAAGGGGAAAGTAAGATCCCAAAAATCACAACAATACCAGTTCCATTTGCTTTAGAAAAAATCAACAATAATATTATTGTTGCTACTCATACTACTTCCAAACTTTCTAAAGAAAAAATCATTAATCAAGCAATTCAGTTCCATCTAAAGGGTAACATTTTAGAAGCATCGAAAAATTATCAACAGTTAATAAGTCAAGGATGTAATGATTTTAGAGTTTTTGCGAATTATGGAGCCATATTGAAAAATCTTGGCAAATTAAAAGAAGCAGAGTTATCTCAACGCAAAGCAATTGAACTGAATCCTGATTTAGCTAAAGCTGATTCAAATCTTGGAAATATATTGAGAGATCTTGGCAAATTACAAGAAGCAGAATTATCTCAACGCAAAGCAATTGAATTGAATCCTGATTTCGCAAATGCTCATTACAATCTAGGCAATATCTTGAGTGGTCTTGGCAAATTAGAAGAAGCAGAACTTTCACAACGCAAAGCTATTAAACTGAATCCTAATTTTGCTAAGGCGCATTCCAACCTTGGTAACATTTTGATAAAACTTGGTAAACTTAAAGAAGCCGAACTTTCACAACGCAAAGCAATTAAACTGAATCCTAATTTTGCTAAGGCTCATTCC
>QCHH01000064.1 GCA_003279585.1 Prochlorococcus sp. AG-402-A08 | reverse complement strand
CAAAGTTTCTGTGCTTGAAGGGAATAAGAAAGCATCACCTGATGCATAAGCACTTGCTAGTTCATTCCCACTTAAATATCCAACAAAGGTAGTAGAGGTTCCATTGAAAATTTTTTCTAATTGTTGTCTATATGGACCATCTCCAACAAGAGCTAGTCGAGTACTTGGCAGTGCTTCAAGTACAGGTTTAATTCTTTCAATTTGTTTTTCTGCTGAGAGCCTTCCTACATATATCAATAGAGATCCTTCATCGCTAAAGTTGCCTAAAAGACGCTTTCTCATTTCCACATCTCTTAGTTCTGGTTTGAAAATATCTGTATCAACTCCTCTTTGCCATAACGCGGTATTTTGAATTCCTTTTTCTGAAAGTTCTTGCACCATTGCCGTGGAAGTACAGAGGTTTAGAGTTGCTTGATTATGAGCTGCTTTTAATAACTCCCATAAAAGCGGCTCTAACATTCCCATTCCATAGTGTTCTAAATACTTTGGTAAATGAGTATGATAACTGGCTACAAGGGGGATATTGTTTGTTTTAGCTAGCCAAATACCACCCAATCCAAGCACAGCCGGATTAACGACATGTATTAGGTCTGGTTTAAAGCTTTCTAATTCATCTGAAACACCCGGACCAGGAAGCCCTAACTTGAGTTCAGGATATAAAGGTAATGGCATCGCGGGTACACCTACAACTTTTGCACCCATATAGCTTGATGGACAGCCTTCTGGACAAAAAACGGTTACTTCATCACCAGATTCAACTAAATTTTGAATTGTTTTAGTTAAACGAGTGACTATCCCATCAACTTTGGGGAGGAAAGTTTCTGTAAAGAAAGCTATTTTCACTGAGTGGGTCTTTTCAAGATTTTGTACTAGTTATGTTTAGGATTTTTTGATTGCTTTTGCTTGGGTTGATGTCCATGCAGATACACAAGGTATTCGTTTTAAATCACATCGATTAGAGAATTTTTTCGCGACATTAACAACTTCTTCTAAAAGTCCGTTATCAAGAGTTGTTGGATCTAAGCCAAGCTCAATAAAACATCGATTATCAACTATTAAATCATTTTCGACTGCTTCGTTTCTTGGGTTTGGAAGATAATTAATTTTTGCGCCAGTGAGAGAGGCTACTTTTTTTGCTAATTCTCCGACTTGGTGACTTTCTGTCATTTGGTTGAAAATCTTAACTCTTTCCCCTTTTTCGGGAGGGTTCTCCAGTGCCAGCTGAACACATTTTACTGAATCTTGAATATGTATAAAAGCTCTTGTTTGTCCACCAGTTCCATGCACTGTTAATGGATATCCAATGGCTGCTTGCATTAAAAATCGATTTAAAACTGTTCCATAATCGCCGTCATAGTCAAATCGATTAGTAAGTCTTGGATCACGGCCTGTGACATCAGTATTAGTTCCCCAAACAATTCCTTGATGTAGATCAGTGATTCTGATCTGGTCGTTTTTGTTGTAGTAAAGAAATAGCAATTGATCAAGCGTTTTTGTCATGTGATAAACGCTTCCAGGGCTTGCTGGATGAAGGATTTCTTCTTCAAAGCGACTGCCATCTGGTTGAGGTACTTCTACTTTTAAGTAACCTTCAGGAATGGTCGCGCCTCTATGGGACCCATAACCATAAACCCCCATTGTCCCAAGATGAACAATGTGAATATCTAATTGAGATTCAACAATTGCGGCTAGGAGATTATGAGTTCCATTGACGTTGTTATCAACTGTATATCTCTTGGTTGCACTGCTTTTCATGGAATATGGAGCAGCACGCTGTTCAGCAAAATGAATTATTGAGTCAGGCTTTTCCTCGATCAAAAGATCTAGAAGCTTTTGATATTCAGAGGCAAGGTCTAAATGAATAAATTGAATAGGTTTTCCACCTATCTCAGACCAAGCTTTAATCCTTTCACCAATACTTGTAATTGGAGTTAAGGATTCAACTTCAAGGTCTATATCGATTTTTCGACGACTGAGATTATCCACGATGAATACCTCATGACCCTTGTCAGCAAGGTTCACTGCACAAGGCCATCCGCAGAAGCCGTCACCACCAAGAACGAAAACTTTCACTCTAAACTCCAAAAGACAGAGCAAATGCTCATATTATTCAAGCTACTACAAGGGTTTCACTTGATTGTTAAAGAATATGCGATAAGCCCAATTACAAGGATAACTCCAGCAAGGGTAAAAAGCCAAGAACCTTTGTTGCCACTGCTTTCTTTTGTAA
>QCHH01000063.1 GCA_003279585.1 Prochlorococcus sp. AG-402-A08 | reverse complement strand
TGGGACTGTTTTTGGTGATGGGGATCTTGGTATTACTAGTATTGATGAGTACCCGATAAATTTTGTGCCAAGTAGGCATATGCTTTTTACAAGGCATAGAGATATGCCAGGAATAATTGGTCAGATAGGTTCACTGCTTGGAAAACACAATGTGAATATTGCTTCAATGCAAGTAGGAAGAAGGATTGTAAGAGGTGAGGCGGTTATGGTTTTAAGCATCGATGATCCTATTCCATCTGAATTGTTGGGCTCAATTCTTAAAATGCAAGGAATAAACGAAGCTCATTCAGTGACTTTATAAATTGTTGGTTGAAAAAACTATAGATTTGCAAAACTCCCAGTTTCCTTGGTTGAGATTTGAGCAGGAATTTCCAGTTGAGCTAGAAGATTCTTTTTATTGGCTTTTTAGCAATTTAGAAATTCATAGATTTTCTTTTGAGTATGATCCAAATCAAACTTCCACTCAAACTCTATATATATGGCTTCCTTTGAATGAGTGGTCAGTTAGAGAGCAAGAGAACCTAGTACAATCGTTAATCTCTTTGGCAAAAACTTTTGACTACACGTTGCCTCCTTGCAAATGGATTCAAGTAAAAGATGAAGATTGGAGCTTAAGTTGGAAAAAAAATTGGAAACCTGATCCAGTAGGAAAATCAATTTTAATTTTGCCGGCGTGGTTAGATGTTCCTGAAAAATTTTCAGAACGAAAAATTATTCGTTTAGATCCTGGAAGCGCTTTTGGAACTGGTAGCCATCCTTCTACTAGGCTATGTATTGAAGCCATGGATAATAATCCTCCAGTCGGTCTGGCAATTGCTGATATAGGTTGTGGAAGCGGAATACTATCTTTAACTGCATTGAAATTAGGAGCAAAGAGTACTTTCTCAGTTGATACTGATTCTTTGGCAATATCAGCTACCAAAACTAACTCTGCCTTGAATGATATTTCTGAAAATCTCTTAAATGTTTTTCTTGGTTCTATTGAAAAAGTTGAGGCGAATATGCCAAGAAAAAAAATAGATTTGGTGCTCTGCAATATTCTTGCACCAGTCATAAAATTAATAGGGCCAGGTTTCGAAAAAATTATTGGTCAAAAAGGTAAAGTAATTCTATCTGGTTTATTAGTTGAGCAAATTGAAGAACTTAAAGAATTCTTTCTACCACTTGGTTGGAAAATTCTTGAAATCAAAATAAAGGATCAATGGGCCTTAATGGTTTTGACTCTAGGTTCACCTTGATTCAATAAATTCTTAATTTTCAGATTAAAAATCTTCATGGCATCTTTTAAGATCACTTTTATTAATGAGTTAAGTGGTCTTAAAGAAATTATTGATATTCCAGATGATAAATATATTCTTGATGCTGCATGTGAACAAAATATTGAGCTTCCCTACTCCTGTCGATCGGGTGCTTGTTCAAGTTGTGTCGCTAAATTAGAAAAAGGAGCGGTTGATCAGCAGGATCAAAGTTTTTTAGACGATGATCAGATTAAAAAAGGCTATGTTTTGATTTGTGTTGCATATCCGATTTCAGATTGCACAATCAGAACCCATGCAGAGGACGAAATGTATTGATATTAATTTTTTCGCCAGATTTTCATCGTTTTACTTGCCAAAGATCTCCTTTCTCGCCAACCTCTGGTTTATGTGCTCATGGGCGCAAAAAAAATTATTTAGGTATTAATTGATTTCAGAAGTTTTGCCAACTAATAAAGTTCAAGGTCTTTTAGATCATGGTTCTATTCATTCAAGTATTGGTGGTCAATTTAGTTTTAGGGTTTTAGGACCATGTTGTCGTCTTTATGACCGTGAGGAATTACCTTGGCCTTGTTGCAGGCTCTCATGGCGAAGTAAGGAGCCTAGCTGGAGAAGAATTGGGAAAAGATTGGTTGCTGACATTGCTGCACAAAAATGTCCATCCTATTCAGTTGAGATTATCCAGCCAGGAGTGAAACCAACAAAAACTATTTTGACTTTATTCTCTAGTCGTTTAGATACGAATATTCAGGAATGGTGGTATAGCAAGCATCCACGTTCTAGAGATAGCTCAAATATTGCGCCTCAAGTGGCATGAGTTTAGAAAAATAGGAAATTCTTTTTGGATTTAAAGTGATGAAGATATGAAGCATTTCAGTCATAAGTTCATACCATTTTTCAAATTTGAAGGATAATTGTAAGTAATTAAATTTCAACACAGGGATGAACTTCGACTATCACGCTGTTGCTTCTGCTGCTACTGCTGCTA
>QCHH01000062.1 GCA_003279585.1 Prochlorococcus sp. AG-402-A08 | reverse complement strand
CAGCAATCCAATTACCCATATTATTAATAATATTTTTTGGTAATTTGTGATCTCTATTTTCTAAAGTGTGATATGCTAAACATTTGTTTGAATTAACAATAAATGGTTCTTCGATTGCATTAGTAGGGCATGCTTCAAGACATTTTTCACATTCACCGCATATTGGCTTAGAAGGTTTATCAGCTTCTAAAACTTCAGTAGATAATAGATGACCTAAAAACATCCACGAGCCAATTTCAGGATTAATTACATTACTATGTTTTCCTATCCATCCAATTCCAGCTTCCTCTGCCCAAGCTTTGTCTAAAAATGCGCTAGTATCGACACATATTTTCCATTTAGAGCTTGGTCGTTCTTGTTCTAAAACCCGAGCAATTTTTTTTAATTTTTTTTCAATAACTTTATGATAATCTTGTCCCCAACCATATCTTGCAATTGATATATCTTTAGGCATTCTGTCGGAATCTACATAGTAATTAAGTCCAACAGCAAGAACACTTTGAGCGCCCTTCAGCATACTTTCTACGTTTTTTCTTCTTGGGCTTTTCATCCAATCCATTTTTGCTTGATGTCCAGCTTGCAGCCATCTTTCTAAGGAATCGGTTCGAAGTTTGATTCTTTTAGATCCTGGAACTTTTGCAATTCCAACTGCATCAAAGCCTTCTTCAAAAGCTTTTGCTTTAATTTTTTGTGTTAGATCAATTGATTTCTGCAAGTTCACAGGTAGTTTTCATAAATAATTTTTATACCTTTAATGAAAAGGTTCTTAAGTCAATTGCGACTTTATTTGGGGCTTCAAATGCTTTTTTTTAATGTTTATTTCTATTAATAGCTTAAATTATTTAATTTATGCACTGAATTTGGTTAGATTATGTATATATATATTTTTCGGACTCTCTTTATTTGGTGCAGTCCTCTCCCAAGGAAGACCTGACTCTTGGCTCAAGGCTTCAGCAGGATCTTAAAAATGACCTTATAGCTGGTCTGTTGGTGGTTATTCCCTTAGCTACCACTATTTGGTTGTCTACAATTGTCAGCCGCTTTGTTTTGGCAATCTTAACCTCTATACCAAAACAATTAAATCCCTTTATTACTCTTAATCCTTTATTGCAAGATTTGATTAATCTTGCTTTGGGTTTAACCGTTCCACTCCTTGGTATTTTATTGATAGGCCTTATGGCCAGAAATTTTGTAGGGAGATGGTTGCTTGAGTTTGGTGAAGGAACCTTATCTCGTATACCTCTTGCTGGCTCAGTTTATAAAACTCTAAAACAACTTTTAGAAACTTTTCTGAGAGATAACTCAACTAGATTTCGCCGTGTTGTGTTAGTTGAATATCCTCGTGAAGGTTTATTTAGTGTTGGTTTTGTGACTGGTATTGTAGGACCTTCTCTTCAAACTGAACCAGATCAACCCTTGTTAAGCGTTTTTATACCTACTGCACCAAATCCTACAACTGGTTGGTACACCTTAGTTCCAGAAGATTCTGTTAAAGATTTGGATATATCTGTTGAAGATGCATTTAGAACAATTATTTCTGCTGGAATTGTAAATCCTGATGATAGGAGTAATTCGACAAATACTTCTTTCTCTAGTTTATTTTCTCAATTAAGAGCTTCATCTTCGTAAGTATTTTTAAGTATATAGTTATGCAATTAAAATCAATTTCTAGAGAACTAGCTCTGTTACTTTTAGGACAAATCAAAACAACAGATAGTAGTAAATTTAATATTGAGAGTTTACTCAGTAAAGCTATTGAATCCTTAACTCAGCATTGGAGAGAACAATTAGATTTATGTGCATCACAATTAGAAAAAGCTAATCGAGAATTTTTAGATAGTGAATTGCAAGACGATGCTGGGTTGCTTAAAAAATCTCGTAATCATTTAAAGACTTGTTTAATTGATTCAGAGAATGTACTTAACTCTTTATCTGAAAGTGTCGAATTACCAAGATTATTAGCACTAGTAGATCAAAAGGAAATACGTGATCTAGCTCTAAAGCGTGTGAATTTAGTTATTGAAAAGCAAGATGAGATTGATAAGAATCTTGATAGCGTTATGGAAGGTTGGCGTTTAAAAAGATTACCTAGAATTGATAGAGATATTTTGAGACTGGCGCTAGTTGATTTGATAGATTTTAACACTCCCACTGCTGTTACTTGTAATGAAGCTGTAAATCTCGCTAATCGTTATAGTGATGAACAAGGACGCAGAATGATTAATGGAGTTTTAAGGAAACTTCAAAATTCTACTTTAATAC
>QCHH01000061.1 GCA_003279585.1 Prochlorococcus sp. AG-402-A08 | reverse complement strand
ATTAGAAATGGGTTGGAGTTCTAGCACTTTTTTCCCGTAGGTCAGGGAAGTGGTTAGTAAAGGAAATGGATTATTCACACGGATCCAAAGGTGCTGAACTTAAAGGGGGCAACAAAATCTTGCCCCCTTCTTTTATGGAAGAAATTAAGGTTTCCAATACTCATCCCATTCATCCTGAAGTTCTGTCTGCGATAAAGAGTTGTAGAAACCTCTCCACTTCTTTTCGGAATTTGGGTCAGTTGCACTCAATGACACCATTAGATCTATTGCTTCTTCTTTGGTAAAGGATTTGCCTTGATTTGATTTGAATATCACTTACGAAGCAATCTCTTCCCAAGGATCACGTGAAGATAGTTCCTTGAATGATATTAATTTAAAATCACCTCTCCTGATACCACTACAGATCAATCCATCTGGATGTTCTCTCTTAAATATTTCAACTGCATCTTCCTTTCGTTCTGATGGAATAGTGACTTTATAAATCACATCACCTGAATCACGAATCTTATAAACAAAAATCCAATCATATTCTTTACTATCCATTTTCAATTAACTACTTACTCATTAATGTTTTAACTCACTTTGGTCTGATGAACCATTACTCAAGTGCTGAACTTAAAGGGGGAGACCAAAATCTCGCCCCCTTTTTTAATGCAAATCACTTGACGACTCCAAATAATCTTAATAGTATATTTATACTAGGATATACCTCACGCAAGCAGTCCTAACACATAAAGCACCTGCGAAATACCAGTGAGCAAGGTGCTTTTTTGATGCCTCGAATTAAAGAGAGAATTATGAATCAACCAATTAGAGAAGCATTGCCAACTCCAACAGGATGGTTAGTGTCACCCACTAGAGAATTTTGTATGTTCTTTATTCGTGATCCCAAATCCGAAATGGCATATCCGAGAGTGTATACACAACTCTGGTATTGCCTTGAGGATGGCACTCCAACCAAATTAAAAAATACAAGAAGAATTGATGTCGAATCTGCTATAGAAACTTGGCATGAACTCTTAACTCAAGATTGGGAACTAATGGAAGATCAGATAAGTGATGCTGCTGCTTAGTCATCGAATCAGATATCTAAGAATTCCAACTAGGGCGATAGCAATAATTCCGTACGTCCAAACGGTACCACTATTTCTTGAGACACGTTCCATCCAATCTGGAAGACCATTATTTTCAATGATGAATAGATAAAGCAATCCCAGGATCAGAACTGGATAACAAGTGCATCAATGAAATTCAACATCTATAGATTATGATTAGTGATTAGAAAATTAGACTCAGGAAATTCTAAATGGATAACTATCAAAGTGTAGATGTTGATAAATTAGCAAATATTTATTTTGAAGGTAAAGTTATTAGTCGGAACATCTTTTTAAAAGATGGTTCAAAAAAAACATTAGGAGTGATGTTGGAGGGTGGATATGAATTTAAAACTGCATCAAGAGAACTCATGGAAATCCATTCTGGAAAACTAAATGTAAAAATTGCAGGTGATCAAAATTGAACATTAGTAACAGAAGGTATGGATTTTAATGTCCCCCAAAATTCTTCATTTTGTTTAGAGGTTTTAGAATTAGTAAACTACACGTGCTCTTATTTTGATGATTAAAAAAATTAGAGTAAGGAAACACTTGCAACTGATCTTCAGAAAGACCTCCTTTCGAGCAGATCTTTTTGTACCTTTTTAAATACTGAGTCTACAAAAATATGTAGAGAAGTCGTTCATAAATTCTTAGCAACAAATGCTAAATATTCAAACAACAAGTGTAGAGAAAACAAACTATCTACGATTTCTCTATAGAGAAGGTGACAAGGTGACACGTGTAACTTGCGTGGAACTGACTACTCCAAAACCCTTGTCACTCTGTCACTTCAATCTCACGTGGATCTCACGTGGAACATCGTTTTTGAGTGACTAACTACGTTTTACTGCCCTGAACTATTCCCATTCAATAGTCCTTTGCAAAAGAGTACCCCTAAACCCCATTCATACCAAGGGTTTTATCTTTACATATAGCAAGTAAAACCCACGTAAAACCATATAAATCAAGTCATCACTTGAAAGTAGGCGTTTCCGCTACTCCCACTCAATAGTCCCTACAAAAAAGAATGAAGATATAACTGGACTCTAAAGGATTATTTGATCGTGACAAACCCGTTACAAAATGACAAAGTTCAGAAATGAACAAAATTAATTCTAGTCTATGAGTTGATTTTATGAATAATCGTAGAAAGTTCATTGAAAATATCTATTAATCTTCCTCTATAAGTAGTAAATGATTTCAGAGAGAATTAATAAGGGTTGAAATTAGTAGTAAAATCGAAAAAAGCAAAAGAGAAAAAAGATAAGAGAAGATGGGTGGTTCTGGTCA
>QCHH01000060.1 GCA_003279585.1 Prochlorococcus sp. AG-402-A08 | reverse complement strand
GTTCAAAAACTCAAGTAACAGGCATATGGGATTTATCATTAGAAGATAGTATTATTGCTGCTTATAATTCAAGAGAAGAGCTTGAAAGTATCCTATTGGATATATCAATTAATAATAGTAATGCCAATGCTGCACTTGCTGCTGGCCAACCAAAATTAAGCATAGTAAATACATCTACCTCTTCATTTGCAAAAGGTGAATTAAATCAAAGTTCTCCAAACATCTCCAATAAATCCTCCAATTTCTCTAACACTATTGGTCTGAATGCAACATGGTTTATTTTTGATGGAGGCAATTCAAGATCTTTATACAATTACAACAAAAGTAAAGCAAAAGAGGCAAAGCTTAATTTTGCTGCAAGAAGAGCTCAAATCCGAAAAGAGGTTGAAGAAGTATTTTTCAAACTAGAATCGGCCAAACTAAATATTTCTGCTTCTTATGTAGAAGTTTTATCTGCAAGAGAATCTCTAAGACTTGCCAAGCTGAGATATAAATCAGGCATTACTACACAACGAGAAGTTGTAAACAACCAAAGAGATTTAACTGATTCCGAGGTTCGTTATATTATTTCTGTCACTAGCTATAACACGTTATTAGCTGATTTAAGTAGACAAACTGGTTTAGATAACATCAAACCATGTGATATCAAAGTCAATCAACAAAATCAAAGCGACATAGACAGCAATTCAAATCTCTATGAATCGAATTTAATTCCCTTATGTCAGCTATAGCTTTTTAACTAAATAAAAATGAATCCAAACTCAATATCTAAACCCCTGAGCAACTCTCAACTAATTTCAATTCATCAATTAGTTGATGAGGTTGGGAAACGTCAACTTCAAGATTTTGGTCAAATTAACTCTGACATAAAACCTGATGGAACACTGATCACAGAATGTGATAGGTGGAGTGATAAAACAATAGTTAAAGGGTTATCAAAAATTACTCCCGGAGAAGGAGTTCTGAGTGAAGAAGGAAAGAAGACAATTCCCAGCTCCAGTGAATATTGGGTAGTTGACCCGCTTGATGGCACAACTAATTTTGCGGCAGGCATTCCATACTGGGCAATATCAATAGCACGTTTTACAAATGGCGAGCCTGAGACAGCTTTTCTAGACATACCCGCTCTCAAAAAAAGGATTTTCGCCATAAAGGGGAAAGGGGTGTGGCTAAACGACAAGCCTCTTAAACCTGAATCTCGCTTCAAAAAAAATAGTGACTGTATCTCTCTTTGCAGCCGGTCCATTAAAGTCTTACAAATTAAGCCAGAGCAATCTTTTCCAGGAAAAATAAGACTACTTGGGGTTTCCAGTTTAAATATGACTAGTGTTGCGATAGGTCAAACCATTGCGGCTTTAGAGGCAACACCAAAAATCTGGGATATTGCAGCTGCATGGTTAATACTTGAGGAACTTAATTGTCTTATAAATTGGTTGGACATTAATCCAAAAAATATTCTAGCTGGAACTGATCTTACTTCTGTGAATTTTCCATTACTCACAGCATCTTCTGAAGATCAATTGAAAAACATGCAGCCATGGGCCACCGCATTAATTCAAAATAGTTAACTCACTATGTGCTTTTTGTTTCTCATTAAATGAAATGAGCTTCATTCAAACAATCTATGATTTTACATCTACCGATTCAACTAAGAAAAATCTTCTCTCGAGGAGTTAGCGTAATAGTAAATACTTTAAAACCAAAGTGGGCCTGAACTGGAGTAAAAAAGCAAGATGGTTTTTTAGCAGTCTCTGGAGAGCTTATGAAAGATGGTCTAAATGTGATTGCGTAGATCTAAGCGCAGCATTTGCTTACTACACTCTTCAGTCCTTTTTCCCAATATTACTAATCTCTCTATCAGTTGCATCATGGTTTTTAGGAAAACAGCAAGGCATAGAGCGAAGAATAATTGAATTAACTGCAGAAGTTTTACCGGCTGAAGTAATAACATTGGTCTCGTCAACTTTAGAACAATTAATTAATCAGGGGTTTGGAGCAGGGATTCTGGGAGCAATGTTTTTAATGATCACTGCAGGTAATGCCTATCTAACATTACAAAGAGGAGCAGATCGATTATGGGAAGACGTTCTACCAGTTAAATCAAAGCCTGATCCACTAAAGATCCAAGCGTTTCGATTTATCAGAAATCGTATTGAAGCTTTTTTTGTTGTTCTTTTAGTTGGAATTTTGATGGTTATTGATCAAATCAGTGCAAATATTCGTATGATTCCCGAGACAGTTTTGGAAGACTTAGCTAACACAACCCCTTGGATTGAAAATGCAGTTACAAAAATACCTGTGCTTCAAGTTGGTCAATTTATACTTCCTCTTATAGGTTTTTCAACTATGGCACTGCTTTTACAGGGTTTACTCCCAAGCAGAAGAGTGCCTTTAAAACCTCTAATACCTGGTGCTTTTATGATTGGAACTTTACTAACTATTCTCA
>QCHH01000059.1 GCA_003279585.1 Prochlorococcus sp. AG-402-A08 | reverse complement strand
TTTATATTTTTAATCAAATCTTGCAGACCTAAAATGTCACTTTCCAATTGGTCAATTCTTTCCATAAGATTTCTAAGAACGTTTGCTTCTGTATCTGGAAGAGCTGAGTGGGCTAGAGGATTAATTTTTACACCACTTTGATGGACTACCCTTCCAGGAATTCCTACAACAGTACTGTTCGCATCTACATTTTTAACAACTACTGAGCCTGCCCCAATTCTAGTATTAGTCCCTACGCAAATCCCTCCAAGGACTTTCGCTCCTGCACCGACTACCACATTCGCTTCAAGTGTTGGGTGTCTTTTCCCACTTTCTTTGCCTGTCCCTCCTAAAGTTACTCCTTGATAAAGTAAACATCGGTCTCCAATTTCACTTGTTTCTCCAATAACTACTCCCATGCCATGGTCGATAAAAACGCCTCTACCAATTCTTGCTCCAGGATGGATTTCTACACCTGTGATAAATCGTGTAATGTGGCTCAAAAGTCTTGGAATTAAAGGTAGTTTATATTTCCAAAGTTTGTGGCTAATTCTATGCATTGAAAGAGCTTGAAAACCTGGATAACAAAAAATAATTTCCCAAATCCCCCTAGCTGCAGGATCTCTTTCTTTAATTATTGCAAAATCAGATTTTAGTGATCGAAACATTGTTTAAACACGCAATGTTTACTCGAGAAGACCAATCTCTTTACTTAATTCTTCAATTGTAGAGTCGCTAAGGTATTTTTGTGCACAATGAATTTGTGGCATTCTCATTAATTGAGATCTATTTTGTCTAAGCGTATGTTCAATAACAGGTAAGCTAGGACTATCACATATCACATGGCTAGCTGCTCTTAATAGAGCAATCAGTCGGCTTCCTACATCAGGATTCGCAGTCATCAAAAGTATCTCATTCCCGCGCATACTATGCAGGATAACCTCAGCTGCTCTTAGTATCCCTGGGCTAATACTAACTATCCCAACGCAACTGCCAGAGCGAAGTTTTTTTAGAATGGTTAGTTCTTTTTGAAAATCACTCAAATCAACAGCTACAGCTCGTACTTGATGCTTTTTAGCTAATTCCTCCAATGGTTGTAAGAAATATCTACTTGTTACCACTGTTCCTTTGCTTGAACTTTCTAAAACGCTCTCCAATTCCTCCATCGGTACAACCTCTACTGGGACATCTAAATGAGGAGCTAATTCTTCAGCAATTAATAATGAAGCGCCAATATCTTCTCTGGGAGTGCTCACTAGTAAGCGAGCACCACATCTCAATCTCCAATCAATCTCACGAGTGAACAATTCTCTAGTTTGTTGTAATGTGCATCCCGCATTTAAAAGTTCATCAATGCTTTTGCGTACTTCATGATCTAAATCTTTGATCCCTTTTTTGCGAATTGAATGGGTGTTGCTTCTTAAATCTTTCTGTTTTTGTTGATCCCGAACATAAATACCTGAACCTGCAATTGCTTCAACAACTCCATCTGTTTCTAGCTGTCTATAGACTTTACTTATAGTGTTTCGATGTAAACCTGTTTGCATGGCAAGCTGTCTGGTACTTGGCAGCCTATGCCCAGGTGGATAATGCCTTGCTGCAATAGCAAAGCACACTTGATTGTATAACTGACTTGATGCAGGGATTTCACTTTCCTGTTGAATATGGAATCTCACTCTTTATATGCCAGGTGTGAATGTGGCTACCTTAATAAATAGAATGGCTAGTGACAATTATTTGTTTGTCCAATGACAAGTTTATTTATTTAATCAATTGTTCTCAAAGCTTTTTTTGACTCAGTTGTTTCTGACTCTTTCTTTATAAGTGGCGTTTTACGAGGAGTTAAAAACATAATCATATTTCTGCCTTCTCTTTTAGGAGATTGTTGTACTTCTGCTTTTTCTTCCAAATCCTTTGCCATTCTTTTTAGAAGAGTTTCTGCTAAAGCGGTATGTTGAATTTCGCGGCCTCTGAATATAACCGTGCATTTGACTTTATCTCCAGCCTTTAAAAATCGAGTGGCCTGACTAATACGTACTTGATAATCATGCTGATCAATTTTATACCTCATTTTTACTTCTTTAACTTCAGTTTGATGAGATTTTTTCTTGGCTTCTTTCGCTTTTTTTTCTTGCTCAAATTTAAATTTTCCATAATTCATTATTCTGCATACTGGAGGAGTGGCCTTTTCACTTACTAAAACAAGGTCTAGTTCTCTCTCTTTAGAGACTTCTAAGGCTTCTTCTCGGCTGATGACACCAAGTTGTGTTCCATCTGAATCAACAACTCTCAAATCGGAATAGCTGATTCTCTCATTAATGTTGGGGAGCTCTCTTTCCGGAGCGCGACGATCAAAACGGGGACGTGGTGGCATTCAGTGATTAATTTACGTGGAAAGTTCTTTTCAAATCAATTCTAAGCATATTTGAAGTAATCAACTTAGAACCTCATAAATAGAAGATAAAGCTTCAGGTAATGCATTTTCTTCATTTAG
>QCHH01000058.1 GCA_003279585.1 Prochlorococcus sp. AG-402-A08 | reverse complement strand
TAAATTTCTGAATATGAGCTCTACTTTGTTCGGGTCGTTGACTTACCAGCCATCTATCAAGCCGCATAGGTAAAGGTCTCTTGTATTCACCCTCAAATAATTCACCTGGGCCATTCCCAAATTCATGCTTGATTTCTTTATCCATTAAGGGAGTTCAAGAGAAATATTGCCTAATAAATTTTTGCGAAAATCATCAAGTAATCTTTGAGACATTCTTAGAGTATCTCCGGAAGTGTGACGTTCTGCTGCTGAAAGTAGCCATAAAGATTTGTCTTTAATAGTTTCATTTATAAATATTCCATATCTCTTTTGAAGACACATTGACTTTATTCCCGCTTCTTGGATGTTTTCTAATGTATCAAGAAGCTTCATAAAGTTAATGGCTACTTGTTCAGTATCGTATGCGGCTTGACCGATATCATCACAAATAGCCAGCTTTAAAGCAGCATTTTGGTCTTCAAATCTAGGAGGCAGAACTCCAGGGGCATCTAATAGATCCAGATCTTGACCCAATCTTACCCATCTCAAGCTTCTCGTGACCCCAGGTTTTCTTGAGCTAGATACAACTTTTTTTTTAACTAATCTGTTAATGAGAGCAGATTTTCCAACATTTGGGAAACCAAGAGTTAGAACTCTAATTGCACGATTTTTCATGCCTCGGTCAAGACGTCTTTGATTTAACTCTTGCCCAGCTCTAATAGCGGCTTGTTTAATTTGAAGAACGCCTGTTCCAGCTTTTGCATCACACCACCATGGGACTTTCCCCTCTGACCTTAATTTTTTATCCCATGCTTGATGGGCATCGACATTGATCATGTCTTTTCTATTAATAATCAATATTTGCTTCTTTCCTTTTAACCATTTTTGAAGATATGGATGAGAAGTGGCCAGAGGTATCCTTGCGTCTCTAACTTCGAAAACTAGATCAACTTTATTCAGATGCTCCTTTAACTGTTTTTCTGCTTTAGCAATATGACCTGGATACCACTGTATAAGCTGCTTGTTCACGGAATTTTAAAAAGAATTTGGTTGAAATTGAGTGAGCTAAAATCTATAAAAGTTGATTGTTGATTTATTTTGGGAGTGGAGTTTTAAAAATTCTAAGTTCAACTTATCATCTGAATAGATTAAATAATTTGATAATAATAATTAAATTATTCAGAATATCTCGTTTAGAGTTAAATTTTATTGATCAATCTTGATTGATAGAATTACAATATTTAATAACCTGCCAGTGAAAAAATATTGCTCATGTTGTATGTTCAAAAAAAAATTGATTTCTCATCTATTATTTCAAGTAAACTTTTTCTAGTTATTGCAGCCCTTTAAAGGGTAATTAAATATTTAAACTATGTAGTTTTAATATCTAAAAAGCCTTTTTTAGTTTCTCAAAGGTTTAGGTAGATTTTTTCTGTGTCTTAGTAATTACCCAATTGGTGCCTTTCAAGAGCTATGGTCACTCAGTTTCCTTTCTGAATCCTATACATTATGTCTAAGCGTTCCCTGTCAAGTCTCGGCGCTGATGACTTATGCGGCAAACGTGTTTTAGTGAGAGTTGATTTTAATGTCCCATTAGGAGATGAGGGGCAAATAACTGATGACACAAGAATTCGTGCTGCTTTACCAACTATTAATGACCTTCTTGAGAAGAGTGCAAGAGTTATTCTTTCTGCTCATTTTGGTAGGCCAAAGGGACAGGTTAATGAAACAATGCGTTTGACTGCTGTTGCTCAAAGACTCAGTGAATTGCTTGGTAAAACAGTTGTAAAAACTGAAAGTTGTATAGGAGATGAAGCCAAGTCAAAAGTAGATTCAATGTCCAATGGTGATGTTGTTCTTTTGGAAAATGTTCGATTTATTGCCGGTGAAGAAAAAAATGATACAGAATTTGCAAAGGAATTAGCTTCTTTGGCAGAAGTCTATGTTAATGATGCATTTGGAGCTGCACACCGCGCTCATGCCTCAACTGAGGGGGTTACAAAGTTCTTAAATCCCTGCGTGGCTGGCTATTTAATGGAAAAAGAACTTAAGTATCTTCAAGGAGCTATAGATCAACCTAAAAGGCCTTTGGCAGCAATAGTTGGTGGTTCAAAAGTAAGTAGCAAGATCGGTGTCTTGGAATCTTTGATTGATAAATGCGACAAGATAATTGTTGGTGGCGGGATGATATTTACTTTTTACAAAGCTAGAGGATTATCTGTCGGCAATAGTCTTGTCGAAGAAGATAAGCTCGAATTAGCTAGTGCTTTGGAGAAGAAAGCTAAGGATAAAGGAGTTGAGTTTCTTTTGCCAAGTGATGTTGTTTTGGCTGACAATTTTTCTCCTAATGCAAATAGTAAAGTTTCAAAAGTAGATACTATTAGCGAAGGTTGGATGGGATTGGACATTGGTTCAGAATCAGTTGAACTTTTTCAGAATGCTCTCAAAGATTGCAAAACAGTTATTTGGAATGGACCGATGGGTGTCTTTGAATTTGAGAAATTTGCAAATGGAACAAATGCCATAGCAAATACTTTGGCTGAATTAAGTTCTCAAGGATGCTGCACAATTATTGGAGGTGGAGATTCAGTTGC
>QCHH01000057.1 GCA_003279585.1 Prochlorococcus sp. AG-402-A08 | reverse complement strand
TACTATTAAATTTGTTTGGAGGTGGATGGGAAGATTATGGAAAGTTATTTTTCAGAGGTTTTCTAATGTCAGTAGCAGTTCTTTTGGCAGGACTAATCTGGTCCTCATCAGTTGATCCAGCTACCAAGGAAGTTTCGAATAATATAGAAGGTTTACCACCTGCGGTAATCGCGATAAGTTCTCCTGAAAAAATCAAACTCGCTGAGCATCTAACAAAAGAAGGAGCAGTTATGTATAACGCTTATTGGTGCCCACATTGTCATGATCAAAAAGAAATGTTCGGGAAAGAAGCTGCAGAAAAATTAAATTTAGTTGAATGTGCAAAAGATGGATTTAACAACAAAAGAGAACTTTGCGAAGCTAAAGGAATAACAGGTTTTCCTTCTTGGGAAATTAATGGCTCAATTGATTCAGGAGTGAAAAGCCTAAAAGAGTTAGCTGAACTTAGTAATTACAAAGACTCTAAAGATTTTTAGGGAACGTAGTTTTATTAACAATGGGTCTTGTATGAATATTCTTTCCTTTTATTTGGCGAGTATGACATTGCCAAAAAGGAACTGAAGTAGGAAAGTCATCTCTAAAGTGGCCTCCTCTACTCTCTTCACGAAACAGGCAAGCCTCCAACATAAGCAAACTTGACATTTGTCGATTACTCAAATCTAGGAGTAAATTAAGCTCTCTCCTAGCAATTTCATCGAATTCATTAATTACATTTCTTGACTGAGAAAAAACCAGATGTAATAAGGGCTCGTTTAAAAGATTTTGATAATCTCGTTTAACTTTTGCAAGAGCAGAACTCATGCCTTTTCGTGATCGATCAACCCCAGCCTCACGCCAGCATAATTGTCTAAGGTTTTCAATTTCTTTTAATAAATACTTAGTTCCTTGATTCTTCGAAAAGCGAGGGTTTGATTTGTTAAAAATTAAATTTTTTCCTGATATATAGGAAGTTTTAATATCATCTAATTCAATATTTCTCATCTGATTTGCAAAAACCAAACATTCCATTAATGAGTTGCTTGCAAGTCTATTTGCACCATGAAGACCAGTACATGCCACTTCACCTATTGCAAAAAGTCCTTTGATATTGGTTTGTGCCTGCAAGTTTGTAGCGACACCCCCCATCCAATAATGAGCAGATGGAGCTACGGGGATAACTTCATTTAAAGGTTCTAAGCCAAGCTCTCTGCACCTTTGAAAAATTGAAGGAAAGCGCGCTTCTACATCCTCAAAAGCAATCGATTTGACATCAAGACCAACATGATCAACTTTTTGCTTTTGCATCACTTTAAACAATGCCCTGCTGACTTGATCTCTTGATGCAAGATCTTTCCCTTCAAGATGATCAACTGGACTCTCTCCAAGGGAATCAACTAATACTGCACCCTCTCCTCTTAAAGCTTCAGAAATCAAAAACGAAGGTGCATGATCCAATTTAAGAGCAGTTGGATGAAACTGAAAAAATTCGAGATCTTCTATGAAAGCTCCAGCTCTCCAAGCCAGAGCGATTCCCTCCCCTGCTGCTTGAGTTGGATTTGTAGTGTTAGCAAACAAATGACCACCCCCACCTGTAGCTAAAACAACTGCCTTGGCATTGATCCAACGCAAAGCTGGTCCATCTAGAACTTGTACCCCTAAACATCTTCCATTTTCAACCCAAACCTGAGTAACTCGTATGCCTCTTTGATGAAGAACATTATCTCTTTGATCAACTTGCTCATTAAGAACATCAACCAATGCCTTTCCAGTTCTATCTTTGACATGAAGTACTCTTCTATGACTGTGAGCAGCCTCAAGAGTTGTAGATAATTTTCCAGAGGTTCTATCAAATTCCATTCCTAAGCTCAAAAGTCTATCTACTAATCTCGGAGCACTCTTCACAAACATCTGAACTGCTTCAGAATCACAAAGACCTGCTCCAGCTTGAATGGTATCTAGGGCATGAATATCTTCGCTATCTTCAATTCTCGTAACAGCAGCCATTCCTCCTTGTGCCCATCTACTTGAAGAACGTTTACTGGTATTGCGATTTAACAATAAGATCTTAAGATTTGATGGCAGTTCAAGAGAAGACATTAAGCCCGCGGCTCCTGCCCCAATAACAATTACATCCCAATTAGTTGAGTAAATATCATTTTTATTAAATCCAGTATTTAAGTCCATAAAATATTATTTATTAGATCAATCCACTTAATTGAGGCTGAATCAATGTGGTCGCAAAAAATAAGCCATCAACCCATAAGGTTGTTGTCAAGGCTGAACTTGATACAAGCCAAGCATCAGAAGATAAAGGTTCACTTTTTGATTTTTGATTCATCCACTTTGCTATCAAAATTATTAAAAGTGCTGCAGTAAAAATTGCCAATAAAGAAAAAGGTGTCAATAATTGTTCCGCAGTGAAACTCAACATTTTTGAGGCTTCTGAAAAAGGCGCATCAACAACTGCGGGCCATGCCTTCATGACACCTGTTAAAACAATCATTATGTCAGTAAAAGCAGTTCCTAATAAAGATGCCAAATAGAAACTAGCTCCAATTTTCCATCGAGTCTTTAAAAGGCTTACTGCTATTGGCAAAGCTATTGACTCAACAGGCAAATGCCACACAGGATGAGCTCTTAACCA
>QCHH01000056.1 GCA_003279585.1 Prochlorococcus sp. AG-402-A08 | reverse complement strand
ATTATATGCAAATGATGATTTATTCTCCCAAATCCATTGATGTATATTTGTTGCTATCTTTCCACTCTGCCATTTAATTGCAGCTTCTTTTACTACCCATCTTTTTAGTACTAGTTCTTTAGCTTGGCTTGGAGTTAATTTTTCTATTTCGCAATTTTCATTTTTAGAGAAAAAACGTTTTGACAATTTATGAGCTTCGAATTGTCTATCCTTTCTTTCTATATCTACTCCAATTTTTGCTGAAGACCATCCTATTAATAAAGCATCACAACAGTGACTCATGCTGATATGCCCCCATCCCTCAGCCAACAAAGGTGGTTTCCCCGGATCGGCTTTAAGAGGAATATCAAGAGGATCTAGGCCTGTCATGCTGGACATGGCATGCCTTAGGCAGCCTCTAGAAAAGTGGTAAAGCAACCCTCTCGTTGGTGTTAAGATTTCAACCCATTTTTCTTCTTCGCTGGTTATTGGTAAAAGTTTTGATGGCATCAAAAAAAGCCAAAGACCTAGTACGCTTTGATTGTTTATTTGAGATTGTCCTCTAATTTTTTAATTGATTTAACATTTGAATGAATTAAAACAGGCCGCTCCATTGGAGCCAAAACGTCTAATTCAGCTAATAACCTAGGATAATTATCTTCTGATACAGCCAAAATAACACCCCCTTCAGATGTCTCTCTTAAAGGCTTTAAAGACCAAAGCAAAGAAGTCGGTGTTAAAACTAAAACTCTATGATTTTTTTTCCAAGTAATACCTGACCATAATTTAGTCATTAAGTTGTTTAATCTTTCCCCTTCTTGCAAAGCTTGGCGACATAACCATTTATCCAAATCATTATCAACTGTTCCAGATGTAATAGTTAATGGATTTTGTTGCTCAACTTCAACTAATGAGGCTAACTGTTCAGCTCTTCTTTCATTTAAAAGAGAACGTCTTTGTCCTTCCCATCCGTGATCGGTTGGCTCCCAAAAAATCTCATTTAGCAAACTTTTTGGCAAATATTGCTGTGGAACCCAATTTTCTGAAAATGAATGGGGATACACATAGTCCATACCGTCTCCAAAAGCTTCTTGATCTCGATTTGGATCTTTAAGATGAGATGGGACATTTTGCTTTTGAGAATCTTTAACTTTCTGAACTGCCTTAAAAATAGCCTTCACACTATTGCTTTTTTCAGTTGAAGCCAAGTACAAGGTTGCTTGTGCTAAAGGGTAAAGACCCTCTGGCAAACCTATTCGATCAAAAGCCGCTGCACATGACTCAACTATGACAATCGCATTGGGATCTGCGAGACCAATATCCTCTCCTGCAGCGATGAGCATACGTCTAAAAATGAATCGTGGATTTTCTCCAGCTTCCAGCATTCGAGCTAGCCAAAACAATGCCGCATCAGGATCAGAACCTCTTAATGACTTAATAAAAGCACTGATAGTATCAAAATGACCATCGCCTTTTTTGTCGTATAAAATTGCTCGTTCTTGAATTGAATCTTCAGCAATCTTAAGATCAATACTGATAGAACTATCCTGATTTGCAATGGTACTCTCTACAGCAAGTTCAAGTGCATTAAGCAGGACGCGTGCATCACCATTACATACATCAACCAAATGTTCTCCAGCTTCACTAGACAAATTGATTAATTTCAACCCATACCCCCTTTTCTTATCGCTCAAAGCTCGTTGCAGTAGTTGATGCAATGCTTTTGAATTCAGACTATTTAAACGAAATAATCTAGATCTGCTTACCAAAGCTTTATTTACTTCAAAATATGGATTTTCTGTAGTTGCCCCAATCAGCGTCAAAGTTCCATTTTCAACCCAAGGTAATAACGCATCTTGTTGAGCTGTATTAAATCTATGCACCTCATCAATAAATAAAATCGTGCGTTTACCATATTTATTTAATCTATCTATTGCAGACTCAATCTCAGATCTCAAATCCTTGATGCCAGCCAATGCAGCATTTAAAACACTAAAGTGAGATAAAGTGTTAGAAGCGATAATCCTTGCCAAAGTAGTCTTACCAACTCCAGGGGGTCCATAAAGCAATAAATTGCCTACTTTATCCGCAACGATTGAACGTCTCAGTAAACGTCCTTGAGCTAGTATGTGATCTTGACCAACAAATTCATCAAGTGTTTGAGGCCGCAAGCGATCAGCTAAAGGAGCATTATTCTTAATTAGCTGTTCACCATTAAAAGCAAACAGATCTTTGGCCAAAACTAATAGACAAACATTTTATTACTCTAAAAGCAAAAAAAAACTTATAAACTTGTTTTGATGATTTCCAATTGGAAAGTTTTTGCTCTATGTAATAACTGTTGGAGAGGACATACCTGTTCGTTTTGATATCTCAGCTAGAGAATCAATACTTTTAATTAAAGGATCCAATGCTAACTGCGGATCTTGAGCGACATCACCATCACTTGGAACAAAGCTCTCAAAATAAACTCTCAATGTAGCTCCTTGAGTACCAGTGCCAGAAAGTCTCACTAAAACACGACTGCCATCATCTAATAAAATCCTCAAACCCTGATTAAGCGTAATTGAACCATCAACTGGATCTGTATAGCTAAAATCATCAGCAATTTTAATTGTCCCTCCAGCAAAAGATTGATCTTTCAAATTGGGAAGCATGCTCCTCAATCTGGAATAAAGAGAATTTGCAACTTCAGATGGAATAGATTCATAATCATGACGAGAATAATAATGACGACCAAAAAATAGCCAATGATTTCTCATTATCTCAGCAACAGAC
>QCHH01000055.1 GCA_003279585.1 Prochlorococcus sp. AG-402-A08 | reverse complement strand
GACAAACTTATGAGAACCTACAAAATAGGAATAAGAACAATGGATCCAAGAATAAAAAGTTGCGACCTTTCACGAGTTCTATCAATACATTAGATCCTGAATTAAATAAACTTTCTGAGTGGATTCAGGAAAAATAGAAGATTATGGATGAAACTTGGTTAAAAGTACTCAATCCAAGAAATCTTGAGTTGGAAGGAGAAGATAGTGCGAAATGGGATTTTGCAACTGTCTCTGTTTCCTTCTCAGTGTTAAACAAATTAAGTCAGGCAGAATAAAGGAAATTTGAGATTACTGAATTCAAAAGAGCAAGGAATGAAATTGAGCATTGGGCACGAGTAGAAGAAATATGCGATTTCTTTGGAGTTGCAGACCCTGATTTGGCAGGAGATGTCTATGTCAGAAAGTTCAAAAACTTAACTGTAGATGATGAGAGTAGATGGATGGATTGAGAAGATATTAATGACGAGATTCCTGAGGGTTTTGGCGTAAACATCGATCGGAATTAAGGAAACGTAAATAATCATTTGCTGTCTTGTTAATAAAAAATATTTGCTAATTGAAGGCTCTACGTGAGCTCCACATTGTAAAATTGGTTGGCAAATCCCTGTTCATTACTCTAGAATTTAAGCAGGTGCTTTTGAGTGGGGATAAATTGTCTACGAAAGGTAGATATAATAAAAAAAACGGGGTTTCTCATAAGTTCGTCTCCTGATATTAGGCGATGAAATAACAGGGATTTAACCCCCGTGTTTGTCACGGGTTTGTTTTGTGACCTTGTCAGTATCCCCATGAAGAAATCCTAGAAAGATGGTTTTCTCTACTAAATTAAATATGCTCTGGTCCGGAAGTTGTCAATTCTCCTTTTTAGAAACCCAGAATTGATACATACCTGTGAATGTTGTGGGATGCTTCACTTCAAACTTTGCCCAGTTTTGTAAGCTCGTTTGTTTTTTATCTTCTGGGAAATATTGCTTATAGAGAGATTGAACTGGTTTTGGTAGCAAGAATCCAAGAAACTCTAATTCATTAGATTTCAGAGTTTTTTGTAGTTTGTTCATTGTGAATCTATGCTCTTGGGCGTGAAAGCATAGATCACGGAATTCTGATAACGAATAAAAGTCCCCAATTGATTGAAAAGATTTTAATTCGCTTAACTCACCTGAAATAATTTTTTGCCTAAAATTACGAATGTTATCCTCATTTGTTTTAAGTTCTTTGCTGGAAATATAGTTCCGTGCTTTAACAATTACTTGTCTTGCTAGTTCGCTATATAATCCTAATTTAAGAAAACCATTATTTTTTAAAATCCTTAATAATGTTTTTAAACCCTTTGAGGGATCATCCATATGGTGTAAAACTCCTGAACATAAAATAATATCAAATTTTTTCTTTAGTAGATTAACTTCTAAGATATCCATTTGAATTAGTTCAACATTATTAATTCCAAGTTCATTAATTTTCTTTTGTGCATAAGAAAGACTCGATAAACTTAAATCTATAGCAGTAACTTGAGCATTCTTATAACTCTGTGTGTGTAAGATTTGATTACCTGTTCCACATCCCGCAAGTAGAATTTTTAATTGATCATTTCCAGAATTGGAAATGATATAATTAGGTTTGATTTCATTATTAATTCCTTGCACAATAGATATCTTTTGACTTTCTGAATGATTTCCATACCTCCATCTAGGATATGGATTTGCCTCATATTGAGATTTTACTTTTTGAGAAACATTATCATTAATTGAACCTAGTTTTTTGATATTTTTGGATAATTCAATTTCTTTTAGAGGTTCTAATATTTGTAATTTGATTAGTTCTGTGAAATTTTGATTAGTAGAATTAAAAGATTTCAAAGCTGGTATTTGATCAAGAAGTTTGTAAAGAGGAAAATAACAAGATAAAATTGAAATATTTGTTTCATTTAATCCACCATCTTTACATTTATTGATAATGATATTAATAGATATATTTTCTTCTTTAGTAAATGAATAAATATACTCATTAAAGAAGCATTGTTCTCCTAAAGCAATAATAAATTGTAATTTAGAGAAATTAATAGTCTCTATATCTTTAGCGATATGATGACATATATTTTCTCTTGCTTTAGTTAGAACTCTTTCCAATTTAACATCACAAAAGAGAATTTTTTTAAGTGCATGAATTATAATTCTGTCATTACTAAGTAATTCTATTGCGGAAAAGTTTGAATCAAATTTTTCTAAATTACTGATTATTTTCTTGCTATATAAAAAGTTAAATGCATTGAATAATTCTTTATGTGGTAGATCATTTCTCTCTAGTAGAATATTTAATATTTGTTTTAATTTTGATTTGTTTAAGTGAGATGGATCTGAATCTTTTAATAATCGAGTGATTGCGGTGTAAACATTTGAATATGTTGGATTAATCTCAATTACTCGCAGATAAGAGTCAAATGCTTCTTGTGATTTGCCAAGATCACTCAAAATGTTTCCCAGATTGGAATGCGCATCTGCGAAATTAGGATTGATTTCAATTGCTTTGCGCGTAGATAATTCTGCTTCTTGTTAGTTACCAATATCTCTCAATATTTTTCCTAGATTGGAATACGCATCTGCGAAATCAGGATTGATTTCAATTGCTTTGCGTGTAGATACTTCTGCTTCTTGTAATTTACCAAGATCTATCAATATACCTCCCAGATTGGAATATGCCTCTGCGCAATCAGGATTGAGAACAATTGCTTTGCGCGTAGATAATTCTGCTTCTTGTAATTTACCAAGATCTCTCAATATATTTCCCAGATTGGAATGCGCATCTGCGAAATCAGGATTGAGATCAATTGCTTTGCGC
>QCHH01000054.1 GCA_003279585.1 Prochlorococcus sp. AG-402-A08 | reverse complement strand
TCAAAGTCGATTTTAAATTATTTCGATTGATTTTTTGTACCACATCGGCTGGAGTTGAAATTTTTTCATTATTGATTGAAATTATTAGATCATTTACTTTTAATCCACCTTTTTCGGCAGGACCATTTGGCATCAGATATTTAATAATGGCTCCATCTTCTGTTTGGGAAAGAAAATTACTTTTTTGTTTGATATTGCTAGAAAGTGTAACTCCGATCATGGGATGCTTAGCTCTTCCAGTGGTTATCAAATCTTTGGCGATTTTTCTAGCTCTATTTATTGGTATTGCAAAACCTAATCCCGCTCCTGGTCCTGAGCGAACAAGAGTATTAATACCAATCACTTCTCCAACAGAATTTAATAATGGTCCTCCAGAATTACCTGGATTAATTGCCGCATCAGTTTGAATGAGATCTATTCTTTTGTCAGATATACCTAATTGAGCAACATCTCTATTGAGATTGCTAATTATTCCAAGTGTAACTGTATTTTCAAGTCCAAAAGGATTTCCAACTGCAATGGCCCAATCTCCAACTTTTAAATTGTCGGAGTCACCTAATTGAGCAGTGGGCCAAGGACCTTTCGCTTTAAGTTTAATAACCGCAAGATCGGTTAAAGAATCTTCTCCAACTACATTTCCTAGCACTCTTCTTCCATCTGATAAACCGACTATGAGTTGGTCAGTTCTTTCTACAACATGAGCATTTGTCAAGACTAGACCTTCGTCAGAAAAAATAACTCCACTTCCTTGACCTCTTTCTATTCGAGTTCGTGGAACTTGAAGGTTTCCTAGACCAAAGAATCGTTCAAAATATCTATCATTCAAGATCCCAGGAGGGAATACACCTTCAATTGAAGATAAAACCTTACGCTGTGTCTCAATTGTAACTACTGCATCTCCGCTAATATTTAATGCTTTTGATACGAAAGATTGTTTATTTTGATTTTGTGGGGATGGCAGTAACGCTTCACTAGAATGAAGTGGAGTTTTATATCGGAAATTAAAAAAAATAAGAACAACTAAAATAAAAATCTTCAAATATTTTTGTTGTCGTAATTTTAGGGATCCTATTAATAGTCTTTTTGAATCTAATCCATGCATGATCTTCTGGAAGGGATTAGTTTTTATTATCAAAATAATCATAGCTAATTTGGAAATTGAAAGGTTCAATACCTTAATTACCGTAGATTTTTACTAAAGAACTATTCTTTGAACTTTCTTTCCTCTAGAATATTATTCTGATTTATTCTGTGATTGATCATGAAATTAGAACGACTTCAAAACTTCATCTGATTAATGCATTCAGTTTTTTGATTTTTCATTTTTCAAATGTTGAGCAATTTTTTACCTTTTGTTTATGGCCTTTCAGTTTTTGTTTTGTTGATTTTGGCTGCCAGGATAATGCTGAATGGTTTTTTTTCAGGTCAAACATCATTTAAGACTCAAAATTCATTTCCAAAGAAAAAAAGTGATGATCGCACAGGTTTGGTTACTGTTCATCCTGAGCTTTTAAACAAAGATGGCTTCATTACTGATGAAGATTTGCTCACAGTTCGTTTTTCTCAGGACACTGATCATCCACAATCATCTGAAAAGCCTTCTGAATAATTTTCATTAGATTTTTTGGTTTGACATTAAATAGTTCTCAAAGAGGTTTTAATTTTGGAACAAAGAACCCGCATAGTTGCTGCAGTTTTGAAAAACATGAAGTTACCACCACGGTTTCGTCTCAGATTATTAAAGGAAGATCCAGTCAGGCTTGAATTAAGTCTTACTCCAGCTTATGGAAAAGATCCTATTCAAGTTGGGTTAGTAGAATCTCTTGATTTGGTTGCTAGACGAGACAGAGAAGGACGAATGCCTAGAGATTTACAAGGAACATGGGATTGGACTGTGCGACATGGAGAAGTTAGTACCGGTGGATGGAATCCTTATTTAAAAGAAGCTCTACAAACAATGTTCGAAACTGGACTACCAGCAATTATTTACGAGGAACTTACTGGAGAGGATTATCATCCAGTAGATGGTGCTAAACACGTTAGATAGGTTTTAAAAATCAAAAATCAATTCATTTCAAGAGTCAACTTATATGTTTTCTCAATGTGAGCATTTTTTTAGTATTATTAGTTTGATTTTGATTTAAAAATGAAAGATAACTTCGAACCTCGTTATGGATTTGTCAATTTTGCTGAAATATGGAATGGCCGTTTAGCAATGATGGGTATTCTAATTGGTTTAACAACCGAGCTTTTAACTGGACAAGGGATTTTAACTCAGATGGGAATCGGTTGAAAAACTAATTTTTAGTTTTTTATTTGTAATAGTTTGACTGATTTTAAAAACGCTAAACAATCTCTAACTACATATAGTGTTAAAGAATTAAACGAATCCATTGGTTTATTACTATCTAGGGGATTTGCACCAAAATTTATACTGAAAGCCACTATTTCTAAATCGCAAATAAAAAAAGGTCATTTATGGTTGACTTTAACTGATGGGAAAGCAAGTGTAGATGGGGTTGCATGGTCATCAACAATAAAGTCTTTAAAATTTTTACCAAAGCAAGATGATGGTGTTGTTATTATTGGTAAATTAAATTTTTGGGAATCTCAAGCAAGAGTATCTGTGCAAGTTTTAGATATTCGACCAAGTATTTCTACTGTTCTTAAGAAGTTCGAAATAGTTAAATCAAAACTTTTTAAAGAAGGTTTGATAGATGATTCATTACGTAGAAAATTACCAAAATATCCTCACTCAATTGGAATCCTCACAAGCGTTCCAAGTTCTGCTTTGGCTGATATGCTTAAAACATCTAAGGAAAGATGGCCATTAACAAAATTGCAAATAATTCCTATTCCCGTTCAAGGTGATAATGAAAATGAATTAAAATCTATTTTACG
>QCHH01000053.1 GCA_003279585.1 Prochlorococcus sp. AG-402-A08 | reverse complement strand
ATAATTAAAACAATCCCAACGAAAAAGGCATCTAATCGATGAAACCATTCCAAAAACACTTGTAAGTTCATTTGCCTACCAGGCAAAAATGATCCGTAACATAAAGGCCAATCTGGGCAAGCAAGACCAGCCTCCATAACTCTGGTTGCTCCTCCTATCACTACAAGAGCGATAAGCGCAACTACCACGTGAGCAGCAAGCTGTCCTAATCTAAAGCGTGGCTTTGGTGGATAAATAGTCTGCACGTATGCAAAAACCCGTCAAGATCATTATTAATTCAAGGTAGCGATTACTTCGAAGACGTCACCTGAATAATCGGACTGCAACATAAAGATTCTCTTTAAAAAATTTATTCATCTTGAATTAACAATTAGTCGATACATTAGTGACTTTTGCCCATAACCTATAAATAGAAAAGGAGATCTTCTTGCCGAAACTGTCGGCCATCTTAACTCTTACATCAAGTTTAATTCTTGGTATAGGAGGAGTTTGGGTTGCATACAACGTAAATATGCTTCCCGTGAGCGCGAGCATGAATGCTCCTGTTTATGATGAACTCTATCGAGTGCTATTCATTATTGGCAGCATACTTTTCATAGGTATGACAGCTTTAGTAATTTATAGCCTTATTCAATTCCGTCGTAGGCCTGGAGAAACTGGTGATGGAATTAACTTGGAAGGTAATATTTCTCTGGAAATTTTCTGGACAGCAGTTCCTGCAATTGTTGTGTTGTTTGTAGGGCTATATAGCTACGACATATATGATCGAATGGGTGGTATGCAACCTTTAATGCATGATCACAGCACCCAAATGAATAATCAGGGAGAGAGGGTTTGGGGAGGTATTGGTTCTGGTCCAATTGTGTCTTCATCAACAAAAAATTCATCCCCATTACCAATTGAGTTAACTGCGATGCAATTTGCTTTTATCTTTCATTATCCAAAAGGAGATATTATTTCTGGAGAACTTCATGTTCCAGTTGGAAGAGAAGTTAGTTTAAAAATGGAATCTAAAGATGTAATACATGCTTTTTGGGTGCCCCAATTCAGACTTAAACAAGATGTCATTCCAGGCCAACCAACAGTCTTAAATTTCACTCCTACAAAAGCAGGAAATTTCCCAATCGTTTGCGCAGAATTGTGTGGCCCCTATCATGGTGGGATGAGATCAAATGTAATAGTTGATGAACAAGAAGACTTTGATACTTGGTTAAAAGAAAACTCTAAAGAATCAATATAAATTTATGACTATTTCACTCAAACCAAATAACTCTCCCCCAGAAAAGCTTCAACCAACTGGATGGCTCAAATATCTGAGTTTTAGTCTCGATCACAAAGTAATAGGTCTTCAATATTTAGTTTGTGGTTTCTTATTTTATTTGATTGGAGGATCTTTGGCTGGAGCAATAAGGGTAGAGCTTACCAGTCCCCTCTCAGATTTTATGCCTAGGGAGGTTTACAACCAGGTTTTAACTCTCCATGGCACAATCATGATTTTCTTATGGATCGTGCCTGTAGTGAATGGAGCCTTTGGCAACTATTTGATACCTTTTTATGTTGGTGCTAGGGACATGGCCTTCCCAAGACTAAATGCAGTTGCTTTTTGGCTAATACCTCCCTCAGGTTTGATGTTGATAACAAGCTATTTCATAAACGGAGCTGCTCAATCTGGATGGACAGCCTATCCCCCTTTAAGCATTACGACTCCAGCCGCAGGGCAAATTATTTGGATATTAAGTGTTTTGCTTTTGGGTGGAAGCTCAATCTTTGGCGGTATTAATTTCATAGCCACCATCCTCAAGCTAAGGAGACCTGGACTTAAATTAATGCAATTACCTATGTATTGTTGGGCAATGCTTGGGACAAGTATTCTTGTTGTTCTATCAACTCCTGTTCTCGCTGGTACTCTAATACTTTTGAGCTTTGACATAGTTGCTCATACAGGTTTTTTCAATCCAAGTCTTGGTGGAAATGTAATTGTTTATCAACATCTTTTTTGGTTTTACTCGCATCCTGCTGTTTACATCATGGTCTTACCTGCCTTTGGTTTAGTCAGTGAAATACTTCCAATTCATAGTAGAAAACCACTTTTTGGCTACACAACAATGGTCTTCTCAATTATGGGAATAGTTGTGTTAGGTCTAGTCGTTTGGGCCCATCATATGTTTACAAGTGGGACTCCTCCGTGGATGCGATTATTTTTTACAATCGCTACTGCATTTATCGCTGTTCCGACAGGTATTAAATTTTTTAATTGGGTTGCAACCTTATGGGGAGGGAAAATATCACTTAATGCAGCAATGCTATTTTCCTGCGGATTTATTATTAACTTTGTTTTAGGTGGGATAACTGGAGTTGCCCTTGCCCAAGTACCTTTTGATGTGCATGTACACGACACCTATTTTGTTGTTGCCCATTTTCATTACATAGTCTATGGAGGTTCTGTCTTTGTTATTTTCTCCTCGATTTATCACTGGTTCCCAAAATTCACTGGGAAAATGCTCAATGAAAATCTTGGAAGATTCCACTTCATAATTACTTTTATTGGCTTTAATCTTTGTTTTGCTCCTCAGCACTGGCTAGGTTTAAATGGAATGCCTCGACGAGTTGCTGAATATGATCCACAATTTCAATTCATCAATCAAATAAGTAGCGTAGGTGCATTATTAATGGCTTTAAGTACTTTACCTTTCCTCTGGAATATTCTTCAAAGCCTCCTTTATGGGGATGATGCTGGTGACAATCCATGGAATGCACTTACTCCTGAGTGGCTAACAAGTTCACCTCCCCCTGTTGAGAATTGGGAGGGAGATGCCCCACTAGTTCTTGAGCCATATGGTTATGGAGAAAAAGAATTAGATAAAACTCCGGAGAAAATAAAATGACATCGCTAGTTCCAAAAGAACAATCCTCAGAAA
>QCHH01000052.1 GCA_003279585.1 Prochlorococcus sp. AG-402-A08 | reverse complement strand
CGGCCATTCTTCTTAAGCCATTGCTCAAGCCTTTCTTCATTAACTAATCTGCCAATTCCATACCAAGGCAAAGCCCCGATAACAGTTCCAAGTAAACCTGCTAAAATAACTGGTAAAAAATCTAATTGCCCTTGCGACACATAAAAGCCACCAAGAGGCATAATCAACTCCGAGGGTATTGGTGGAATTAAATTTTCCAAAAACATTGCTAATAATATTGCCCCATAACCAATCCATTGGTTAGTTTCAACTGCATTTCCTATTAATACTGGTAAAGAAGAGATAAATTCAGATATTTCCATTTAGTTTGAATGATTTAAATCAAATTAATAACGATATTGTTCTGTCTTATAAGGCCCTTCAATAGGAACATTTATGTATTCGGCTTGTTCTTTCGTTAACTTAGTTAACTTTGCTCCTATTTTATCTAAATGAAGAATAGCCACCATTTCATCTAAATGTTTTGGCAAAACATAAACTTTATTCAAATATTTTACTCCATATTTGAATAATTCAATTTGAGCTAATACTTGATTAGTAAAAGAATTACTCATAACAAAACTCGGATGACCAGTAGCACATCCAAGATTGACTAATCTTCCTTCTGCTAAAAGAATTATTTTGTTACCACTTGGTAAGGTTATATGATCAACTTGAGGTTTAATATTTTCCCATTCATAGCTCTTTAAAGAAGATACCTCTATTTCATTATCAAAATGGCCAATATTACAGACTATCGATTCATTTTTCATCCTGATCAAATGCTCATGGCGAATAACTTGAAAATTTCCAGTGGCAGTAACAAATATATCTACATCCTCAACCACTTCATCTAGTCTCACAACTCTGAAACCCTCCATTGCAGCTTGAAGAGCACAAATAGGATCTATCTCAGAAATCATTACTGTTGCGCCTAAACCTCGTAAGGACTGAGCAGATCCTTTCCCTACATCTCCATACCCCATAACAAGGGCTACCTTTCCAGCCACCATTACATCTGTAGCTCTTTTAATGCCATCAACTAAGGATTCTCTGCAACCATAAAGATTGTCAAACTTACTTTTAGTAACAGAATCATTTACGTTAATTGCAGGGAAAACAAGTTCGCCACTTTTTTCCATTTGATAAAGACGAGCCACACCAGTGGTGGTTTCCTCAGTAACTCCTTTAATAAAAGATTTTGCTTTTGAATAAAACTTTGGATCTTGAGAAAGTTTTTTCTTAATAGACGCAAATAATGCAATTTCCTCATCATTTTTTGGGTTATCAAGAACTTTAAGATCTTCTTCCGCTTTACTACCCAAAATTATCAATCCGGTGGCATCACCACCATCATCAAGAATCATATTTGCAGATTCACCATCTCTCCATTCAAAAATTTTGTGCGTATATTCCCAGTATTCATCTAAAGTTTCACCTTTCTTAGCAAATACTGGGATGCCTGAATTTGCTATGGCTGCAGCGGCATGATCTTGGGTAGAAAAAATATTACATGAAGCCCATCTTACTTTTGCACCAAGTTCTACGAGAGTCTCAATTAGAACTCCTGTTTGTATAGTCATATGAAGACTACCAGCTATAAAAGCCCCTTTTAATGGTTTTTGGGATCCATATTTTTTTCTCAATGCCATTAGACCAGGCATTTCTGTTTCAGCGATCAAAAGTTCTTTTCGCCCGAATTGAGCTTGGGTTATATCGTTAACTACGTAATCAGTATTATTCTCAATACTGTTGAGATTTGACTTGGTTGCTGCGAACATAAATTAAACTCTCTATGGGAGATAGTGGAAAAAGATACTGAAAAACAATTCGAGGTTTTTAATTCATTTGCTCAGCAAACTAATAATTTCTGCTGGACTCTAGACAAACCTGAATCAACAATGTCATTAGGTTCAACATTAACAAAAAAATTTCCCGATCTAAGCATTCTCCTTTTAAATGGGCCTCTTGGAGCAGGAAAAACCACATTAGTTAAAGGAATTGCAAAAAGTCTAAAAATTCAAGAGCCCATTACTTCTCCAACTTTCCCTTTATCCCAACATTATCCTTTGGGATGCCCTCCACTAATACATCTTGATCTCTATAGAATTGAAGAACAAAGTGCGGCAAACGAATTTTTTTTACAAGAAGAAGAAGAATCCAAAGCCATGGGTGCACTGATGGTCGTTGAATGGCCAGAGAGATTATCTCTGCCCATGTCTGATGCCTGGAGAGGAAAATTTGAATATTCTTCAGAAAATCAGTCCCGTTTTTTTCAGCTGATTCCTCCTCTCGATAAAGTCAACAAATCATTTATCTCCTCAAGATAAGGTTGTGCGTCTATGGCTCCTACTCCCTTGCAAACATGAGAACCGCATGCAATTCCAAATTGAATAATATCCTCAGCAATTGGTTGACTTATTTCATCAAGCTCAACACATCTGAGTTTATAAATTAATCCGGCTGTGAATGCATCACCAGCTCCAGTTGTATCAACAACAGACGAAGGAGGAAGAGCAAATGATTTGCCGGTGTGATTATTGAGTCGCCATAAAATTGGATTTGATCCATCAGTAACAACAACAGATGGTCTATGAGCAAAAGATGAAGAAATTTCAGTTGGATCAGAAGTATTAAAAAACCATTGGGCCTCCTCTTTGGCGAGTTTTATTAATGAAACGTTTTTTAGAATTGAAAATATTTGATTTTTTTCTTGCGAAGAAGGCTCTAGGAATGTTGAAACTTTCTTTCGCCAAAAAGTTGGGCGCCAATTAAGATCCAATGCAATCTTTATTCCTGCATTCAAAGCATTTTCCATACACCACAAAAAGGCTTTACATGAAACTTCTGACGCCAAAGGAATTGTTCCCACAACTAACCATTGCGCATTTTCTACAACCAATGGCCAATCTCGAATAATTTGTTCCCGCGATATGGCTTGATCAGCAAATCCCAAGCCTTGATCTCCT
>QCHH01000051.1 GCA_003279585.1 Prochlorococcus sp. AG-402-A08 | reverse complement strand
AGATAATGCTTTTCTAGCTTGTTCACGATCGTCAAAATAAATTGTCTGGTCTTTTAAAATTTGATAATCTTCATGACCTTTTCCTGCTATTAAAACAACATCGTTTTTCTTGGCTTTTGCTATGGTCCTTTGAATTGCTGTGGATCTCTCTGGCTCAAAAGAGATTTCAGAATCAAAAGTCATACCTTTTTCAATATCTTTAATGATTTCGTTTGGATCTTCTTGCCGAGGGTTATCAGATGTCACAACCACAGAGTCTGCAAACTTAGTCGCAACTTCTCCCATCTTGGATCTTTTACCTTTATCTCTATTGCCACCACAACCAAAGACACAAATTAATTTTTTTTTCGTCAATAATCTCGATGCAATTAACGCATTTTGCAAGCCATCCGGTGTATGAGCATAATCTACTATTACTAGTGGATAGCCGTCTTTGACTTTAAATCCATCCATATTTATAAGTTGCATTCTCCCTGGCACTCCAGGGAACTTTTTCAACGCGGCCAAAAGACCATTCAAGGGCAATCCTCTTTGAACTAGAATTCCTACTGCTTGCAAAATATTCATTAAATTAAAATCGCCTATAAGGGGTGAAAAAAATTTTTCTGCCCCAAAAGGCGTATGCAATTTTCCCGTATACCCATCTTGCATAATTTGAAGATTACTTACATATAAATCTGGTTTTTCTCTAATTTGAGAGTTCTCTTTTAAGGAACATGTCCAACATTTTTGGTTTAGCTCTTTTGCCAATAAAGCGCCCCATTTATCATCTATATTAACTACAGATCTTGGGCCATCATCTTCTATTAAATGTGATCGGAACAAACTAGCTTTAGCCTCAAAATAAGATTCCATTGAATGGTGATAATCTAAATGGTCTCTTGAAAGATTTGTAAATATTGCCCCACTAAAATCACAACCAGCAACTCTATTCTGAGACAACGCATGTGAACTTACTTCCATCGCTGCATATTCAACTCCTGCCCTAACTGCTTTACTAAGTTGTGCCTGCAAAGGGACTGCAAAAGTAGTTGTATATTTTGAAGTTTCCTCATGATTTGGCCATCGATTAATTAATGTTCCAAACAAGGCGGAAGGATGGCCAAGCGAAGCAGTCAAAAATTCAATTAAAAATGATGTAGTCGTTTTACCATTAGTACCAGTGACGCCTATCAAACAAATTTCACTAGATGGTTTACCCCAAAAATCTGCAGCTAATTTGCCCATAAATAGTGATACAGGATCCGGAATAATAACTACAGGATCTTCATTAGTTGGTGGATTTACAAGAGAAGCATTTTTACTAATAATGGCCGCACAAGCACCTCTTTCAATTGCTTTTGCCCAATAGGTTCCTCCATCAACTTTTTCACCTTCTAACCCTAAGAACAAATCACCTTTTTCGATTTTTCTAGAATCACATGAAAGATTTTTTATTTCTGGATTCGCTAACCCTGAAGGGACGTGAAAATCAATCGCTCTCAATAAAGTGTGAAGATAACGCGACAAAACAAACCTCTGACGATAAAAATTCAATGAAGGATCATTTCAAGTATAAAAAGACCTGCATAATTTTCACCGCACAATAACTCTAATTACGATCTAGTAATTAAAAATGATTTTTTATTAAAAATCATTTTTGTATTTCTCTTTGAATTTAATAAAGTAATTAAATAGAACAGGGGTTGATTATTTTCTTAGGATGTTTTGTACAAAATATTTAAATTCTTTTGTAACCAAGATAAAAGCATATCTTCCTTTAAACGTGGAGAAACCCGAGGTAATTCAATCATTTTTAATAATCTAGTTGAGTCAAGAACCATTACTGGAACATCATTTGTATACTTCATTTGTATATCTAAAGATACTTTTTTGCTATCTATGTCGACAATGGAAAGTACAATAGAGGGGTGTAAATTTTCTAGAGATATCTTAGATAATTTTTTTTCAAGTGTTTGACACAAGCAGCACCCTTTACGTGAATATAAAATCAATACCTCTGAGTTCATTTTTCTGGAACTGGGTCACACCCACAAGGAGTAAAAGGGTGACATTTGCTTAACCTTTTCAAAGTCAGCCAACCACCTCTCCAAGGACCATGCTTAGTAACGGCTTCTATCCCATAAGCACTGCAACTAGGTATAAATCTACAACTCGGCCCAAGCAATGGCGAAATCCACTTCTGATAAAAGGAAATTAAGCTAACAAAAACAAGTGCAATGGCTTTATTGATCTTTGTAAGCATCTTTAGATAGAATAATGTACTGGAGAATAAGGGACCAATGGATCACTTCCAGATTACCCTTACCAGTAAACATTTTCTAAATTAAACCCCTATGTCTAGATACCGCGGACCTCGCTTGAGGATCACGCGACGCTTGGGAGACCTACCTGGTCTCACCCGGAAGGCCGCAAAAAGGTCTCATCCACCAGGTCAGCACGGCCAAGCCCGTCGCAAGCGCTCTGAATACGCGATCCGACTCGAAGAAAAGCAAAAACTTCGATTCAACTATGGTATTTCTGAACGCCAGCTTGTTCGCTATGTAAAGAAAGCTCGTGCGCAGGAGGGTTCCACAGGAACAAATCTATTAAAGCTTCTGGAAAATAGACTTGATAATGTTTGTTTTAGACTTGGATTTGGACCTACCATCCCAGGTGCAAGACAGTTAGTAAACCATGGACATGTAACTGTTAATGGCAAGATCACTGATATTGCAAGTTACCAATGCAAGGCTGGAGATGTTATTGCTATCAGAGACAACAAAGCTAGTAAGCAATTGGCTCAAGCCAACTTAGAATTCCCAGGTCTTGCGAACGTTCCACCACACCTTGAGCTTGATAAAACCAAACTCTCGGCAAAAATATCTGCAAAAACAGATAGGGAATGGGTTGCTATTGAAATTAATGAATTGTTAGTTGTTGAGTATTACTCAAGAAAGGTGTAGGGCTCCTCATAGCTTATTTCTCATTAAATTTAA
>QCHH01000050.1 GCA_003279585.1 Prochlorococcus sp. AG-402-A08 | reverse complement strand
TCACAATGATTCTAAAAATAATTGCTAGTTGCAATGAAATAATGCAATAGATTTTTTCTTAAATGTATAAAAATAATATAAATCTGTTTTAGCTAGTAAGAACGAGGAGGTAGTGCTTAAAAGTTAAACCAAAATAGAAGGGGAAGGAGCAGAATTAAATATCTAGGTGGAAAAATAAATATTTTGCCGTACTTTTGCACCTATACATTAAAATATCAATTTAGAGAAATAATTATATTATCCTTACCAAAGTAAATAAAAAAGAAATTAAAAAATGAAATTCTGATATATTTGAAAATATTAGACTTTGAAAATTTGGCAGCGAATATAGAAATAGCTCAATCGTTGCTTGAGCAAAAAAAATTTCAAGAAGCTATTGACATCTGTAATAAGATATTAGCTTCTGATAGCAATTCAATAGAGGCTTTAAAAATAATAGCAAGATCATATTTAGAAATAAAAGAAATTGAAGATGCTGGTTTCTATTTCAATAAAGCACTCACTCTTAACCCTGAGGATTATGAGTTAATAAATGATGTTGGCAATATATATCAAGCAATGAAAGATCTAAAAGCAGCAAAAAAATATTATCAGAAAGCAATAGAAATTAATCCAAGTTACACACCAGCCTTAATAAATCTAGGAAATATCATGCTTAAAAATAGAGACAATTGCAAAGCATTATCTTTCCTTATTAAAGCGACTGAATCTGACTCGAAATCTATTGCAGCTTGGATAAACCTAGCCAATGGATACTATCAAAATGGAAAACTACTAGAAGGGGAAAAGGCATGTAAAAGATCACTTGAAATTAATCCAAAGCAATACATTCCAAATTCATTTCTAGTAAATCTTCTCATTGAACAAAAAAAATATAAAGAAGCCGAAGCATATCTTTTGAAGTTAATTGAAATTAAGCATAATGTTCCAAATTCTCATTTCAGACTTGGAAAATTATTGCGGAAAATTGGTAACTTTGAAGGATCGGAAAAATCATTACGAACAGCAATTAAATTAAAACCAGATTTTGCAGATGCATATCTTTCTCTTGGAGTGCTTTTAACAGATATTGGTCAATTAAAAGAAGCAGAAATAAATATAAATAAAGCAATAGAAATAAAACCTAAAGAAGCAAAACATTATTTAGCTTTTGGGTATTTGATAATGGAATCTTTAAATTACACAGAAGCCGAAAAATATATATTAAAAGCTATTAAACTTAACCCAGGTCTAGGAGAGGCTTACTCATTACTCGGTGATGTTTATAAAATAACAGGTGAATTGGAAAAAGCAAAGATTTTCTTTGAGAAAGCTATTAAAATTGAACCAGAAAATATTAAATATAATTGGAATTTATATGGTTTATCAAAAAACTCGATGGAAGCAGAAAACATTATAAGTTTGTGCTTGAAAAAAGATCCAAATTTCTTAAAAGCTATATTTAATCTTTGTGCTTTAAAGCTCCATCAAGGTGATAAAACTTTATTAAATAAACTATTAAATTCAAAAATAAGAGATCATGAATTCATTCGTTCTCTTATATGGATTTCAAAATTAGATTATATACCAAAATTATTCTTTAACAAATGGTACTTATATGAAAATATGATAAATGAACTAAATCAATTTCAAATTTTTTATGAATTTGGAGTTTGTCGTGGATATTCTTTTAAATACTTAGCTAAGTATTTCAAGCAAGGCTATGGATTTGACACATTTCATGGATTACCAAATGATTGGAATGAAAAATATAAAGCAGGAAGTTTTTCTACAGAAGGGATGATTCCCGATATTAAAAATGGAACATTTATAGTAGGAAAATTTGAAGAATCTCTACCGCTATTCTTCTCAAAGCCAAGAGAAATAGCCTCTATTATAAATTTAGATGCAGATTTATATTCTTCGACTCTATGCGCTCTTAGCAATTCAAAATCAGTTATCAATGAAAACACTATTGTAATATTCGATGACTTTCTCAATAATGCTAATTGGGAAGAACATGAATTTAAGGCACTTAATGAATTTTGTTCAAAAAATAATCTTAATTACAAGATTTTGGGTTTAATTTATGAAACCAGACAAATAGCTATCAAATTTATTGGAATTTAATTATCTATTACCAATAGACATCGAGAAAAGACGATTGCTTAGCACCAATCCACCTTAAGCCCAAAGAGATCCTTTAATCAGTCACATTAGTAGTATGGAGTCCTTATGAACCCTTTTCAATCTATCTGAACCCAATAAAATAAGAGGATTGGGGGTGGGGAGTTTATACGCACAATGTACCAAAAGGAGTTGAACTGACCTAAAAGAAAATACCGATGTTCCACACTATAAATAGCCCAAAGGAGTAAATGGAACAAGCCTATCTGGATTAATGATGTAAGGAAATAACTAAATTAGATAATTCAATCAATCACTGGATTGGAAAAATCACTCTTTTTCAAAGCTAGAAATCATTCTCTAAATCTATTAATAAAATAAAGATAATCTCAGAAAGACTTTCAAATAACAATTATAGTGAGTTGTAAGACCACTAAAAATAAGAAGTTCTTCGAAGATGGTTGAATCTAGCAATAAAGATCAAGCAAAGAAAAAACAACCTGAAGTAAAAACATTCACAGTGCCATTTTCTTTAGATAAAATTAAAGGAAATAATACTCTTAACACTAATACTCCTCCAAAAACTTTTAAAGATCAATTAATTAATAAAGCCTTTAAATACCATTCAGAAGGAAATATTTCAGAAGCAGCAAAATATTATCAAAGTTTCATAAATCAAGGCTTTAAGGATCAAAGAGTTTTTTCTAATTTAGGAGTTATTTTAATAACTCTTGGAAACTTAAAAGAAGCACAAATATTACTTAGAAAAGCAATTAAACTGAATCCCGATTTCGCCGAGGCTTATTCCAATCTAGGAAACATATTGATAGAGCTTGGCAACTTAAAAGAGGCAGAATTATATACTCGCAAAGCGATTGAACTGGAACCTAATTTAGCAGATGCTCATCTGAATCTAGGAAATATAATGAAAAAGATTGGCAACTTAGGAGAAGCAGAATTATCAATTCGCAAAGCAATTAAACTGAATCCCGATTTCCCTGAGGC
>QCHH01000049.1 GCA_003279585.1 Prochlorococcus sp. AG-402-A08 | reverse complement strand
AATCTTTGTTAATGGCAGATGGGATTCTAACTCCAGCTAGTGCGAAAGTTTTAGATACCAGTGTAATAATTGATGGTCGGATTCAGGCCCTCCTTAGATTTGGACTAATAGAAGGGCAAATAATCGTAGCCCAATCAGTTATGGATGAGCTACAAAAACTAGCTGACTCAAGTAACAACGAAAAGCGAGGGAAAGGAAGGAGAGGACTAAAATTACTTAATCAATTACGAGAAAGTTATGGAAGAAGATTGGTGATAAACAGTACAAAATATGAAGGGGAAGGAACTGATGAAATTCTTTTAAAATTAACCTCAGACATATCAGGAATATTAATCACTGTCGATTACAACTTATCTCAAGTAGCCCTAGTCCAAGAAATAAAAGTTCTTAACTTAAGTGATCTAGTACTAGCAGTTAGGCCTGAAGTTCAACCTGGTGAAAAGTTAAATTTAAAAGTAGTTAGAGAAGGTAAGGAAAACTCACAAGGTATTGCCTATCTTGAGGATGGCACAATGGTAGTTATCGAGGAGGGACTCCAATGGATTGGTAAAAGAATAGAAGTTGTTGTGACTGGAGCATTACAAACACCGACGGGCCGAATGGTTTTTAGTAGAGCTTCAAATGATCAACCCCCCAACAAATTTGAAAAAACAAAAGCATCTCAAGGCTAGATCTAGCTAGGCTCGAACTCAAGAATACTTAACTTCATATGACTGCATCTTCCCCATATTATGGCGATTCCGCCGTAATGAGAACTCCGCCCCCAGATTTACCATCACTTCTTTTGAAAGAAAGAATAGTTTATTTAGGCTTGCCACTATTTTCCGATGATGATGCCAAAAGGCAACTTGGAATGGATGTAACTGAACTAATTATTGCCCAACTTCTTTTTCTGGAATTTGATAATTCTGAAAAACCAATTTATTTTTACATTAACTCAACTGGAACGAGTTGGTACACAGGAGATGCCATCGGATTTGAAACTGAAGCCTTTGCGATCTGCGACACTCTCAGATATGTAAAGCCTCCTGTGCATACTATTTGTATAGGTCAAGCCATGGGAACTGCAGCAGTAATACTTTCGGCCGGGACAAAAGGACAACGAGCAGCATTACCTCATGCATCAATTGTTCTTCATCAACCCAGAAGTGGAGCTCAAGGCCAAGCAACTGATATTCAAATCAGAGCAAATGAGGTTATTCACAACAAGAAAGCAATGCTAGAAATCCTTAGTCATAACACTGGAAGATCAGTAGATCAATTATCCAAAGACTCAGATAGAATGAGTTATCTTAACCCTCATGAAGCAGTTGACTATGGGATAATAGATCGCGTTCTTACAAGTAGAAAAGACTTGCCAAGCGAGAAAGTTTTGCCCAAATAAACAAATAATTTTCCAAAAAATTTTTTAAATCATTACCCTCAATTACTCAACATTAAATTAGCCATGCCTATAGGTACTCCAAGCGTTCCATACCGTCTTCCAGGAAGTCAATTCGAAAGATGGGTTGATATATATACAAGACTTGGTGCGGAAAGAATTCTTTTTCTCGGTCAAGAAGTAAATGACGGCATAGCAAATAGCCTTGTAGCGCAAATGCTTTATCTTGATTCTGAAGACAGTAGTAAGCCGATCTATTTGTATATAAATAGTCCTGGAGGCTCCGTCACCGCTGGTTTAGCCATCTATGACACGATGAAATATGTAAAAAGCGACTTGGTAACCATTTGTGTTGGGTTGGCGGCTTCAATGGGGGCCTTTTTACTCTCTGCAGGGACAAAAGGCAAAAGGCTTGCACTACCCCATAGCAGAATCATGATTCACCAGCCACTGGGAGGTACTGCTCAAAGACAAGCAAGTGACATTGAAATTGAAGCACGTGAAATTCTTAGAATAAAAGAAATGCTCAATAAATCCATGGCAGAGATGACGGGACAAACATATGAAAAGATAGAAAAAGATACTGATCGTGATTACTTTTTGAGCGCGGAAGAAGCAAAAAATTATGGCCTGATTGACCGAGTGATAACCCATCCAAGTGAAAGTTAAGATAAGAAGCGTGTTGTTCTTATTAATTAAATTGTCTTGATAGTCAAAAAAATATATCAATGAAAGTGGTTTCGATAGCACTCTGTTTCGTAAGCTCAGCCTTAATACCGTTCTGAAATACCAACTCACATGGCAAAACTTTTTTACGACTCCGATGCAGACCTAGGTCTTCTTCAAGATAAAACCGTTGCAATTATTGGCTATGGATCCCAAGGCCACGCGCATGCATTGAATTTAAAAGATAGTGGCATCAAAGTTGTAGTTGGACTTTATGAAGGAAGTCGCTCAGCCAATAAAGCAACTTCAGATGGATTGGAAGTTTTAAGTGTCTCAGAAGCTTCTGAGAGGGCAGACTGGATAATGATACTTTTGCCTGATGAATTTCAAAAAGATGTTTACTCCAATGAGATAGAACCTCATTTAAAAACTGGAAAAATACTAAGTTTTGCTCATGGTTTCAATATTCGCTTTGAATTAATAAAACCACCTGAATTTGTCGATGTAGTAATGATTGCCCCAAAAGGGCCTGGTCACACTGTCAGATGGGAGTATCAAAATGGTCAAGGGGTTCCAGCTTTATTTGCCATTGAACAAGACGCATCAGGCAATGCAAGAGCACTTGCGATGGCATATGCAAAAGGTATTGGCGGAACACGCGCTGGGATTTTAGAAACCAATTTCAAAGAAGAAACAGAAACTGATCTTTTTGGAGAACAAGCAGTTTTGTGTGGAGGCCTATCAGAGTTAGTCAAAGCTGGTTTTGAAACTCTTGTGGAAGCAGGTTATCAGCCTGAATTGGCATACTTCGAATGCTTGCATGAAGTCAAACTAATAGTTGACCTAATGGTTAAAGGAGGTCTAACTGCAATGAGGGATTCGATTTCAAATACAGCTGAATATGGAGATTACGTAAGTGGTCCAAGGTTAATAACCCAAGAGACAAAAGAAGAAATGAAAAATATTCTTGCGGATATTCAAGATGGTACTTTTGCTAAAAACTTTGTAAAAGAATGTGATGCAGGAAAACCTGAAATGAAGAGAATTCGACAAAAAGACTCAGAACTCCCAATAGAAAAAGTAGGCAAAACACTTCGATCAATGTTTAGTTGGCTTAAATAAGACTAAAATCATTCACTTAATCTTAATTGCAGTTATTTTTGACCTTTTAATAGGTGACCCAAAAAGCTTGCCACACCCCGTACAAGTAATGGGTGTGGTTATTAGCTTTTTGAAAGGATTAGCTGA
>QCHH01000048.1 GCA_003279585.1 Prochlorococcus sp. AG-402-A08 | reverse complement strand
TTTACGCAAAAAGAAGATGAATATACTGAAAGAGCAAAAAAGTCTGGATGCATATTTAGAAATATAATAAAGTTAAATGATATTGAAGCAGTTGAATTAGCCAGAAATGATAAGTTAGATATTGCAGTAGATCTAATGGGATATACACGAAATCATAGAATGCCTATATTCTCATATAGGGTTGCACCAATACAAATCAATTACTTAGGTTTTCCTGGCTCTGTTGGCTCTGATACCATTAATTATATTATCGCTGATAATATAATAATTCCTAGAAAAAATGAGAAATTTTATTCCGAAAAAATAATACGAATGCCTCATTCCTTTCTATGTAATGATAATAAAAAAGAAATTTCTAAAGAGTCTATATTCCGTAGAGATTTTAACCTTCCTGATCAAGGCTTTATATTTACTTGTTTTAATAATAATTATAAAATAACAAAAAAAGAATTTGATATATGGATGAACTTATTGATAAAAATAGAGGGAAGTGTTCTTTGGTTATACAAGTCAAATCAATGGTCGATGAATAATTTATACAAGGAAGCTAGAAAACGTAAAGTAGATCCCGATAGATTAATATTCGCCAATAAATTGCCATTAGATAAACATTTAGCTAGGCACTCTCTTGGTGATTTAGCACTAGATACTTTTAATTACAATGGAGGTGCAACTACTTCTTATGCATTATGGAGTGGTCTACCAGTCCTGACAAAGATAGGTCAGAGTTTTATTGCCAGAGTATCTGCCAGTCTACTGAACTCGATAGGACTTCCTGAATTAATTACTTATACTACAAGTGAATACGAAGAGAAAGCTTTGCATATTGCGCAAAACCCTGATGAATTAATAATCTTGAAATCTAAATTGAACAAACTAAAAGAAACGTCACCTCTTTTTAATTCAGAGTTATTTACAAGAGATTTAGAAACTAAATATATTGAATTAGTCAATAGCCATAGTTTTTGACTTGATAGCAGATTGATTACTAGATTTTTCACACTCGATTGTTATACGAGGAATCAGCAGCCAAACCGGCCAGTAAAATGATTTGCCTTGCACAAGCAGCAACACCACTTGATTGGTTATTAAAAAGTCCTTTCTGCATACCTTGTTCGAGATTTACGAGTAGTTTTGCCACCATTTGCGGCCGTTCAATATTGATCTCTTCAAAGTCTTGAACGATCAAATCCATTGCCTTAGAAGTAATTCTTCGAGCTTGTCTTCTGCTTAATGCATATTCTTCGGTCACTCGGGTCGTTACAACGGTGCAACTATGACCTTGAGCAAGTAAGTCAGCAGCAAAACCTGCTCTTAATTCCATCTCTTGTTTATTAGCTTTTTTCATATTCCAGCTCGATGCAATGTAGATTCAATTCCCTCTGGAGCATGTGAAAACATAGTGCCAACTCAGGAATCAAAGAAGGCATTAGATGCCAAGCATGATTCTTTTCTATTGCTGAGAAGGCGGAAGTCATTGCTCCTGCGACAGTTAAAAAATCAGAGTGAATGACTTTAGTCATTTGAGATTTTCTAGGCGTTGCTATTTGACTTGAACTTATAAATTTATCAATCATATAAGCAACCAAAGCAATAAGAAAAGTAGCTTAAAACTATAGTAATTTCAATCAAAAACGATCTCTTATTTTATGGCATTTATTATTACTGGCTGCCTTTAGAGGCTCTCTTTTATATTATTTAGCAGGAGTTATTAAAGACAAAAATAATATAATACAAGTGCCAAACTGAAGAGTTTAAATAAATAGCTAATATATCAATTCTGCACCAAAAAATGTCCCACTTAAATATATTTTTCTAGATTTTTTAGTGGTAGACTGTGTTTTCAAACGCAAACTAACTGCCTTCTAAGCAGTGGGCCGTTGGTTCGAATCCAGCAGGGAGCGTATTCAAACTTAAGTGATACCAAGAGATTAAAGTAATTCCACTAAGAGCTACTGCATAACTTGCTATGGCTAAATATTGCTAATATACGTACAGATATGAGCACACATGCGCACTCTGAAACCTTTGCAAGCACTAAATGAAAGCCAAGTGGTATAAAAATCTGCGCACAATTTTAAAAAACTCGGAGAAAGATGCTGATTTCCTTCGCCCAATGAAGAGAGTATCTTTGGAGCAAGTTCCATGACACCTAAGACAACCAAGAAATAGTCATAAAAAATGATGCCTAATATCTACAACATTAAAATCTGAGAATGAAAAGCTATGTTTTAATTAAATAGTAGAATAAAGTTATAGAACAAGCATAGGAAATTCAATCTAGTTTACCAACCTACTTAGTAATATAAATAGGCGAGAAAAAATATAATTTTAGAGAACATCAATCAAATAATTATTAGGAAAATAGTTCTTTTTACAATCAAGCCTTGAAAAACCAAATAAAAGCCTGATATATTATAGAAATATTAGTTTTTTTTAGATTTGGAAGCGCATATAGAAAAAGCACAATCGCTCTTTAAGCAAAATAAATATCAACAAACAATTGATACATGTAAGAAAATATTAGATGATAATAACAAATCAATAGAAGCGCTTAAATTAATATCAAAATCTTTTTTAGCAATAAAAAAAATAGAAGATGCACGCTTATATCTAAATAAATCCCTGAATATTAAACCTGATGATTATGAATTGATTAAAGATATAGGAACTACATATCAATATGCTCAGGATTTTAATACCGCCAAAAAATATTACAAAAAAGCTATAGAAATAAATAGTTCTTATGCTCCAGCATTAACTAACCTTGGAGGCATTGAACTTAAGACAGGTAACAAAGAATATGCATTGTCATTACTCGTTAAAGCGACTGAATCTGATCCTCAATTAGCCCAAGCTTGGGGAAACCTTGCTAATGGTTATTTATATCTAGGAAAGATACAAGAGGCTGAAATTGCTTGCCGCAAATCAATAGAACTTAACCCCAATCTTTTTAACTCTCATTTCCTTCTAGGTACAATTCGCTTTGGGCAAAAGAAACTTCAAGAAGCAGAACAACCTCTTCGCAAAGCCATTGAACTAAATCCTGATTTCTTTCAAGCTTATCTAAACCTTGGGGCAGTTTTAAAAGACCTTGGAAAACCAAAAGAAGCTGAGGTATCCATTCGCAAAGCAATAGAGCTTAATCCAAATCTCTTTAACGCTCATTTTCTTCTCGGCATAATCCTTGTTGAACAAAAGAAACTTCAAGAAGCAATGCCACCGCTTCGTAAAGCCATTGAACTAAATCCTGATTTCGTTAATGGACATTTAAATCTAGGAAAGACATTGAGGGATCTTGGAAATATAAAAGAA
>QCHH01000047.1 GCA_003279585.1 Prochlorococcus sp. AG-402-A08 | reverse complement strand
TCTATATCTTTACTTAATGCAGAATTCATCATTAGGGGATATAGCAATAAAAAAACTATTGATTTTGCTATTAGTGAATGTCGCACGCCTACCTTTTTTACTCAATATAACTTAGTCTTCATAGATAAGGTTATTTAATTTATGCCTCGCCTTTTAATTGCTGCAAGCGGAACGGGTGGGCATATCTATCCTGCTTTGTCTTTTGCTGATTCACTTCCCAAGTCTTGGGAAATTGAGTGGTTAGGTGTGTCAAATAGGCTAGAGATTGAACTGGTTCCCAAAAAATACAATTTAATAAAGCTAAAAGTCGGGGGATTACAAGGAAATATTTTTAGAAAAATGTTTGATTTATGTAAATTACTCTTTGCTTCTATTCGAGTCTCTATTCTATTACGTCAAAAAAAAATTAACGTTGTTTTTTCTACTGGTGGGTATATATCTGCTCCGAGTATTCTAGGTGCAAAAATAACTGGCATCCCTATCCTTTTGCATGAATCTAATGCTATTCCTGGAAAGGTAACAAGGTTATTGGGTCGATTTTGTGATCATGTAGCATTAGGAATCCCATCAGCATCTGAGTATTTGCAAGGGTGTAGAACAAGCTTTACTGGAACACCTGTAAGGTCAGATTTTTTTGTAGATCAGTCTCTTCCCTATTGGGCCCCGCTCGGAGAGGGTCTATTGATTGTTGTCATGGGAGGTAGTCAAGGAGCAATAAAAATGAATGAGATGGTGAGGAATATCTTGCCTTGGTTGCTTGAGAGGGGTTGTAGAGTCATTCATCTGACCGGTAAAAACGATGATTTCTATAAAAATTCAGATGAAGTTAATACGCAGACTAATTTGATTGTTAGACAATTTAGTAATGAAATATCTGCTTTACTAAGAAATGCTGATCTTGTAATAAGTAGAGCAGGGTCTGGTGCAATCTCTGAATTAATGGTAAGCAAAGCCCCTTCAATTTTAATACCTTTTCCAGCCTCTACAGATAAACATCAAGAGCTAAATGCTGCTTATATGGCTAGTTACGGAGGGGCTGTAATAGTTAATCAACATGATCCAGAAAAAGATATTTTGAAAAATACTATATCTAATTTGATAGATTCTAATTCTCTCACTGAAATGAAATCAAATATGAATAATTACGCTTGTCTTAATTCTGAAGATAAGATATTTGAGATTATTAATTCGATTATCTAATGTAATCTTTTAAGGTATTAATAATTTGAATATTTTGTTTTCTTTTTTGGAGACTTATTCTGATCCAATTTTCACCTAGATTTATAAATGATCTACAGTCTCTTAATAAAATTCCTCTTTTTTTTAAATTCTCAATAATATTCAATATAGAACTATTGCTTTTAATTAATTGAAAGTTTGTAGTTGATGGTAGAGGCTTAATAGTAGAAAAATTTGACAAATTTTTATCTAACCATCTCCCTTCTTCTTCTACCCATCTATGGATCTTATGTAATCTTTTTTTATGCATTTTATAATCTCTCATGATTAAATTAGTTGCATTTATTGCTAGTGTATTTACCGGCCATGGATCTCTTATATCTTTCCATTCTAATAATCTATCTGCATTTGCAACAGCGTATCCAATCCTTAATCCAGCAATACCTAGAAACTTTGTTAAACTTCTTATAACTACTAGGTTTTTATAGCTTTTAGTTAAATCTATTATTGATTGATCCTCACCTCCTGGTGTAAGAGAAATGAATGCTTCATCGCAAATTATAAGTTTATAATTAGTTAATAATTTTTCTATTGATGAACGACTCCATAATTGTCCAGTTGGGTTATGTGGATTTGTAATCCATAAGACATTAGTTTTTGGTTCAATTGGAAATGGTTGAGGATTTTTTTTAGTCCAAGATAAGGGTAAAGGACTATAGATATAAGGTGCATTCCAGCATTTTAAAGCTCGTTGATAGTCTCCAAACCCAGGGGAGGGTAAAGAACTTATGCCATTTAAACTTGCATCTCTTGCTGCCCAAGTAAATAATTCTGAAGCTCCATTACCAGGTAAAATCATAGAAGGATCAATATTATGCCATTTTGAAATAGAATTTTTCACTTCAAAATAACTTCTATCAGGATAAGATTTTATTGACCCATTGTTTATACTTTTAATCAGATAATTATTTAACTTGGTAGGTAATTTAAAGGGTACTATTGATGCACTTGCATCGATTATTTGAGTTGTAGATAATCCTAGGTTTCTTGCTTCTTTTTCAATATTACCTCCATGAATATCACAGTTTATTTTCATTGTATATAAGATAATATTATAATCAGTTTAAACATAATCAAAATTATTGATTGAAATCATTTGTGGTTTTATTTCCATGGTTCTTCGGAGCCAATTACCTCTTTAATATTTTTGAATCCGTGTTTTTTCATTTGCAGGGTTAATCCATCTAAAATTTCAGGAACTAAATTTGGTCCCTCAAATATCCAACCTGTATACAGCTGAACCAGTGATGCTCCAGCTGCAATTCTTTCCCACGCTGTTTGTGCTGAACTGATTCCACCTACACCAATAAGCGGTAAAGAATTATTAGTACTATTTCTAAGCCTTCTAATGACTTCCAGTCCTCTTTTTTTTAAAGGGAGTCCACTTAAACCTCCATTTTCTTGCTCTAAAGTATTTCCAGTTTTGATTCTTAGGTTTTTTAGATTAAATCTATTTAAGCTTGTATTTATTGCAATTATTCCATCAATACCATTCGCAATTGCAACTTTCGCAATTTCATCAATTTCTTCATTTGACAGATCTGGAGCAATTTTCACAAGCAAAGGAGGACAATTGGATAATTCTTTTAGCGTGCGTATTAAATTTGTTATTGGTTTTGTTCCTTGTAATGAGCGAAGGCCAGGAGTGTTTGGGGAACTAACATTGATAACGGCATAGTCTGACAAGGGAGCCAATAGTCTTAAAGATAAAAAATAGTCCTTATGGGCTTCATCGAGAGGTGTAATTTTTGATTTTCCTAAATTTATTCCCAGGACACACGGTCTATTGCCTGGCGCAGGTATTTTTTGTTTTTCAATAGTGCTTAAGAATTTTTCTGCGCCTTCATTATTAAATCCCATTCTGTTCAATGCAGCTTTTTCTTTTGCAATTCTGAAAAGTCTGGGTTTTGGATTACCTTTTTGGGGATGCCAAGTAATCGTTCCTAATTCGGCGAAACCAAATCCAAAATAATTCCAAAGACCAGCTCCTACACCATTTTTATCAAATCCAGCAGCAAGTCCTACAGGGTTTTTAAAGTGCGAGCCAAAGATGATTTGATTTAAGCTTGAATTGCTTCTTTGAAAATCACTTGATGCTTTTAAAAGGAGATTAGAAATGATTGGAAAATTTCTATTTAATGACGCAAATTTAATGGCATTAATAGCTGAATTAGAAAGTATTTCTGCATCAAT
>QCHH01000046.1 GCA_003279585.1 Prochlorococcus sp. AG-402-A08 | reverse complement strand
CTGAGGAGAATCTAGTAACCATGGCTAAAAAATATTGGTTAAATAAATCACATGATTGCTGGCTTTTTTTGTATCAGGATAAGAAATCTTTTTATAATAACTATGGTTTAATATATTTTTTGTTGACTTCTTGGACTCCCTAGGAAAGAAGTAGATTAATTTATTTATTATTAGAAGTGTTATTTACTATTCATCATGTCGCGGGATCAGGGGGATCAATCGCTTCTCAAGTAATATCTGCGGCTACCAACTCAATTCTTATTTCAGAAATTAATCCTTTTGCGCCCATAAGAAATAAAAAGATAGAACCCTTTTATGATCCCACATCAATACTTTGGCATCTAACTTATAATTCACAAGAAATTAGTGCTAATAACAAGTTGAAATACTTTTTTTTCCAGCTTGGCATATCTATAAATCACGCTCAAGGGTTTTCAAAAAATTTAGTTATCAGAGACCATACTCATTCGACATTTAATTTTTTGGGCAATGATATATTTTTAAATAATGAAAAAATTGACTCTTTATTTATAGACCCTTTGAAATTATTTTATAAAACAAATAGCTCTGAAATTAATTTTCCACAAGCAAAACCTATACATAGTATTAGGCACCCTCTGGATAACTATATATCTGCTCGTAAAAGAGGATGGCTGGGAGCTTATTGCGGATTAAATTTAAACATCGAGAATTATTGTAAATCACTAATAAAATTACAAAAATATATGGAAACAAAAGAAAAAGCAGTTGTAATTAGATATGAAGATTTATGTTTAGGTATGGAAAAAGTATTAGCTAGTGTATTTAAAGATTTAGAAGTAGAATACAAAATCCCAACATTAGTTGATATTTATAAAAATAAAGTAACTGGTAAATCAGGTAGGAAGTCAGCAGATATTAGTTTAAGAGATCGTGTGATCTCGGAAGTTGATAAAGATTTGATTGATGAAATCAATAAATCTTTAAGCTATAAAGAGTATTGTAATATGAATAACTATAATATCAATTATAAAGAATATCCTATTATATAATATTTAAATATCTCGGAGTTGAATGATTTTTATTAGTTTATACATAAAAAAGAGCCTCTAAAGGCATCCCAAATAATAAATGCCAAAAAAATAAGAGGTCGTTTTTTAATTGAAATTAATATAGTTTTAAGCTACTTTTGTTGTTACTTTGGTTGCTTATATGGTTAATCAGATTCATAAGCTGACGTTAAATAGCAACGCCTAGAAAATCTCAAATGACTAAAGTCATTCACTCTGATTTTTTAACTGTTGCAGAATAAATGACTTCCGCCTTTTAAGGAATAGAAAAGAATCAAGCTTGGGATCTATGCCTTCTCTGGTCCCTGAGTTTTCACTGTGTTTGCATATGCTTCAGAAGGATCTAAATCTACATTGTATTGACGTGGATTATAAAAAAAACTAATAAACAAATGATGGAATTAAGAACGGGTGAAGCTGCTTCGATGCTTGTTCAAGTTCATAGTTGCAACGTTACAACGACCGAAATGTTCAAAAAATAAGTCTTAAGTAGACGGCAAGCGAGGCGAATCACATCGAAGGCAATGGACTTGATCGTTAAAGACTTCGATGAGATCGACATTTAGCGTCCACAAATGGTTGTAAAATTTGTAGGAAATCTCGAAGAAGGGATGCAAAAAGCACTACTTCAGAACCAATCAAGTGGTGTTGCTGTCTGTGCTAGACAAATAATTTCACTAGCTGGATTAGCTGCTGATTCCTCAAAGGACAATCGAGTGAGAAAAATCTAGTATTCGCTGAATTTTTAGCTTTACTAAACAAGAACTGATACCTTCTTTTGAAGGTTTTTGGATGGGTAGTCTTTGGTTCTTATTTATAAAGATAAAATTTAATTTGATAGTACATTCAAGAGCAAGTGAGAAATTAAATATTTTTTATACTTTCTTGAGTTCTTAATTTAATTTTGAGTTATTATAATTTCCAAAATCTAATATGGAAAAAAATTCCTATATATATGTCTCTGGTCATAATGGACTAGTTGGATCTGCAATAGTTAGAAAGCTAAGATATGAGGGATTTGAAAATATAATCACCGTTAGCAAGGCTGATTTAGATCTAACTAATACCAATGAGGTTGCACGTTTTTTTTCTGAAAATAAAATAGAATATGTATTTGACGCTGCCGCAAAAGTTGGCGGTATATATGCAAATGATAGATACTCTGCAGAGTTTATTTATCAAAATACAATGATACAAAATAATCTTATAAATAGTTCTTTTAAAAATAATATTAAAAAGTTTTTATTTCTTGGATCAGTTTGTATTTATCCCAAATTTGCACCTATTCCAGTAAAGGAAGAGTCATTACTATGTGGAGAACTTGAACCCACAAATGAAGCATATGCAATATCTAAGATTCATGGTATACATCTTCTCAAAGCATATAATAAGCAATATGGCTTCAAATGTGTTTCATTAATGCCTTGTAATTTATACGGTCCTAATGATAACTTTCACCCTTTAAATAGTCATGTTATTCCAGCTTTAATAAGGAAATTTCATTTTGCAGGTGATGGACCTGTTGAATGCTGGGGAGATGGAAGTCCATCCAGAGAATTTATGTATGTTGATGATCTTGCTGATGCATGTTTGTTTTCAATATCAAATTTCCAGGACGCTGAACTAGTAAATATAGGTTCGGGAGAAAATATAAAAATCAAAGATCTTGCAGAATCTATCTCTAAAATTACAGGTTATAAAGGTTCAATATCTTGGAACAAAACAAAGCCAAATGGTACTCCTGATAGGCCCTTAGATTGTTCAAGGATTTCTTCATTAGGTTGGAAACCTAAATATAGATTGCAAAAGGGTTTGGAAGAATCATATGAATGGTTTAAAGAAAATTATAAACATAGTTAACTTTTATAATTTTTTACTAAACTCATATAGATACTTTCAAGATCTTGAGTATATAGTTTTGAACTAAATAGTGACGATTTCTTTTTTTGAGTTTCTAGTTTTGATTTTAACTTTATAAGTTCATTATGGTTATTAGCTAGTCTTAATGCTGTTTCTTCATATTGATTTTCATTATATGTAATTAGTTCTTGTAATCCTATTGAATTTAATAGGCTGGAAGATACCCTTGCTACAAAGTTCTCTCCAGCTTTAGTTAAAACTGGCAAGCCTGCACATAATGCATCAAATGTTGTCTTATGACCGTTAAAGTTAAAAGTATCAAGTCCAAGATCTCCAAGAGAGTGCCTTGCTAAATGCAAATCTAATGGAACTCTATTTGCGAAGATTAAACGGTTTGGATCTACATTCCTTTTTTCTGCTTCTTTACGTAGGTTATCAATTGATAATTCATTAGATCCCTTTAACCAAAGTACACTCCCTTCTACTTTGTTCAGCAATCTCATCCAAATATCAAATTCATTAGGAGTGATTTTTTTTATGTGATTAAAGCAAGTAAATACAAATCCTTTTTCAGGCAGATTAAAATCACTACGAGTAAAATCCTTTTTATTTATTTTTATTTTTTCATCAGTACATAGATAACAATTTGGCATTCTAATTACTTTTTCAGTATAAAAATTTTCATACCTATTTGGAAGAACTATATTATCTGCAATTATGTAATCAATAACATCAGATCCAACAGAAGCTGGGTATCCCAAATAGTTTATTTGAATGGGTGCGACTCTATAAGAAAATATTGAAAATCGATTAAGTTTGCTATAACCCATCAGATCTACAGCAATATCAATTTTATCATCCCTTGCCAAGGATACAGCTTCGATATCATTTAACTTGCTTATGTCTCTAAAGATACATCCAGAATTTCTTGCTCTTTTAGTATATTTATCTTCTTTTAATACAAA
>QCHH01000045.1 GCA_003279585.1 Prochlorococcus sp. AG-402-A08 | reverse complement strand
TTTGGTCCTGGACGTTATCAGTTTTTAGATGTAACTAGATACGGCGCTGGGTTGACAATTTTGATGACTATTCTTGTACCTTGGTTAATTTTATTAAAATATAGTATTTCTTAAATATGTGTAATATGATTATTAGTCTAGGTGAAATTTTAGAGCTTCTAGTTGATTTGGATCACTTAACCTTTTCAGAATTAGTCTTTATTTATTGTCAAGGAAAGTGAGTATTAGGCACGAAACATACAGAAGGCTTACTGTTCCACAGTTCACGGTAGTAACTGGCTTACTTGTGATTACTTGTGGAACATTATTATTAGCGACACCTTTGTGTTCTAATGGAAATGTAGGGCTATGGGAGGCATTATTTACTGCAACTTCGGCTGTAACAGTTACGGGATTATCGATTATTGATATAGGAATAGATTTGACCTTTTTGGGACAACTAATTTTGGCAATTATGTTATTAATTGGTGGCCTAGGTTTGATGGCAATTACTACATTTTTACAGGGCTTTATTGTTAGTGGAACAGAATTGAAAACACGTCTTGATAGAGGAAAAACCCTAGATGAATTTGGAGTTGGTGGTGTTGGAAAAACTTTTAGAGGAATAGCAATAACAGCAGCTATTCTTATTTTTTTAGGGGCTATTGTCTTGTATTTTTTTGGTTTTAATAATATGACCAACTCAGGCGAGAGGATTTGGGCATCAGTTTTTCATAGCATATCTGCTTATAACAATGCTGGATTTAGTTTGTGGTCAAATAGTTTACAAGATTATAGAAATAACTGGGTGGTGAACTTTGTATTGATTATATTAATTGTCTTGGGTGGTTTTGGATGGAGAGTGACAAATGATATATGGATAAATCGTAGATCTTTAAAATTAAGGAATTTAAGTCTTCACACACGCTTAGTAATTAGATCCTCTTTCATATTGATTTCCCTAGGCTTTCTGGGTTTGATTTTTACTGAATCATTAGCAAGAGGTAGTTTTTTTTCATTATTAAATTTTGATGATCGCATTTTACCTGCTTTATTTACTTCTGTAGGGGCTCGAACCGCAGGTTTTACGAGTTTGCCAATATCAATCGAGAGCGTTTCTGATTCAGGTCTTCTATTGATTATGTTTCTGATGTTTATTGGGGCAAGTCCAGGAGGAACTGGAGGAGGAATTAAGACTACAACTATTGCTGCATTAATGGCTGCTACAAGAGCAACCTTACGTGGCCAAAATGAAATTATTATTCGTAATCGTCAAATATCTGACAAAGTAGTTCTTAAAGCTGTTGGTATAACAGTTGGTTCTTTTTTATTTGTATTAATTATGGCTCTATTATTAAGCTTGAGTAATGGTTTCAATAATGGAGATAATTTTTCATTTTTAGAAATGCTTTTTACGTGTATTTCTGCCTTTGCAACTGTAGGTTTCGATCTTGGTGTTACCTCTGAGCTAGGTCACTTAGGTCAATTAATACTTGTCATTGGGATGTTTGTTGGCAGACTAGGCATTCTTTTGTTTTTGAGCGCTATATGGCAAGCTCTTTATAAAAGCAAACTTCAACATCGAAATCGAATCGGCTACCCAAGGGAGGATCTTTATGTTTAATGAGGACAACTCATGAGTGATTGGTGGCAATGGTCTCCTATAAAAGCGAACCAGAAACTTGGTTTCGCTGTAGTTGGGATTGGTCGTTTTGGAAGCGCTGTCTGTCGAGAGTTATTAAGAAATGGTGCTGATGTGTTAGCTGTGGATTCATCAGAGAAGGCAATAGAGGAATTACGTCAGCTCGAACCAACAATTGAAGCGAGGGTGGTTGATTCAACGGATGAAGAGTCTATGAAAGAGGCAGGTGTTCTGGAAATGGGGACTGTAGTAGTAGGTATTAGTGAGCCAATTGAGGCAAGTATTACGACAACTCTTATTGCAAAAGATACTGAGGGAAGTTTGGTGAAGCAGGTTATTGCTAGAGCAACAAGTGATCTGCATGAAAAAATGCTGAAAAGGGTTGGTGCAGACCGAGTTGTATTTCCTTCAAGAATGCAAGGAGAAAGATTGGGTTTGGAATTGGTCAGACCTAATTTGATTGAAAGATTAGAACTCGATGATAAAACCGGCATTGATGAGATTAAAGTCCCTGAAGTGTTTGTAGGCCGTTCTCTACGAGATTTGAATCTAAGGAAGAATTATTTTGTTAATGTTTTAGCTGCTGGTCCTGCTCAACTACTAACGGTCAACCCTCCAGCGAAATATATTTTGGAAAAAGATCATGTTCTTGTAGTTATGGGTTCAATGGAAGATCTTCAAAAGCTGCCACAAACATAATCTATGCGTGTATTGGGTTTGATGAGCGGTACTAGTGCGGATGGAATAGATGCAGTATTAGTTGATTTTAAAGGTGATCCTTCAAGGCCTAAATGGAAAATTTTAAATAAAACTTCTTATGAATATCCTTCCTCAACTAGAGAAAAAATTATCCAAGTTGGTCAAGGATTAGAAATTAATAGCAAAGATTGGCTTGAGTTGGCTGAAGAAATTACTGAACTAAACGCTTTCGCTGCAAGGACTTGTGATCCTTATTCAACCGCAGAGGTCGTTGGGTGTCACGGTCAAACTTTATTTCATAGAAGTGCAAAAAAAACTAAAAGAGGAGGAAGTCTTCAAATTCTTTTAGGACCTTTACTTGCAAATATTTTAAATCAAATTGTTATTTATGATTTTAGATCAAAGGATATTGCTTCGGGTGGTCATGGTGCTCCTTTGGTAGCACTAGTCGATGAAGCCTTAGTCGGAAGGCTATATGGATGGCGAGGAGTGCTCAACCTTGGTGGCATTGCTAACCTGACGATTATTCCACCTAAAACCGGTATTGATAAAACTTCCGAATGCTTGGGCTGGGATTGTGGGCCGGCTAATTCTTTAATTGATATAGCTATTCAAGAAAGTACGAATTCATCTTTAATGTTTGATAAGTATGGATTATTAGCATCTCTTGGGATGCCTAAATTAGAAATCATTGAAAAGTGGTTAAGGGATCCTTTTTTTCATTTGGAACCTCCACGATCTACAGGTAGAGAACAATTCGGTTCTCAATATTTACAAAAAAGAAAAAAGGAATTAGGTGATATTTCAAAAGAAGATTTAATATCAACATTAACTACATTTACTGCATCAATTATCTCTCAAGATTTAGATAATCTTTTTAGGTTTAAAAATATATGTTTAATTGAGCTTTTGGTTGCTGGAGGTGGAACTAGAAATCATTTTTTAATGAAGCAACTACAGAAACAATGTTGTGGTGTTCATATTCGTAACATTAATGAAATTGGTATTCCATCACAATATAGAGAGGCTTTGGTCTTTGCAACTTTATCTTGGTGGAATTTTTTAGGAAAAAAAATTAATCCTAGGTATATTACTGGCGCAAATAAATCTATTTTATATGGAGTAAGAGTTGATCCTTGATGTTGATTCATTTCATAGTTAACTTCTTTTAAATTTTAATCTTTTTGGAATGCCTTTTAATCTTTGTGTCTTTTGTTTTTCTAATGAATTTATAAAATTTTGTGTTTTAGTTTTCTTTGCTTCTAATTCTTTAGTGGCTGAATTTTCTCTCGATTCGTGATTCTTAACTCCTTCTTGAATTAAAACTTTGGCCATATTGCTTACAGTTCTAGATTCTGTTTCGGCTAGTTCTGACAACCTTTCACATAATTCCTCCGGCAGGACAACTTGTATGCGAGGCGATTTCTGCTTTCCGTTCGATGAGTTTTGACGAGTAGCCATGCCTACAAAGAACTACCAAGTAGTAAATAGTGTACACTTGTATGCAAGGGTAGTATCCTTGTGTATGATACTTACTTATCTGGCCAGTTTTGCCTTATCAGCCTTTACTTAAATTTTTGATTTAAAAGGAGTATTTCATGTCTAAGCCATCTCTTCCTCAAACATCTCAACCTCTTTCTAAAAATGTTGTTACCGATAAACGAGCTGTAAAACGACAAAGAAGGAAGAGTCGTAGTAATGGAAAAAATGGAGATGTTTTAATTTCTGCTGTTGTTAGTTCTTATTTGTTGACTCATTTACATCATGTTTTGCAAAGAGCGGAATATGGAGCCACTAAAGAAGGAAGATCTTCTCATGCAGCAAACTTTGCTCAACTTCGTAAAGTCCTTTGCATGGATGCTAGAAGCATGAAGGACGCGTCTGCTTTAGGTTTAAAGGAAAGTGATTTAGATACGTGCAATGAATCTACCTGTTTTGAGACAAAAGCCGCATAATTGAATATTCTTTAATTAGTAAATTTATTTCTCATGAGCGGTAATGCTGCAGAGCTTTATAA
>QCHH01000044.1 GCA_003279585.1 Prochlorococcus sp. AG-402-A08 | reverse complement strand
TAGCAACTTTGCCTAGCTACTTAAATGCCTTGCTTGGAAGAGGCGTTCATGTGGTTACTGTTAATGATTACCTGGCAAGGAGAGATGCTGAATGGATGGGACAAGTACATCGTTTTTTAGGTCTTTCAGTTGGGCTAATTCAACAAGATATGACACCAAGGCAACGAAGAAAAAACTACTTATGTGATGTGACTTATGCAACGAACTCAGAACTTGGCTTTGACTATTTAAGAGACAATATGGCAGCAAGCTCAGAAGAAATAGTGCAGAGGCCTTTTCAATTTTGTGTGATTGATGAGGTTGACTCTATTCTTATTGATGAAGCTAGAACACCTTTAATTATTTCTGGGCAAGTTGAACGACCACAAGAGAAATATAAGATGGCTGCAGATGTAGTTGAAAAGTTAATAAGATCAGCTGAGATGGGGAAAGATGGTGTAGATCCAGAAGGCGACTATGAGGTCGATGAGAAACAAAGAAGTTGCGTTTTGACAGATGAAGGGTTTGCTAAAACTGAAAAATTATTGAAAATTAAAGACTTGTTTGATCCCAAAGATCCTTGGGCACATTATGTGACTAATGCATTGAAAGCAAAAGAACTTTTTACTAAAGATGTGAACTACATAGTTCGAAATGATGAAGCTGTAATCGTAGATGAATTTACTGGAAGAGTAATGCCTGGAAGACGATGGAGCGATGGGCAGCACCAAGCAATTGAAGCTAAGGAGCATTTGCCTATTCAGCCTGAGACTCAAACACTTGCATCAATTACATATCAAAATTTCTTTCTTCTTTATCCGCGTTTGTCTGGCATGACAGGAACAGCAAAAACGGAAGAAGTGGAATTTGAAAAAACATATAAATTAGAAACAACAGTTATTCCTACTAATCGAAAGATTTCTAGAGAGGATTGGGTTGATCAAGTCTTTAAAACTGAATCGGGCAAATGGAGAGCAGTAGCAAAAGAAACAGCTGAAATTTATAAGAAAGGTAGACCAGTTCTCGTGGGTACAACAAGTGTAGAAAAGAGTGAGCTTTTAAGTTCGCTGTTGTCAGAGCAACAAGTTCCTCATAATTTATTAAACGCTAAACCTGAAAATGTGGAAAGAGAGGCTGAAATAATTGCGCAGGCAGGACGATCTGGTTCTGTGACAATTGCTACTAACATGGCTGGCAGAGGTACAGATATTATTCTCGGTGGTAATAGCGACTACATGGCTAAGTTGAAAATAAAAGAAGTCCTTAGTTCTCGTTTAGTTAAACCTGAAGATGGGCATAAGCCTCCAATACCGCCTCAAAGAATGTCTCAGAAAACAGGCTTTAATGAAAAAGATATCAAGGAATCTAAGAGTACAAAAAAAGTTCAAAGTTTATCTTTACAAAATATATTCCCTGTTTTGCTAACTGATGAAACTCAACAAAAGCTTGCATCGTTAGCATCAAAATTAGTTAAAGAATGGGGAGCTAATGCGCTGAGTGCAATTGAACTTGACGATTATATTGCTACTGCTGCCGAAAAGACGCCAACACAAGACCCGAATATTAAAGAATTAAGAATTTCCATACAACTTATAAAAAAAGAATATGAAGAAGTACTAGTTCAAGATGAAAAAAATGTTCGAGAAGCTGGAGGACTGCATGTGATTGGAACTGAGCGCCATGAATCTAGAAGAGTTGATAATCAATTAAGAGGTAGGGCTGGTAGACAAGGTGACTTGGGAAGTACTCGTTTCTTTTTATCATTGGAAGACAATCTTCTTCGTATTTTTGGTGGAGATAGAGTCGCTGGTCTTATGAATGCATTTAGGGTTGAGGAAGATATGCCTATCGAATCAGGCATGCTTACTCGATCTTTAGAAGGAGCTCAAAAGAAAGTGGAAACTTATTATTACGACATTAGGAAGCAAATATTTGAATATGACGAGGTCATGAATAATCAGAGAAAAGCAGTTTACTCAGAGCGCAGGAGAGTTCTAAATGGTACAGAATTAAAACTTCAGGTTATTGGATACGGTCAAAAAACTATGGAGGAAATAGTTGAAGCTTATGTTAATGAAGACTTGCCTCCTGAAGAATGGAAACTGGATAATCTGGTGTCTAAAGTAAAAGAATTTATTTACTTATTGGAAGATCTAAAACCTGAAGAATTATCTGGGTTAAATAAAATTGAATTACAAGATTTTTTAAAAGAACAGTTGAGAAATGCTTACGATATGAAAGAAGCTCAAGTAGAGCAATCTCATCCAGGCATAATGCGAGAAGCGGAGAGATTTTTTATACTTCAGCAATTGGATACACTTTGGAGAGAGCATTTACAGGCAATGGATTCGTTACGAGAGTCTGTTGGCTTAAGAGGTTATGGCCAAAAAGATCCATTAATTGAATACAAAAATGAAGGCTATGATATGTTCCTAGATATGATGGTAAACATGAGACGAAATGTTATTTATTCGATGTTTATGTTTCAACCAAATAAGAAGAAAGTAGAAGCATAGATAGAACTTTCAATTTATCAAAATGATTGATCTTAATTCTAAGAGTCTGCAGAAGTTATATGTGGCATATTTTGGGAGGCCTGGTGATCCTTCGGGAATTAATTATTGGCTTTCTAATTCAAAAGGGTCGCTTACTTTGAATCAAATTTCTGATGAATTATCCAGACAAGATGAATACAGAAATTCTGTAGATAATAAATCTTTAGAGTTTCAAATTAATAAATTATATATTAATCTTTTTGGACGGAAAGCAGATTTTAATGGTCTGAATTATTGGATTGAAAATATTAATAATCAAGGTTATAAAATTTCATATATTGTATGTAAGTTAATTTCTAAACAAAATAAACCCTATCCTATCCAAAAAGATCAAGAAGAAAAAGATATCAATGTCCTACAAAATAAAATTTATGCAGCAGAAATGTTTACATCACAAATTAGTAAAAGTATCTCTTTAATTAACTTGTATCAACCTGAGTCTATATCACCTTGGCGATCTGGTAATCCATTAATTAGAGCATCAAATTTTCTAAGTAAAGTTAATTTTAATAAAGTGACTATAGATGATGTAAATCTTACTATAGAGTCTCTATCTGACACATCAATAATAGTCCTTAATAAACCGGTAATTGAACTTAAAGATATATCTCTCTCTATTCCAATTTTTTATTCAGAGAATAGATCCTTAACAAAAAAACTTGCTAGTAAGGTCACTAATTTGACGGGGGGAGAATTATCTAAATCAAATAAAGGAACTCATATTATTGCTCTTAATAATATTAATTTAACATTTATGAAAGGAGAAAGGGTTGGATTGATTGGTCATAATGGTTCAGGTAAAAGTAGTTTTTTAAGGCTCATATCTGGCATCTACTTACCTACTTGCGGAAAAATAAAAATTGGGGTGGATGTATATCCTATGCTTCAGAAGACATTTTTAACTAGCTCGGAACTTTCTGGGATCGATGCTTGTAAGGCTCATTATTTATTTAGAAATCATAGTCTCAAAGGCTTTGAATCCTTCTTAAATGAAATAATAGAATTTTCAGGATTAGGTTCATATATTTCTTTACCTATAAAAACCTATAGTGAGGGAATGTCTGCGAGATTAATATTTTCAATTTTGACTTCAAGTTCTCATGATTGCTTAGCAATAGATGAAGGCTTTGGTACAGGTGATACAGACTTTTTTGATCGTGCTGAAGCTAGAATGGAACAATTTATGGAATCTGCGGCAACACTATTTTTGGCAAGTCATTCTGAAGAGTTGTTGAAGCAATTTTGTAATAGAGGAATTGTATTTAGTCATGGTTCAATTGCTTATGATGGTCCTCTAGAAGCTGCATTAAATTATTATCATACGCATGACTATTATCAGAAGAATGTTAGTTGATAATTTTAAATTTGCTTTTAAAACTAGAAAAGCTTGGTGGTATACAGCGACCTCTAGATCACGAGCAAGGTTCGCTAGAACAAGCCTTGGAAGTTTTTGGTTAGGTTTTTCAAATTTATTATCAATAGGAACTTTAGGTATAGTTTATGGAACTGTTTTTTCTGTTGAAGATTTTAGTTCTTATTTCATTTATTTAGGAATTGGTTTGGTCATTTGGAACACAATATGTACTTCAATTGCAAACTCTCCTCAACTCTTCGCGCATAATGCTTCGAATATTAAAAATATGAATATTAAGCCTATTTTTTATACTTTAGAAGAATGGTCTTTCCAGTTACAAACTTTCCTTCAATCTTTTGTATTGGTTTTCTTTGTATTTATTTTTTTGAGATCCTCACTCATATTTAATTTATTATCTTACTCATGGATACCTTTCCTTAACTTATTTATATTCATATATTGGTTTCCAATCATTGTTTGTTTGATTAGTGTTCGCTTTACAGATTTTGCACAATTAGTACCAGTAATCCTTCAGTTGGTTTTTTTAACTTCACCAATACTTTATAGAAAAGATAG
>QCHH01000043.1 GCA_003279585.1 Prochlorococcus sp. AG-402-A08 | reverse complement strand
GAAGTATTGGATTTCTCAATACACTTCTGGAGCCAACGATGATCGAACGATTGCCTCTTCTTTCCTTGTTTCTGCTGAATTTAAACAGCGTTATGGTGAGGATGTCACAAACGCAAAATACGTTGAGACTCTCTACACCAATGTCTTAGGTAGAGACTATGACCAAGAAGGATATAATTATTGGCTTGGTAATTTAAACAATGGAACTGAAACCAGATATGAATTGCTTTTAGGCTTTGCTGAATCAGCGGAAAACAAAGCTCTCTTTACTGATATGACAGGTTTCGGATAACCAATGAACCGCTTCTTACTACTCGCCTTAATCACTACACTCCTTTTCCCCACTCCATCACAATCGGATACCAATCACTTTGGTGCAGGAGGAGTCTCCGAATTAGATCTGGGCGATAGCGAGATAGCGAAGGTTGATTAGTCAGACAAACTCTCTAACTATCTCTAACCCAACCTCTCTAACGAACGGTATAGCTGATATATGTATGTCAATGACATATGAATATCATCTATACAACATAGAATCAATGATATCAATCAGAAATTAAAGGAGATTGAAAAAGAATCATAAACACGATTCAAGAAGGATGAAACTTCTTATACAACTGATTTTCTGATAATTCAATTCCAAAACATACAATATTATCAAAGTCGCCATTTTCATGCATAATTATCATATTATCTTTAATTTCTTGACTATTAAAGTTCAATCCAAAATCACTACAATATTTAAATAATATACTCATTGCAGCTTCATGATTGGTAAGGAATTCCTCGCAAAGCTCTGACAATTTTTCTTTATTCAAACTATTTATCATTTTTTGAAAATCATTAAAATTGCTCATTTAATCTTCTAGAAGTATAAGTTAACTATTAAAAACTTTTTTATATATTCTCGTCATGACAAATATTGCTATTGAAAGTAATAAAATACTCATAAGAGTGTAACTTCATCAAAAAGCCTAGTCACCAATACAACTCTTATCTATCACTTGAATACAAAATCAAGCTATAAAAATTTTTATTTATGAAGAGTCTTAAAAAGAAGTAAATTTATATTTTCTAGCAAGTATCAATTAAGACTAAGTTGTGTATATATTAATAGTATATATTTTTAGAAAAAGTAAGTAAAATAGATTAATAGTAAAATTAAATATGAATAAAGATCTAAGTCGAATGGCAATTGAGAGTGATATTACCCAAGCTAATTATCCAACACTATTCAAAGGGATTTGGACAGGTATTTTAATCTCCTTAATAGTGCATCAGTTTATCAATCATTAAATTCTTTAATTCTAATAAGCGATAGGTATCAGGATTTAATCACCAAAACGATAATGCTTGCGGACTGCTTTATGAACATCCCATCTACAGTCCATACCAGCTGGGAAAACGACTAAGTCCCCTGCACCAAACTTCACAGGGTCTCCTCCCGCAGGAGTAACTGTGACTTCACCCTCAAGCAATAAGCAAGTCTCTTTGTCCTCATATGTCCAATCAAACGAGCTTGCTTCACACGTCCAGATTGGCCAGTTTTTAATTCCTAGCTCATTAACGGTACTCTCAGGACAAGGAGAGGTGACTGATATAGACAAGAGATAAAAACATAGTGGACTTCTTTTTTAGCTCCTAATAGAAACAGTTGTCTAATAGCTACTCAAATTTTTGACAAAAATCTTTGAAAATATATTTACGTATTGAGCAAGGATCGAAGTCCCCCATACCCCCCTTCAAATAGAAAGATAATACGTCTTATAATACTTTTACCTTAGTGTTACCCCTTTGAGCTATACTCTTTAAATCCATTGGTATAATTACAATCTTAAGCTACGTTGTATAATCGGCATTAATACAGATTTTCTGGATTTAGACTATAAACCTCTTTCTAAACCCTTGTAAATACTAAGGTCTTTTAAAACTATTTTAGTCGCAAGTTAGTCGCAACTCGTTGTATTTTAGTCGCAGTTTTTAAAATAGGTCTTGAACTCGCTTCCCCACTCTAACGAGGCAAAGGGATTTCAAGAGATGAGGAAAGGTGTGTATTTAGGCATGTAGTCACAATATGGTCGCATTTTGTTAGACGTTTGTAGTCTTTTTTTGACTCTAATTTCCAAAAGTACAAACCTGATCGATAACACCCAAAATCAATTTATCTCCATTGGGATCTTTCCACTCTGAATCTTGATTTTTGAACTCATTAAATTCCTTTGCTCCTACTGCAACGTCTCTAAAAGAATTTTCCGAACAGTTGACATCCATCGTGTACAAAATGTCTTGAGTAATGTCAGTAGTGCTTTTAGGAATAAATTTGCTGAATACTCGTATGGATCCATCTTTATTTTTTTGAACGCTGTTCTTATCCCATAATTGCTCTCCATACTGACTCTTGGGAACTGCAACCCAATCAGGAGATAGAGCATCTATTTTTGACGGATAGAAAATAAGTAGAAGTGCAAAACAACTAAAACAAATACTTTTAATAGTTTTGAAGGTCATTAGATAAAAAACATTATTGTTATCGTTGATGGGAACTTCACATCAGCACGTCAATTTTATGAACAGACTGCTCTCTGGTGAGAGATCTAAATGGATCTTTGTAATTGGACTGGTTGCGATAGGTGCTGGATTTACAGCAAAGAATGTGATCTCATATCCAACTGAATGCTCTACTCCAGAAATGGTCACTTTGAGATGAAATACAACTGGAAAGACCTGTTGGTAGATACAGCAATAGTGGCAGTTGTTCTTGGAGCAGTGGCACTTATTGTTGGTTCGTTTCCAGCGACCTTCAACAAGTTGCTTCCATTTCTCAAATAAGTATTAGTCAACTTAAAAGTTTGCATGAAATAAGGGAGCGAGATTTTGGTCGCTCCCTTTGAGTCAAGCACTCAACTGACTGAACTAAATTTCCATCCTTGATTGAACTTTGACCCACAGAAGGTGCTGTGACTCCTATTTAATTTTTAGCAAATATAGATCAGGTGAACATGAGAAAAAACTCCTGTTTAACCAACGACCCAATAATCTTTGTGCTTTCTGAGGATTAGTATGAGAAGATCGAGAATCATTCTTTTTACCTCAATATTTCAATTGAAAATAATAAGGAATTAAGTGTGGAAGCATTCCAAAGGAAATTAATAGGACTGAAAACCAAAGAAAGATTGATGAAAGAGTATTCGACCCATTGGATCGGAAACTACGGGTTACTTGCATAGTGAAACCTCCTGTTAGTTCAATGTTTTTTAGTAGTCCATTGAGCAGTTACCAAACTGCAAACATTCATTCTCGTAATCGACTTCATCAAAATCAGTTTCATAATTAGAAACCAGATCGCACCAATCGTTTCCTTGGATAGGAACCCCACAAGATTTCGAGAATGTTTCCTTTACATCTTCGATTGCATGTTTAAAAGGATTACCGCATGACATGGTTTGACCTCCTAATAATACCTTGATTTATATCTACTCCTCCTAATTCAAAAAATCTATAGGATAAAAACCCTAAAGTATTAACTCTCATTGTCCTCATAAAGAAAAGCCCCTGAAACGAATCAGGGGTTTGGGTTGTTCCGACCATTGCAGAGACCGCACGAAAAGTGACTCTGTTCACATCAGGAGGTGTGAGATGCCTCCTTAGAGTCAATGCACAGTTCCCCTATTTTAATGTCTTCGAGAGTGCGATGACTCTTGATTTATGTCTACTCCGCTTATTAAAAAATATCTATACAGAGAACCCAAATGTAGAAATACTTTGGTGTTCTTACCCATAGCAATTTCCATTCAGTAGTAGTAAAACAGTCTCAGGAGTCAACGCACTTCCATAGGTCTGGAGTGATGGACTCAAAGGGGGCGATCAAAATCACCCCCCCTTACTACTTTGGAGGTATATCTATGACCAGAAAAAGAGACAAGATCTGGACAGCAATTATTGCAACTAAGCAATGGTTCACCAAACTTTTTACAAGTGAGGCAGATGCTTTAGTTGGTGACTTCGGAAATAATCCACCACCAGAAATAGGAACTCAATCTTATTCAGGAGATACTCATGACAAAGGGGACTGACTTACTAAGAAGCAACCAATATCAAATCCACCAATTGTTTTTTATTCAGTTTGGAAATTTTTTCTACACCGACCAGCATTTCCTTTAATTCTCTATTGGTCTTTTTCATCAGGAGTGATCTTTGATCTACAAATATTCCTTTCTTGAGTATTGAAAGAAGAGTTGAGAATGCATCAAAGATTGCCATTGAAGCGAGAATGCAAAACATCATCACGGAATCAGCAGTGGTAGTTAAGTTCATAGATTTTTAGAAAATAATTTTGTGGGTAGTTAAGCAACTTCAGGACACAGTCCAATATCAAGGACTCTCTTTCGCTGCCAATTTCTACAACGCTTGGTTAGGTGTTCACCTTGAGGAATAAGACGCTGATGAAGAGGACAAGTTAGAAGAGTTACGCATGACTTATCACAGGTGTAAGTGAAGTGTTCGCATGTCATACAAATCGAACTACCTCTGGACTTCATAAGTTCCAAGTCAGTGAAGTAGTCCCACTCTTCAGGGTTCTCCAGAACCTCTACAGGTGATAAGAATCTTGCTTTCTTTGACCATGCCATAGTCCTCCTCATGTAGAAGACAAAAAAAGGATCCTGCTCACTGGATCCTCCTTTTGCGTTTGTGATGGGGATCAAACTAATAC
>QCHH01000042.1 GCA_003279585.1 Prochlorococcus sp. AG-402-A08 | reverse complement strand
ATTTAGAAAAAGAATTTAATGTTTCTACGAGGAAGGAACTTAATGAAAAACAATTAATAACATTTGTTGAAAAGCTAAAATCTATTCGAAATCAGAATCTTCCAAACTAAGATTTCTCATCAAGACGAATAAAATGTTATGGTTAATATATTAGGTATAAAGCTTTAGTGTCCTTAGAGTCAATAGCGAGGTATTTAGAAAATCATCCGTTAACTAATGAGTTGATTGGACGATCAAATAGAGAAGAAAGATTAATTTTAACTGGAGCATCCCGAACTGCAAAAGCTTTAATCACAACTTCGCTTGCAAAAAAAGAATCCAAAAAGTTATTAATAATTGTACCAACATTAGAGGAAGCGACTAGGTGGTATCCTCTAGTAAAAGAATGTGGTTGGAGTAAGACATGTTTATATCCTACAAGTGAAGTATCTCCATATGATTCAATAAATGTAAATTCAGAAATAATATGGGGGCAATTACAAGTACTTAGCGATATATTGGAGTTAAAAGATAATGAGAATATCGCTATAATAGCAACTGAAAGATCATTACAACCTCATCTACCCCCATATGAATATCTCAAATCAAAGTGCATTAAATTAAATGTAGGAGATGAAATAAATATAAGTCAATTATCTTTAAAGTTGAGTGAATGTGGATATATAAAAAGTAATAATATAGATCAAGAAGGAACATGGACAAGACGTGGAGATATATTAGATATTTATCCGGTTAGTAGTGAACTGCCAATCAGATTGGAATTATTTGGTGATCAATTAGATAAGATTAAGGAGTTTGACCCCATATCACAAAGGTCCCTTGATAAAATTGATAACGTATGTATTACCCCAACAGGATTTGATCCACTAATTATTAATAAATTAATATCAATTAATGATAAGAAGATATCAACTTTATTTACTGATGACGAATACTCTGAGATGTTAAACTCAAATACATTGTCATCTGCTAAAAAATATTTAGGAGTAGCTTTCGATAAGCCTTCTTCATTATTAAATTACTTAGATGATGATACATTCATCGTAGTTGAAGAAAGGTTGCAGGCTATATCTCATGGGAATGCTTGGTACAATATCGTTAATGAAAGCTATATAGATGAAATTAATAAAACAAGAGAGGGTGAAAATAAAAAAGAAATATTTAAACCTAATCTTCATAATAATATTCTTGAAATTTATAATCTCATTGATAATTATAAAGGAGTTGATATAACAGATTTAGAAGATACATCATCTAAAGATAATGTCTTTAATATTTCCAGTAAAGTACATCAGTGGCTTCCTAATCAATATGGAAAAATCAGTTTATCATTAAAAGAATTTTTAAGAAATAGATATTCTATCTGGATAATTTCAGCACAACCTAGCCGAGCAGTTTCACTACTAGAGGAACATGAATGCATCTCAAAATTTATACCAAATAATAATGACCTAAATTCAATTAAAAATATTTTAGATGATAATTTACCTGTAAGTATTAAAAATAATAGTGAGGGTGAAATTGATGGATTTTACCTACCAGCATGGAAAATAGCTTTAGTAACTGATAAGGAATTCTTTGGACAAAATAGCATTTCCAGTACTGGATATATAAGAAGAAGAAAGCAATCGCAAAGTAAGAAGATAGATCCCAACAAAATGAAGCCCGGTGATTATGTTGTTCATAGAAATCACGGGATAGGCCTATTTCAGAGTATACAAAAGTTGAATATTAACGGAGAGTCTAGAGACTATCTTGTCATCAAATATATTGATGGAAAACTAAGTGTTGCGGCAGATCAATTAGGTAGTTTAGGTAGATATAGGAATTCAAATTCAAAGATACCTACAATAAGTAAATTAGGAGGTGCAAATTGGAATAAAACAAAAGAAAAGGCCAAAAAGGCTGTTAAAAAGATTGCTATTGATTTAATTAAGTTATATGCAGCAAGAAGCAAAGAAAAGGGATACCAGTTTCCAAACGATGGTCCATGGCAAAGTGAATTAGAAGATTCATTTCCATACGCACTAACACCTGATCAGGCCAAGGCTACTTCTGAAGTTAAATCAGATATGGAAAATGAAAAGCCTATGGACAGACTAGTTTGTGGTGATGTTGGATTTGGAAAGACCGAGGTTGCTATCAGAGCAATATTTAAAGCAATTACTTCGGGAAAACAAATAGCCTTGTTAGCTCCAACAACAGTATTATCTCAACAACACTGGAGAACTATTTCTGATCGATTTGCACCTTATCCTATTAAGGTATCTTTACTGAATAGATTTAAAACTAGTAGTGAACGAAAACAAATATTAAGTGGACTTAAAAATGGACAAATTGATGCTGTTGTTGGTACACATCAGCTATTAAATAAAAAATTAATTTACAAGGACTTAGGTCTTTTAGTAATAGATGAAGAACAGCGTTTTGGAGTTAATCAAAAGGAAAAAATAAAGGAGTTAAAAAAAAGTGTAGATGTATTAACTCTATCTGCAACACCAATCCCTCGAACACTCTATATGAGTCTATCTGGTGTGAGAGAAATGAGTCTGATAACAACGCCTCCACCATTACGTAGACCAATAAAAACCCATTTAGCTCCTATTGATAATGAAATTATAAGAAGCGCAATTTCGCAAGAGATTGATAGAGGAGGCCAGATATTTTATATTGTTCCACGAATAAAAGGAATAGAAGAAGTAGCAGAAAAAATAAAATTGATGATACCAAATGTGAAATTATTGATAGCTCATGGGCAAATGGAAGAAGGTGCATTAGAGAATGCAATGCTAGCCTTCAATGCAGGTGAGGGTGATATTTTGCTTTGTACAACTATTGTCGAAAGTGGATTAGATATTCCTAGAGTAAATACTATATTAATTGAAGATTCTCATAAATTTGGATTGTCTCAACTTTACCAATTGAGAGGCAGAGTTGGACGTAGCGGAGTACAAGCACATGCTTGGTTGTTATACCCAAGCGATGAAAAATTAACTGAAACTTCAAGAAAGCGATTAAAGGCCATTAAAGAATTTAGTGATTTGGGTAGCGGTTACCAGTTGGCAATGAGGGATATGGAAATTAGAGGTGTAGGAAATATTTTAGGGATTGAACAAAGCGGCCAAATGGAAACAATAGGATTTGATTTGTATATGGAATTATTGCAGGAATCTATTGCAGAAATACAAGGACAAGACATCCCTTCTGTTGAGGATACTCAAATTGATTTACCTGTTACAGCGTTTATACCTGGAGATTGGATAACTGATCCAGATGAAAAAATAAATGCCTATAGATTAGCCACGCAATGTGAAAATAATGAGGAGTTAGTTCAATTCGCTAGTAACTTGGTTGATAGATATGGAACATTACCGAAAGCGGTTGAATCATTAATTGAAGTAATGAGGCTAAAAATAATCGCCAAAAAGTGTGGTTTCTCGAGAATTAAGTTATCTAAACCAAATATTGAACTTGAAACGATGATGGACGAACCGGCTTTTAAGTTGCTAAGAAATGGTTTATCTAACCATCTTCACGGACGTTTTATCTATAAAAAAGGAGATCGCTGTTCTACCGTGACCATAAGGGGTCTTGGTATATTGGAAAGTGATAAACTTCTAGATCAATTAAATGAATGGCTTAGGCTAATGAATTCTGAAATAAATACTTAACAAGATAATTATTAATTTCTGAATAATTAGATATGTCAATTTTTCAATTGGTTCACCAGAACGTTTTTAAAGAAAAAAATTGCTATAGTCTCAAAAATTTGAGTATTTTTACCTTGGGTGAAGTAATAGAAATCAGTTCTAACCAATATGGACTAAGTTTTTTTAGTGGAATGATAAGTCTTTTAGCTATAGGCATTTATACACTATTAACTGTTGACACAGGAAACGATGATGATGATTCAGACTCTGGGAGTGGGGGGTTGATGCAACCAGTGAATTAATTAATATTCAATTAGATATTAGGTTTGCAAGTCTTTCTCTAAAGTCACCCTTAGCAATTCCTCCTTTTAACTCACCAACTATTTCAAATTCACCTTCAGGGTTATTCACTAATAAATAAGTAGGCCAGCCCATACCTTCTTTTGTAGGGTATTGCTTTAATAAAATTGGACGATACTTTCTATAAACCACAGTATCTTGTAGTTTTACGCTTATAAAGTCGATACCTAATTCTTTCGCAACTTTAGAATCATAGAAGCTCATCCTATGACAAGTTCCACAATCCTCAGAACTAAATTTAATTAGAGAACAGGACATAAATAAATTCTATTGCGAACTAATACTAAATATATCTATTAATAAAAGTTAGTTCAGTTATTAGACTTATTGTTTCTTGCAATAACAGAAAAGAAAGGATCACTATCTACAGGATAAAAACCAAAAAGTTTTTTTTCTTGTGTTTTTTCTTTAAATATTTTTTCAACCCTCCACCCATTGTCAGAGAGAACACTTTTTACGTAATCTATTCTTTGTTCCTCAGAAGAATATGTCCAGATATTTGGAGCTTTGTTCCAGAATGCTCGATTAGTGAACGAGATTATCAATAATGAATCAGATTTGATAATCCTAGAAAGTTCGAGTGAAACTTTTTCAGGATATTGAAGATATTGCCATCCGGCAACAATTAATCCTACATCAATAGAGGAATTTTCAAATGGCATATTTTGTGTATTATTTAAATTTTGGACCCAGTAGCTATCTAATCTTTTGTTAAAACTTAATTCAGCTTCATTCATGCCATGACCAATAACTTTTTTAAATCTCATATTATTTGGTAAATGGCTTACCCAACTACTCATTAAATCTAGAATTACGTGATGATTCATTAGATACTCAGAGTATAATTTTGTAAGTCGAGTTCTGAATGAATCGCTGAGGTGATAGACATATCTAGGTTGTTGATAAAAAATCCTATCATCAGCAATATCAATTTTCTCTCTGTCGCTAATTGAAAGTTTCATCTAAATTATTTTTATTAATTTTAAAACATTTTTATATAATTAGCTTAGAATTTAAATCTTTATTCAATAATACAAATTTAAAGTTCTTATTTTATCAATTTGTATTATATATAAAGCAACA
>QCHH01000041.1 GCA_003279585.1 Prochlorococcus sp. AG-402-A08 | reverse complement strand
CTATTTTGTGTTATGAGGCAGCAATAGATATTGATAAAAACTTTAAATGTGCTATTGAAGGATTAGGGCGAGTACTATTAAAAAAAGGTAATCATTCAGACGCAATTGTTAAACTAAGAGAAGCGATAGGATCCATAGTTTTCAATCCCGAAAAGTCCTCCATAACGATTTCTTAAATGAAGAAAGTATCAATAGATTCAGGGAATAAAAGTCCAAATTTTATAGGTTCATGGACCATAGAGCCGATTTTAATTTGTGATGATCTCGTTTCCTACTTTGAAAACAATCTACTCAAACAAAAAAGTGGTGAATCTGGAAGTGGTGTAAATCCTGATCAAAAAGATAGTGTTGATATTTCTATTAAACCTAAGGAGATTATTCTTCCAGGTAATGAATCATTTAAAGCATATTTTGATCAACTTTTGGAATGCTATAAAAACTATGTGGAGGAATGGACTTTCTTGAAGGAAATATCTCAAAAATTAGAAATTAGCAGTTTTAATTTACAAAGATATACACCTGGTCAACACTTTAAAAAAATCCATGCCGAACGAATATCTTTAGATAGCCTCCATCGTATTTTTGCGTTTATGACTTACTTGAATGATGTTGAAAAGGGAGGGTCAACATATTTCAGTCATTATGATCTTGAAGTACAACCCAAAAAAGGTTTAACCTTAATTTGGCCTGCCGAATGGACCCACGCACACAGAGGAAATATTTTAAGAAGCGGATCAAAATATATAATTACTGGTTGGATCAGTTTTGCTAATTAATCTCATCTAGATATCATTCGATATTTTTCAGGAAAGAAGATAAAAAAAATACTATATAATCTCTAATATTAGGCAATGAATGAATTCCATAATATTATTATTTTTTCCTAAAAGGATGAAAAGAACTATCTTTAACTTCAGGTAAATCTGTACTAATTTTCATTTGGTTCTGGACTCCAAGCATATTACAATGATAATAATTTTTGAAAATATTATTTGGGTTTTCAAAGAAATTATCTTTATTATAATAAGATGTAATATGCCAAAATAGTTTATAATCTAAGGACCATAATAATTCAATTAATTCTTGAGATTTTTCAATAAAAAAAATATGATTCTCTACATATAAAAATGGTTTTGTTCGTTTTATTAAATTAATTCCACCTTTGATAATATTTAATTCCATTCCTTCTGCATCAATTTTCAATATTTTCAATTGATTTAAATCTAAAAATCTATCATCTAAAGTATCAACATTTGCTTGAATAGTAGAATCTGTTTTTGAAGTCTTCAAGAAAGACATTGCCCCATAGTTATTTACCTTCGTGAAATCAAAATCAGGAAAATATAATTCTTCATCCTTTTTATCTGATAATGCGATTGGAGAACAAAAACAATTTGATATTGAGTTTAAAGAAATATTTGCGCAAAGATTTTGGAAAATCACATTTTGTGGTTCAAATGCAAATACTCTTCCTTTATTAACTATCTTTGAAAGGGCAAGAGTATGAGTTCCAATATTTGAACCAACTTCAATTAAGAAATCAGTTGGAGTCAATATTTTTCTGCATATATCTATTTCCCCTTGAGCCCATTCCCCATACTCTTTAATACTTTTCCCTATGAACACATCATTCTTGTTATAAACCATCCAACCATCTCTCATTTTAATTAAGTCGTTGAAACCACCAAAAGAGATCGATTCTTTATTATCTTTTGCCAAAATCTTCTAAACAAGCATTCAAACAGTATAAGTAACTATTGATCGATTTCCATGAATTAAATAAAAATCATCTCAAAAAGAGTTTTAATAAGTATATAGTGAGTACTACAATTACTCAAATTGGAAATTATTAGAAGATAATGGAATCTAGTAATAAAGATCAAATACAAAAGAAGAAAACGGTAGTCAAAACATTCCCTGTTCCAGTTTCGTTAGAAGAAAACAAGGAAGATATTACTATTCATACAAATACACCTTCTAAACCATCTAAAGAACAAATAATTAATCAAGCAATTAAATTTCATTTTCAAGGTAATATTCAAGAAGCATCAAAATATTATCAATATTGCCTAAATCAGAATTTTAATGATTACAGAGTTTTTTCTAATTATGGAGTCTTATTGAAAGAACTTGGACAATTACAAGAAGCAGAAACATCACTACGAAAAGCAATTGGACTTAAATCAGATATTGCAGAGGCGCATTCCAATCTAGGAAATATATTGAGAGCTCTTGGGAACTTACAAGAAGCAGAATTATCACTGCGCAAAGCAATTGAACTAAAACCTAATTTCGCAGATGCGCATTTGAATCTGGGAAGCATTTTCTTAGATCTTGGAAAATTACAAGACGCAGAATCATCGCTACGAAAAGGAATTAAAATTAAACCTGATTTGGCAGAGGCGCATTACAATCTGGGAAATGTATTAAAAGAGTTTGGCAAATTTCAAGACGCAGAATTGTCATACCGCAAAGCAATTGAAATTAAACCTGATTTGGCAGAAGCTCATTCAAACCTGGGAAATATATTAAAAGAGCTTGGCAATTTACAAGAAGCAGAAGTATCACTTCGCAAAGCTATAGAAATTAAACCTGATTTTGAAGAAGCTCATTCAAACCTGGGAAATGTATTAAAAGAGTTTGGCAAACTTCAAGATGCAGAATTGTCATACCGCAAAGCTATTGAAATTAAACCTGATTTCGAAGAAGCTCATTCAAACCTGGGAAATGTATTAAAAGAGTTTGGCAAACTTCAAGATGCAGAATTGTCATACCGCAAAGCTATTGAAATTAAACCTGATTACGCAGATGCTTATTTCAATCTTTCATTAATAGAGCTCCTAAAAGGAGATTATGAATCTGGTCTAGAGCATTACGAATTCAGAGAAAAAAGAAAGAAAGGTTTATCCATACCCTTCAAACCAAATATCCAAAAAGTCGGTTACGGAAAGCTTCAGAAAGGAGAAAAGCTTTTAGTTGTTAGTGAACAAGCTCCGGGAGATATTATTTTTCATATGCGCTATCTATTACCTCTTAAACAACAAAAGGTAGATCTATCTTTTTGTGCTCCTGAAAAACTACACAGCTTGATTAAAGACTCAGGCATACACCCTAATCCACTTTCCCCTAAGGAATGCAATCTTGTAAAAGAAGGAAAATGGATCCCCTTGTTATCTTTACTTAAGTATTTTTCCATCAATCCTCAGAAACCACTTATCGACACTCCATATATTTCATCAACAAAAACCCTAAAAGAAAAATGGCATAATATTCTCTCTACAGAGAAAAGGCCAATTATTGGCATTAATTGGCAAGGTGGAAAAAATATCGAAAAAACCTACAAGGGAAGGTCTATACCATTAGAAGAATTCTCCAAGCTTCTAGAAAAAAATGACATTACTTTCATTTCATTCCAAAAAGGTTTTGGTTCAGAACAAATGAAGAAATGTTCATTTAAAGAACATTTCGTTAGCTCCCAAGATCAAATAGAGAGCATATGGGATTATTCAGAAACATCGGCAATCATAGAAAACTGTGATTTAATTATTACTAATGACTGCAGCATGGGTCCTTTAGCCGCAGGAATGGGTAAGAAAGTTTGGTTATTACTAAGAGATGTACCTTTCTGGTACTGGGGGCTTAATGGAGAAAGTACATTTTGGTATCCATCCATGAGATTATTCCGTCAAAAAGAACGAGATAATTGGCAAGAGGTGATGGAGAGAGTATCAATCGCAATTACAAAAGAAATGACAAAAAATGGCTAAAAAAGTTAAAAGCTTATCTACTATTCTCGCTCCAGTGTCTCTAGGAGAATTAATCGATAAAATCACGATCCTAGAAATCAAACAAATACATATGACTGGAATAAAGTTAAAAAATGTAGATAAAGAACTAAAACTACTAAAAAAAATACTTCAAGATCAAAATCTAGACATTGATATCGATTTAATTAATAATCTCAAAGATGTAAACAATAGCCTTTGGGAAATAGAAGATAATATTAGAATAAAAGAAAGTAATAAAAAATTTGACAAAGAATTTATTCAACTCGCTAGATTAGTTTACAAAGAAAGTGATAAAAGAGCTTCTATTAAAAAAGAAATAAATCAGAAGTATAATTCAGCTCTGGTTGAAGAAAAATCATATAATAACTATTTATCTAAGTAATAATCTCTTGTCAAATTTAACTAAAAGCAATAGATATAAAACATCGCTTTCTAACATCAACTTACAAAACTGGTCACAATTTGAAGAAAAACATCCAAACCCCTCTAGAGCAAAATATCAATTCTGGGTTTCTAAAGGCGAATTAATAGTTATTCTATAAATGAGAAAATTAAATGGCACAGAGCATTTTTGATTTTTCTATCTTGTTGATCTACCAACGCAGAAACTTCTATCTCCCTCAGAAGCAGCAAAAATACCCCTAAACGAACGCGAAGCCGATTGACATTTCAGAGATCTCTCTCCCCCTACCGAGTTTTAAAATCCCCCTCGCACTTTTCCTTCTATATGGCACACTAAGAGAACGCTTGAAACGTTACAACTTTCAAAACCTTTACTAGGAATTTATTTTTGCTTTTTCTGGGAACGCCCTAAACGTCCTGCAACCAATTAAGAACGGAGAGGGAGTCCGATAGTGGCGAACTATAAAGAACGTCAGGCGGAAGGGAATGAACTAATGAAGGGAGAAATACCTTGATTTCCCCCCACGCAGGAAAAATGCTAATTAGGAGCAATGATATTGAGTAGTAGAGTTATTCAAATCATTAGTTCATAAACAATGTTGGAACCTAGTGATAAAGAGCAAGGAAAAAATAAAGTGAATGAAGTAAAAACATTCTCAGTGCCATTTGCTTTAGGAGAAATCAAAGAAAATATTAGTATTTCTACTAATGCAAATACGCAAGCATCTCTAGAAAAAACAATTAATAAAGCATTTAAATTTCACTTAGAAGGTAATATTTTAGAAGCTAGAAAATATTATCAACAGTTAATAAGTCAAGGATGTAATGATCATAGGATTTTTTCTAATTATGGAATAATCTTAAAAAGTCTTGGAAAATTAAAAGAAGCAGAATTGTCATACCGCAAAGCAATTGAAATTAAACCTGATTACGCAGAGGCACATTACAACCTGGGAATAAT
>QCHH01000040.1 GCA_003279585.1 Prochlorococcus sp. AG-402-A08 | reverse complement strand
CTTGACGAAATTATAACCATAAGAGCTTTAGAAGGATCGTACCCAAATTATTCTCAATTATTACCAGATACATTTTCAAATGTATTAGAGTTTGATAGAAAAGAATTTATAGCGTCATTAGAAAGGATTGCTGTTTTAGCTGATCAACATAATAACGTTGTTAAAGTTACTACAGATGGCTCTGCGAATTTAATTAAAATTAGTGCAGATGCCCAAGATATTGGAACAGGGTATGAATCATTGCCTGTTTCTTTTAAAGGTGAATCATTTCAAATAGCTTTTAATGTTAGGTACTTATTAGATGGATTAAAAATCATAGATTCAAATCTTATTAAATTAAGTTGTAATTCTCCTACGACCCCTGCAGTTTTTTCACCTGTTAATAGCGATGTTAATTTTACTTATCTTGTGATGCCTATACAAATACGAAATTAATTTTGACTATTCCTACAAAATTATTACTCAGTGATTTATTAAAACGTAACGTACGTTGTGAAAATGGTATTGATCATGGTCCTATTATTATTCCGTGGATGCATCCTCCTGTTCATAGATTATTAGGTTGGGTAAGTCGTCCCTCGAGCTTCAGGCTTCAAAGAGAGGTGTGGAGGTTAGATCAACTCAAAGGAATAAATCAACAAGAAGTTTATGTAAAAGGACCTTGCTCATTGTCTGAAGACAAAACCTTAGAACGTTTTCCTACGTTAATGTATGCAAATATTTTTAATCGAAGTGGTCAAAAAATAGGTTTAATAGCTGATTTTGTTTTTGAGTCAAAAAAAGGAAATATACAATATTATTTAGTTAGTCGTACCAATCCATTAATTCCAGGAACAAGTCGATGGCGTTTATCCATATCTCAAATTAGTGATAAACAGCCTGGTTCAATTTCTTGTGATATTGATACATTTGAAGATTTACCAATACAGAAAGCTAGTTTAAAAGAGGAATTTCTTAGTAAAAGTAGAAAATGGAAGACTCGATTTCAAGATTTGACTTATAACGCATCTGATAGGCTTGAGGGATGGATTGATGATCAAATTAGTGATAGTGACAACGAATCATTTGATCATTCCTATGAAATTCCTAAGGATGAAGATTTATATGATGATTGGATAGATAATTTAGATATAGATACTTCCAAAGAATTTAATAGAATGAATAAAAGTAATAGAAATACAAGTCCTACCAATGAAAAAGATCTTGATCCCTGGATTTAATTAATGACATTTTCTTCAGAAAATAATGATTTTAACCAATTCATTAATTCACCAAAATTTTTTGTTGAATACGATGTTTTATCTTCTATAGAAAAAGAAGGATTAAAACAATCTGATTATGCAGAAATTTGTAGAAGACTTAATCGAGCTCCTAATAGAAATGAATTAGGAATGTTTGGCGTCATGTGGTCTGAGCACTGTTGTTATCGAAACTCTCGACCTTTATTAAAAAACTTTCCCACAACAGGAAGTCGAATTCTTGTAGGCCCAGGAGAAAATGCAGGAGTAGTTGATATTGGTTTAGGTCAAAAACTAGTTTTTAAAATCGAAAGTCATAATCATCCATCTGCTGTTGAGCCTTTTCAAGGGGCAGCAACTGGTGTCGGAGGAATATTGAGAGATATTTTCACCATGGGAGCCAGACCAATAGCTCTATTAAATGCTTTAAGGTTTGGACCTATAGACGATGAAAAAAATATTAGTTTATTGGAAGGTGTTGTTTCAGGTATTGCTCATTATGGGAATTGTGTAGGTGTTCCTACCGTTGGTGGAGAAGTTAGCTTTGATATTAGTTATTCAGGTAATCCTTTAGTCAATGCAATGGCTTTGGGTTTAATGGAAACAGAAGAAATAGTTTGTTCAGGTGCTAGTGGAATCGACTTTCCAGTTCTTTATGTAGGAAATACTACTGGTAGAGATGGCATGGGAGGAGCAAGTTTTGCTAGTTCCGAACTCTCTAAAACATCAATAGATGATCGACCTGCTGTTCAGGTTGGAGATCCTTTTCTTGAAAAAGGATTAATAGAAGCTTGTTTAGAAGCTTTTAAAACAGGTTATGTAATTGCTGCCCAGGATATGGGAGCTGCAGGTTTGACTTGTAGTTGTTCTGAAATGGCTTCAAAAGGCGAGGTAGGAATCGAATTAAATCTTGATCTTGTTCCAGCGCGAGAAAAGGGAATGACTGCATATGAGTTCTTGTTGTCTGAATCACAAGAAAGAATGTTGTTCGTTGTCAAACCTGGTTCGGAAAAAGAATTGAGACAATTATTTACGAGATGGGGACTATATGTTGAAGTCGTAGGAAAAGTTTTAAAACAAAAAGTTGTCAGAGTGATACATAAAGGAGAAATTGTAGCGAATTTACCAGCATCTGCACTAGCAGATGATACGCCTATAGAGACGCATTTATTATTAAATTCAACGCCTGAATATTTAGAAGAACATTGGAAATGGACAGAAGATTTATTACCTAAAAGTAGTAATGAAGGAATTATAAATATAAAAAATAATTTATTTATTAGTTGGAATAATATTTTATTAGAGTTATTAAGTACTCCTTCAATAGCTTCAAAAAATTGGATATATAAACAATATGATTATCAAGTCCAATCTAATACAGTTATTTGTCCTGGAGAAGCCGATGCAGCAGTTATTAGAATTCGTCCTCAAAATGATTTTATAAAGACACCAAATCAAGATAGAGGAATAGCATCAGTAGTTGATTGCAACGATAGATGGGTTTATTTAGATCCTTATAGAGGAAGTCTGTCAGCTGTTGCAGAAGCAGCTAGAAATTTAAGTTGTGTTGGAGCTGAACCTATAGCGATTACTAACAATTTAAATTTTTCTTCTCCAGATAAACCAGTAGGTTATTGGCAGTTAGCAATGTCATGTGAAGGCATCACTAACGCATGTAAGGCATTAAATACTCCAGTTACAGGAGGAAATGTATCATTATATAATGATACGAAATTACCAAATAATACCGTTATACCAATTCACCCAACGCCAGTTATTGGCATGGTTGGATTAATTGAAGATATTAATAAAACTTGTAAAAAATCTTGGCTTAAAGCTGGAGATCAAATATGGATGATTGGATTACCTTTAGAAACCAATACAAATAAAGATAAAAGAATTTCATTATCTGCTTCATCTTTTTTAGAGTTTATTCATGGACTAAAAACTGGAAGACCACCAGAAATAGATTTATTTTTAGAAAAACAAGTTCAATTGTTTTTGAGAAAAATAATAAAAAAAAGTATTATTAACTCAGCGCATGATTTAGGAGATGGAGGTTTAGCAGTAGCTATAGCTGAATGTTGTATTTCTTCCGGATATGGAGCAACTATTACTTTGCCTCCAAGCTTATCAAGATTAGATCGTCTCCTTTTTGCTGAAGGAGGAGCAAGAGTTTTAGTTAGTTGTTCAAGCGATCAAGTTTTTGAATTAAAAAAATATTATAAAAATATTTTTTCTCAAGAATCTAATGCTTTTTCAATATGTCAATTAGGTACTGTAAATGATCAAAAAAAATTATCAATATATCAATCTAATAATTTAATTATAGATGTTAATATTTTAGATTTGAAAGATACATATAAAAATACCATCTATAAAAAAATAACTAAATAAAATCATCAATGAATTATAATTTTAGAATTAAATTTATTTTACTAAACCAAGGAATATAATTATGTGTGGAATCGTTGGTGTTGTTTCAACAGATCAATGTAATCAACAAATTTACGATAGTTTGTTGTTACTACAGCATAGAGGACAAGATTCCACTGGCATAGCAACAATGGATGGCAGTGTTTTTCATATTAATAAATCTAGAGGACAAGTTCGAGAAGCTTATAGAACTAGAGATATGAGAGGTTTAATTGGAAAGGCAGGTTTGGGGCATGTACGTTATGCAACTAAAGGAGCTGCACATAGAGAAGAAGAGGCTCAACCTTTTTACGTGAATGCTCCTTACGGCATTATTCTTGTTCATAATGGAAATTTAACTAATACAAGAGAGTTAGAAAAAGAACTTTTTAAAGTTGATAAAAGGCATACAAATACTTCAAGTGATACTGAAATGTTATTAAATGTTCTTGCAACAGAATTAAATAGTGCAATAAAAGGAAAAGATATAAATCCAGATGATCTTTTTAAGGCCGTAAAAACGCTTCATTCAAGAGTAGAGGGATCTTATGCTTCAATCGCTTTAATAGCAGGACATGGTCTTTTAGCCTTTAGAGATCCTTTTGGAATTCGTCCTTTAGTTATTGGCAAAAGGGTAAAACAAAATAACAAACCTGAATGGGTAATAGCTAGTGAATCACTAGTTATTGAGAACAATGATTATGAAATTGTTAGAGATGTGGAACCAGGCGAAGCGATTTTTATAACCTCAGATGGTGAGTTCTTTTCTAAACAGTGCTCAGATAATCCTCAATTATTCCCTTGTTCATTTGAATATGTTTATTTAGCTAGACCTGATTCAATAATGAATGGTATTTCTGTTTATGAATCAAGATTAAGAATGGGAGATTTATTAGCAGAAACTATAAAAAAGCAAATTTCTCTTGGTGATGTAGATGTTGTAATGCCCATACCGGATTCTTCCAGACCTGCTGCAATGCAAGTAGCAAGACAGTTAGGGATTGAATATCGAGAGGGTTTTTTTAAGAATCGTTATGTTGGTAGAACATTCATAATGCCAGGTCAATCTTTAAGAAAACGTTCAGTGCGTCAGAAGTTAAATGCAATGAGTACTGAATTTAAAAATAAAAATGTATTAATAGTTGATGATTCAGTTGTTCGTGGAACAACATCTCAACAAATAGTTCAAATGGCAAGAAGTGCAGGGGCTAATAAAGTTACTTTTACATCTGCTGCGCCACCAATTAGATATCCACATGTTTATGGTATTAACATGCCAAGTAGGGATGAATTGATCGCTTATAATAGGAATATCAGTGAAATAGAAGATAATTTATTTATTGATAAAATGATTTACCAGGAAGTTGACGATCTTACTGTAGCTATCACTAAAGGTTCTAAAATTAAGGAGTTGGATTTATCTTGTTTCACCGGAGAATATGTTACTGGAACAGTCACTGATGAATATTTAAGTTGGGTTGAACAAACTTCTTTGTCTTAATTTTTTATGGAATTACCATTGAAAAACTAGATTTTATTAATTCGTTTTCATTTAAGCTTATATTTAATTTGTTCTCTTTTTGATATGAACTACTATTAATCTGATCAGGATTTAATTTTTCATATCTTTCTTTATCTGTTTTAATGTAAACGTAATTATTTTTTACAAAAAAACTAATTACTCTTGCGTTAACTTTTTTATTATCTTTCAAATGGATTCCGATTATTCCTAACTCTCCTTTTTGCGATATTTT
>QCHH01000039.1 GCA_003279585.1 Prochlorococcus sp. AG-402-A08 | reverse complement strand
AGCTCTCTTTAGTGAAATGACTGGGTTTGGTTGAAGAGCAAAGACAAGTAACTCATTACCAAATAAAGCAATCTTCTTTCATACCAATAGCATTATTTTTCTCCTGAGTATGATTACTAAATCTATATGAACATTTTATAATGTTTATTTGAGTGTTATATTTCCTTGTCTTTTAGGAATTATATGTCTGATAGTTCTTATTACTTTACTAATTATTTTTATACTGATAATACTCCTGTAGCATCTACTAAACGATATTCTGATGTTGTTTTTTATAATGTTGAAGATGCTTTAAGTGCAGGATTTGTTCAACCTGAGTCTTGGAGACTGAAAAATCAAAATACTCGTGGTGAGATAGAACTTTCCAAGCAGGCTCTTGTATTTACAGTTGATTGGGATCCTAAACAAGAAACTGATCCTGGACTTCAAATAGGCAGAGAAGTTAGTCTTGGGTCTTTTATTTTTGAAGGGAATCTTCTTAAGTCGGCATCCATAACATCTTCCATACAAGTTTTTAAAGACGGGAGTTTTAAGGGAAAAAAGTATTCGACACTAGTATCACTTTCTGATTGGAATCTCTTGCAAGTAGATGAACTTATTGAGACTAGAGATGGTGTGTCTATTACCTCATTAAACGGATATGAAAAATATTTTCCAGACCTTTGGTATGATGACCCTTTTTCAAAAAGTATTATTAGTATTGACGATGATATTTTAGGTGATGAATCTGATAATAATCTTTCTGGTGGAGATAGTGTTGATAAATTTATTGCTTCTGCTGGAGACGACATAATTGATGGTGGAGCAGGTATCGACACTACTGTTTATTCTGGAAAGTTTTCTGATTATTCCTTTACAAGAGAAGCCAATTCTTTGAACATTAGCGATCAAAGAACAGACTCTAATCATGGAACAGATACTCTTTCAAATATTGAATACATTCAATTCTCAGATCAAACCGTAGAAGAATCCAAAGTAGACGTTGTTAAGACCTATACCGGTAACTTTAGTGATTACAAGTTCTACAACAAAGGCGATGGAAAATATGAAATCAAAACTGATTCTGGTTATGACGATATCACTGGTTATCCATCCTTAAAATTCAGCGGAGAAGCGAGCACAAGTTCCTTCCATAATGTCAGTGCCATTTCTGATATCAAAGGGACCTTTGATCAAGTCACTGGCTTAAATACAGATGATGCAAAAATGTTCCGGCTCTATAACGCTGCATTTAAACGTTTACCTGATGCTGATGGATTGAAGTATTGGATTGGTAATTTTAGTTCAGGTATTGATGATGAACGAGCAGTCTCATCTTCTTTCCTTGACTCTGCGGAGTTTAAAGAACGTTATGGAAATAACATCACACATGAGACATATGTTCAGAAGTTATATCTGAATGTTTTAAATCGAGAATTAGATCAAGGTGGATACGACTACTGGGTTGGTAATCTGAACAATGGAGTTGAACAGAGACATGAGGTTCTTTTAGGTTTTTCTGAATCAGATGAGAATAAATTATTGTTTACTAAGATGACCGGATTTGGATGAAGAGCAAAGACAAGTAACTCATTACCCAATAGAGCAATCTTCTTCCATACGTATTCTATGCCCCACAGGATTATGAATTCAAATCCCCTATAATAAATATAAAGCTACTTCTAGGTAGATATAGTTATTAAGCAATACAGAGTCCTCAGAAGAGATTTATCGTGGAAAGTTGCGATCAGTTACGCAAAGAGGGAGGTTAGCCCATCTACACAGGGGAGGGGGAGAAAGTAGTAATGGGGTGCATACAAGGAGACCTCAAAAACCTAGTGTTTCTATACGAGCGGAGCGAGTATCTATCCCTGAGCTAATCGTGCGTTAGCGAGATAGCGAAGGTTGAGTACTAAGACAACTCTCTAACTAGCACTAACCCAACCCCTTTAACGAACGGTATAGATGATATACGTATTTCAATGACATATGAATATTTAGGAAGAAATGCTTCTGGAATGAGAATAGCTTGATTTTGTTACTTATCTATCTAGATAAAATAGCTTAACTAGCTTTCGATGCCGTATATTATGCATTTCATATTTAATAGATGTCTAATTCGAGTATTGAATTTTTATTAAATAATTCTAATGCTAATCAGAGAGATTATATAAAGACAATCTTAGAAAATAAATTAATCAATTATTCTCTTTCCTCTAATCATAGTGATATTGAGTCTAATTGGTTTCAGAAAACTTTTAAACATATTACCAATCTTTCAGGCATAGAGTTTAAATTAACTGATCAAACTTCATCAGATATTCATTATACTCTAGAAATAGTAAGTGAAAATGAATGGGACAAAACTGATGATTTATCAAAGAGAATTATTGGAACTAATAACAAAAACTTCAACTACCAAACGACACATAAAACTGATTCATATGGCGGAGTTCGTGCTCAATGTGAAGTTACAAGAGTAATTCTTAAATCTCTAGGATTGTCATTTCCAAATGGTGATTCTTTAGATGCAAATTATACTTTTAATGATTCAATCATGTCAGGCAATTTAGTTGGTCAATTAAAAGCTGGAAGAGTGATTTCAACAACGGTTAATGATCAATTAGCTATTCAATCCATACTAGGTAAAAATAATGCACAATTAGAAAGTGAAAAATATCATAATACAAAATTAAATGAGGATTTATTAATAGGAGAAAACGGGAGAAAGGATTATTTTATTCTAAATAGAAAAGGTTGCTATACAGGAGCAGATGCGGCCCATACATTTGAGGAAAGTTCTGATGGACAAGGAACTATTTTTAAGAATTTTGATTATTTAAATGCATCGGTTGCCAATTTTAATCCAGAGGAAGGAGATAAAATATTTTTATCTAGAAAATTATTTAGCCCATATGGAGATGGTTACCCTACAAGTGAAGAGATAGCTTTAACAAGTGCATGGGTAAAAAATGATGGTAAAGATGTAGTGATCGATCTCATACAAGCGTCGGAGGATTTAGGTCCATTTGAGACTGAAGATGAATTGCATATGAATTCATCTTCTAATTTAATTTTCAATGAGGCAGGTAAACTTATATTAAATGTGAACGGTACAGAACAGTACGTTGGACCATGGGGAGGTGCTGTCCCTTCATACGTGAATGGACACCTTGCAGCGTTTATAGATATTCAAGATACTCATTATAAAAAGCTACCACTTAATTGCTTTGAGATAGTTGATTACGATTGGAAAGCTACATCTAATAGTTATGATAATAATTTTTACAAGTTAGGTGATAATCGTTTTGGATTTGGTCAATCGAAAGATGCCGTCGATGAAATTACAGGATTGAACACGATTCAGTTTAATGACAAGAGTTTGCATGTAACTAATGATATCAAAGGAACCTTCGATCAAGTCACAGGTTTAAACACTGACTCAGGTGAAATGTTCCGTCTCTATAACGCTGCATTTGCTCGCTTCCCGGATGCTGATGGTTTGAAGTATTGGATTGATCAATTTAGTTCTGGGAAAAACACAAGAAGAGTAGTTGCTCAATCATTCTTAGGTTCCGCAGAATTCACTGAAAAGTATGGAAGCAATGTAAGTGATGAGACATACGTGAATAACTTGTACAAGAATGTCCTTGGAAGAGACGCTGATGCTGAAGGACTTAACTATTGGGTAGGCAACCTTAGTAGTGGACTTGAAACCCGCTATGAAGTACTCCTAGGATTTGCAGAGTCAGCAGAAAACAAAGCACTCTTTACTGAGATGACTGGATTTGGTTAACCGTTGAGATATCTACCACAAATTTCTTCACAGTCATTATTCATATAACCACCACTCATTTACCCACATACGGCGCTAGTCTTTAGTTATCTAGAGGTGAGCATAGCTATATCACTATGCGATTAAAGGCTGGTGTTACTGTTCCCGTGATTGCAACCAACTCAGATACGAGCATGAAATATATACAAGAGCATTACTTCCATTACAGAGCTGATGCGTCCACTGAGATCCTTGGTAAAGGTAGAAAGATCAAGCCAGCAGCGGAAGGTCTCAGGTGGATTGGATCAAGTTAGGTTCAGAATCACCATAGAGAAAGATATAAATATTAGTTTTTATATATAATTGAATTAACTTGGCTTCTTTTCGAATACAAAGATCGATAGAAATTTATGGCAACTTACGAAGTTGATGATGATAACTCACCGTTCAATCGAGTTGTCTTTATAAGAAATAGATGGGGGGACAAGTGGTATACAGGTAGCGGTACGATTGTAGGAAATAATAATATCTTAACCGCAGTACATGTTGTCTATAACGAAGAGCTGGGAGGATGGTCAGATGAATGTAGAATATACCCTTCATATGATCCTGATAGTTCAAGTAATTCAAGCGGTTATTACAATTATCACTTTATGGAGGGATATACGAGTTATAACATTGATGACGGTCTTGGAGACAACAAATCAGGGTCTCTAGTAGGAAGAGAAAAAGATATTGCTTTGATTTCTCTTAAAACAGATATAGGTTCTATCTATGGTTCAATGGGTTTAAAGTTTGATTTTAATGGAGGTAACGCATCTAAACTTGGATACCCAGGGAAATACAATACAAACTTAATGTATGACGATGGATATGTTTTTAAGCATTCAATAGATAACTACTTATGGTATGACAATATTGAAACTAATCCTGGTGACTCTGGTGGTCCGATCTATGTCAATTCTGGAGGGAGTGCTGGATATCAAGTAGTAGGTGTACATAGCGGCGCCAGCAGTTCAAGTGGTAGGGGGTTTGCATGTGCTCTTAACGCATATGAAAGTTGGCTAACAGAGGAGATAGAGGCAAGTAATTATCTATATGACAATAGTTTGGCGACAATAACTTCAGCTAACAGTGTAGATGAAGGTAGCAGTATTTCTTTCACTTTTAAAACTTATAAAAGCGAAGAAGATAAGCAATATACATACACATTAAATGGAATATCCTCGTCTGATGTATCAAGCAATGAACTCAGCGGAACAACAACCATAAATGAAGATGGTGAAGCTAGTTTTACTATTGGTATAGTTGCAGATCAAAAAACTGAAGGAACAGAAAGCTTCACATTATCAATTGGAGAGAAAACAAAAACAATCTCAATAAATGACACGTCATTTTTTAGTGTTGCTCCTTCAAATGTAATTTTATCAAGTTCAAATTTCAATGAAAACATAGCTGCATCATCAACTATTGCATCACTATCTACTATAGATGTAGACTCATCTGATACTCATACGTACGCCCTCGTTAGTGGGATTGGTGATACCGATAACAGCTCATTTACCATTAATGGTTCATCTTTAAAGATTAAATTTTCCCCTGATTACGAAACGAAATCCTCTTATAACATACGCCTCCAAACAACTGATAGTAATGGAAAAACCTTTGCCAAGGCATTCATACTTTCTGTTAATGATTTAAATGCACCAACCTCTATATCTCTATCTGGCTCGAGTTTTAATGAAAATATTGACGCATTATCTACTGTTGCATCAATATCCACTACAGATATAGATTCATCCGATACTCATACCTACTCATTAGTCAGTGGGATTGGTGATACCGATAATAGCTCATTTACCATTAATGGTTCATCTTTAAAGATTAAATTTTCCCCTGATTACGAAACTAAATCCTCTTATAACATACGTCTCCAAACAACTGATAGTGGTGGCGAAACCCATACCACAACAGTCATACTTTCTGTTGATGATATTCCCAATGAAATATTTGGAGATCAAAATCAATCTATAAGTGACATCTTTACGCAGATTGGCTCTGCCATTAATGGAGAATTCTATTTAGACATGTCTGGTAGATCAATAAGTCTCTCAAAGAATGGTTCAATTATAGCTATTGGTGCAGAT
>QCHH01000038.1 GCA_003279585.1 Prochlorococcus sp. AG-402-A08 | reverse complement strand
AATGGACAGGAGCTTTTTCTTTATGTAATCTTTTAATCACGAATTTTTATTTCTTTGAGTTATTCATTTAGTTTTTACATAATTAATTTAAACCACTATCCTGATCAAGAGTAACAACTCTACTCCATAAATCATTAGATATGCCTCTACTCCCTAGACGTTTTGAACGTTTAAAATCAGTACTAAATAAAAGAATTTCCGATCTTACTATTTTAATTGAGAATGTACAAAAGCCTCATAACATTTCAGCAATAATAAGAAGCTGTGATGCTGTTGGTGTTCTTGAGGCCTATGCAATCTTCAACAAAAAAAAATTTTTAACTTTTAATAGCACCGCTCAAGGAAGCCAAAAATGGGTCCAAATAAATCAATACAAGGAAACAAATGAAGCAATAAAAGTTCTTAAAAGCAAGGGGTTTAAATTATATGGTACGAACTTAAATCCAAAGTCAATTGACTACAGAGAGTGTGATTTCAATGGACCAACGGCATTTGTCCTGGGTGCAGAGAAGTGGGGTATAAGTAGAGAAGCTACGAGTCTAGTAGATGAGCAAATTTATATTCCAATGAGAGGAATGGTTGAATCTTTGAATGTATCAGTTGCAGCATCAGCTTTATTATTTGAAGCGATAAGACAACGACAAGTAGCCAATATGATCCCCGAATCTGGAGAGGGCATTAGTCAGGAAACATATAAAGAAAAGATCTTCGAATGGGCTTACCCCGAAGTTGCTCAATGGTGCAAAAGCGAGGGCAGAAAATATCCAGAACTTAATGAAAAAGGTGAAATTATAGATGATCTCCCAAGAACAAAAAAAATGAGATATTAAATTCTAAACCCCAAGTATGATTTAATTTTGCAGACTAGTTTCACTTATAACTTTCTCCAAGCCTTCTCCGATAAAAGATAGTCCCAACACTAGAACGAACATAGCCATGCCGGGGTAGATCGCAGTCCACCAGATTCCTGTAGGCAATGCAACTAATGCCATATTTAAATCACTTCCCCATTCTGGAATATTTTCAGGAAGACCTAATCCTAGAAATCCCAATCCTCCAAGAACTAATACAGCATCTGCAGCATTAAGTGTTAAGACCACAGGGACAGAGGTGAGAACATTTTTAAGAAGGTACTTTCTTATTACCCATAAAGGGGAGGCTCCCATTGCTATGGCAGCCTCAATAAAAAGTTCTGATTTAACCTGTGAAGTCTGATTTCTAACAAGTCGAAAATATTGAGGAATATAAACTACGCACAATGCTATTGAAGCATTCAAAATGCCTCTCCCCAATAAAAATGCCATCACAACAGAAAGTAGGAGGACAGGAATGGTATAAAGAGTATCCATGAAAAGAACTAAGATCCTATCCAAAAGTCCACCAATGTAGCCACTTAAAAGACCCAAAGGTATTCCTATAAGAACAGCAAGAGATACAGCAAAAAAAACAACCTGTAACGCAACTCCACTAGCGACCAAGGTTCTAATACAAACATCTCTTCCTAGTCGATCTGTTCCACACCAGTGATCTATGGATGGAGCTGAAAAAATCGGATTTCCCAACCCAAATTCACCATTAGATAATATCTTTAAAGATATTAATAGGGGAATGAAAATAGAGATGACTAAATATACGGATAAAATTATCAGCCCAACGAACAATAACCTTGTTGACAAACTCTTTCGTCTTAGAAACCCTCTCAGCTTCAATGATCAAATAAAAAGACCTAATTAAATTTAGCGGTAAAAGGTAGAAAATAAAAAATAAATTGCTTAAATAAATACATACATACAATTTAAGATGCATTTTAAAAATGATGGTCTCACCGTAGGGGAGCTTTCAATAACCATTGCAGCATTAATAATTATAGGTTTTATATGGACTAACCTAACCAAAGACAAAAGCAATGAGGAAATCTCAATTTTTATAAGCAATTCAACTGAGATAAGCTATACAAAACAAACATAGATCATAAAAATCTATTAATCATTATTTAACTTCAAGACAGCCATGAAAGCCTCTTGGGGAACATCTACTTTCCCCATAGACTTCATTCGTTTTTTCCCTTTTGCCTGTTTCTTCAGTAATTTCTTTTTTCTAGAGATATCTCCTCCATAGCATTTGGACAAAACATCTTTTCGTAAAGCACTAATACCTTCACTTGCAATAATTCGACTCCCAATTGAAGCCTGTAAAGGAATCTTAAATTGCTGTTTTGGTATAAGTTCTTTTAATTTCTGAACAAGTCCTTTTCCGACACCATAAGCATTATCTTTATGAACAATTGTCGTTAAAGGATCTGCTCGCTCTGAATTAATTAAAACGTCCAATCTGACTAAATCATTTGCTCTATAACCAATCAAGTGATATTCCATAGAAGCATATCCCTTAGTTCTACTTTTCATCTGATCAAAGAAGTCGGTGACAACTTCGGCTAAAGGTATTTCATAAATAAGAGTGACTCGATCAGTCGTTATGTACTTCATATCAATAAAGTCCCCTCTTCTTTCCTGACAAAGTCCCATCAAAGTTCCGTTGTAATCATTAGGAGCATAAATTTCCATTTGGACGTAAGGTTCTTCTATGGTTTCACGTTTTTGAGGGTCTGGAAGTGTAGCGGGATTATCAATCATCAAAACTTCTCCATCAGTCATTTTCACTTTATAAATAACTGAGGGTGCAGTAACAATTAAATCCAAATCATATTCTCGTTCTAAACGCTCTTGAACAATTTCCATATGCAATAAGCCTAAAAATCCACAACGAAAGCCAAATCCCATTGCACTGCTAGTTTCAGGTTCATATTTCAATGCAGCATCGGATAGCTGTAATTTATCTAGAGCCTCTCTTAAATCTGGATATTGATCTGCATCAGTTGGGAACAACCCACAAAAAACCATTGGCTTGGCTTCTATATAACCTGGTAAAGCTTCTTCAGCTGGTCTATCCTGTAACGTGATCGTATCCCCGACTCTTGCATCAGCAACTGCTTTGATTGATGCAGCTAAATATCCAACTTCACCTGCATGAAGAGAATTTACTTTTACTTGATCAGGAGCCATAACGCCTATTTCATCTAACTCATAACTTTTTTTACTAGCCATAAGTAAAACCTTATCTTTCTTACTTATGCCACCACTCATGATTCTGAAATAGACAATAACCCCTCTGTAAGGGTCGTAATAAGAATCAAAAATAAGTGCTTTTGTAGCTTGATCGGCATTATCTTTCGGAGAAGGTATTCTATCTACCACTGCTTGAAGTATCTCTGGGATACCAACCCCTGTTTTAGCAGAACAGGAAATTGCCTTAGATGTATCTAAACCAATAATTGATTCAATTTCATTTTTTATTTTCTCAGGGTCAGCACCAGGCAAATCAACTTTATTGAGAACAGGAATAATTTCTAAATCATTTTCCAAGGCAAGATAAACATTGGCTAAAGTTTGAGCTTCAACTCCTTGACTAGCATCAACAACCAGCAAGGCACCTTCACAAGCCTGCAATGATCTACTCACCTCATAGGAAAAGTCAACATGGCCAGGAGTATCGATCAAATTCAGGACATAATCCTCTCCATCATCTGCTTTATAATTCATACGTGCAGCCTGTAATTTTATAGTTATTCCTCTCTCTCTCTCCAGGTCCATATTGTCCAAGAATTGCTCTTGCATGTCTCTAGAGGAGACAGTGCCAGTGTCCTGAAGAAGCCTGTCTGCCAAGGTTGATTTACCATGGTCAATATGAGCAATTATGCAAAAGTTCCTCAGACGAGAAATAGGCACATTAGTCATATCAAAGCAATCAAAGGAGCAAAATCTTCATTTATCAATTCAACTCTGAATAAAGATTAAATATAGCTCACCACTACTAAAGTTTTAAATTAATTTAAGCAAGAAATCGTTTCTTTTGCGAATTGCCAAAAGTGCTTCTTGATTTGAATTAATATCAGTCCCAATACTAGGAAAAAGCTCTAACATCTTATTTTTCCATTTACTTGATTGCATTTTTTCCTGCCAGCACCGGTTTAAAACTTCAATCATGATTGTTACTGCTGTGCTTGCGCCAGGTGAAGCCCCAAGCAAAGCAGCTAAAGATCCATCTGATGAAGTAACAACTTCTGTGCCCATTTTCAAAACACCACCTTTAGATGTTTGTTTAATTATTTGAACCCGCTGCCCTGCAATAGAAAGCTTCCAATCATTAGGTGAAACCTTTGGAAGAAAACTTTTTAAAGTTTCTATTCGATCCTCATTTGTTTGTATTAATTGAGTTAATAAGTATTTTCCTAGATCTATATTGTCTAACCCTGCTTGCAGCATAGAGAAAAAATTAGTTGTTTTGATGGATCTAAACAAATCCAATTTTGATCCATGTTTTAAAAAATTTGAACTAAATCCTGCAAAAGGACCAAACAAAAGAGATTTTTTTCCATCTATCCATCTTGTGTCTAGGTGTGGGACAGACATTGGTGGTGCTCCAACTGCTGCGTTTCCATAAACCTTTGCATTATGTGTTTTTGTTGATTTCTCCTCCTCACAAATCAACCATTTACCGCTGACAGGAAACCCTGCATATGAGAGAGCTTCAGGAATTCCCGATTTTTGCAAAAGGGATAAAGCCCCTCCTCCTGCCCCAAGGAAAACGAACTTTGATCTAACAACTCTATTTTTTTTTGCTCCTTTTAAAGATAAATACCAATCTCCTTCTCTATCTTGTTCAAGATTTTCAACATTGGTAAGGTAGTTAATCTCAATAGATTTTGACCCTTCAATTTGATTGATATATGACCGAGTTAAACCACCAAAATCAATATCAGTTCCTCTTTTAATTCTTGTCGCAGCTATCTTTTCATTCTGTTTTCTACCATCCATAATCAATGGAATCCAATCTTTTAATTCACCATGATCCTTGGTAAATTCCATTTGTGCAAAAGCGGCATGAGAACTAAGTTCAGAAAACCTTTTTTTAAGCATGGCCATATCTTTATCTCCAAAAACAAGGCTGATGTGTGGCAACTTATTTAAAAAATTTTGTGGTATCAATTTCCCTTTTTCTGCCAAGGATGCCCAAAACTCTAAGCTTTGCTCAAAGGATTTATTTATTTCAAAAGCTTTATTAGTGCTAAACAATCCATCCTCTTGAATTGGAGTGTAATTAAGCTCACAGTTAGCAGCATGTCCTGTTCCAGCATTATTCTTAGCGCAGCTACTTTCCAAACCAGCAGAAGATAATCTTTCAACAATTAACAATCGTAAATCTGGTTCAAGCTCATGCAGAAGTACTGCAAGAGTTGAGCTCATAATTCCTGCACCTACTAATATTGCGTCATAAGTATTTTTGGGCTGTGAGGCACTGGTATTAAACAAAATCTTTATCAAGATTACATACAGACTATCCTGCAATTAAGTAAGCTATGCAAAATTAAATTAAGTAAAACGAAATGAGCGACGAAACTCTTGCACTTACGACAGAAAACGTTGAAAAGGTTCTTGATGAATTAAGACCATTTCTCATGGCTGATGGAGGGAATGTAGAAATTGCTGAAATAGATGGACCAATCGTCAAAGTTAGACTTCAGGGAGCTTGCGGAAGTTGCCCTAGTAGCACAATGACTCTAAAAATGGGTATTGAAAGAAAGCTAAGGGAAATGATTCCAGAGGTTAGCGAGGTAATACAAGTTTTATAAATTTACTTTCTAATCAACCTTTATTATTTAATTTAGAGAACTTAATTCCCTTTTAATTGCAGACTTATAATTCAGGCAATCCAGAGGAAGTCCATTATAAATGAAATAACCAATTGGAGCCATTAGGCCAACTGTAAAAATAAGGTTAGACACTTCCAAACCTATGTTTTTTAGCAAAAAAGTTATTCCATATATACCTAAAAGATAAACATGCAGAATTAAAAAACCTTTAGTATTTTGAACAG
>QCHH01000037.1 GCA_003279585.1 Prochlorococcus sp. AG-402-A08 | reverse complement strand
ATAGTAAACTTCTGCTTCTTGTAACTTTCCAATATCACTTAATATGCTTCCTAAATTGGAATGCGCCTCAGCCAAATTAGGATTAATTTGAATTGCTTTTCTGTAGGAAACTTCTGCTTCTTGTAATTTTCCAAGATCACTTAATATATTCCCTAAATTGGAATGCGCGTTAGCGAAATTAGGATTAATTTGAATTGCTTTGCGGTTTGACAATACTGCTTCTTGTAATTTTCCAAGATCACTTAATATATTTCCTAAATTGGAATGTGCTTCTGCGAGATTAGGATTAATTTGAATTGCTTTGCGTTGTGATAGTTCGGCTTCTTTCAATTTTCCATAATTACTCAAAATATTTCCTAGATTTGAATAAGCCATTGCAAAATTAGGATTAATTTTAATTGCTTTGCGAGTGGATATTTCTGCTTCTTTTAAGTTCCCAAGATCTTTCAATACGTTCCCTAAATTTGAATGAGCATTAGCAAAATTAGGTTTCAGCTCAATTGCTTTTCGGTAGGACACTTCTGCTTCTTTTAATTTGCCAAGATCACTCAATATGTTTCCCAGATTGGAATGCGCTTCTGCGAGATTAGGATTAATTTGAATTGCTTTGCGAGTATATACTTCTGCTTCTTGTAATCTGCCAAGATCTTTCAATATGTTTCCCAAATTTGAGTGAGCATTAGCAAAATTAGGATTAATTTTAATTGCTTTGTGGAATGACGATACTGCTTCTTCTAATTTACCAAGCCTATTCAATATGCTTCCATAATTAGAAAAAACTTTGTGATCATTACATCCTTGATTTATTAATTGTTGATAATATTTCTTTGCTTGTGAAATATTACCTTGTGAATGATATTTAAATGCTTGTTGAATTATCTGTTCTTGAGAAAGATTGGATGGAGTATTAGTAGAAAGAGAAATTTTCTCTTTAATTGCTTCTAAAGCAAATGGAATTGCAAATGTTTTAACTTCAGTAATTATCTTTTTCTCTTCTTCTTGTTTATTTGAGCTCTCCATTTTCTTTTTTTCTATTCTTTTATAAGTAATATTTTAATACTCAGTCTAGGCCCTTTTCGCTCTTTCTGAAATCATTTTTGAACTGATAAGGCGATAAGATAAAAGAGTTCTTGATATGTTTTTCTATCCAGAGATATAGGATAAAGAGTCAAATTCTCTATATTGCAGAAGAATATAATGTGATTTACAGAATTTCTGAATCAATTTCTAAAATCATAAGATAAGTGCTCAGATATATCTCCTTTACGTTTCACACAAAAATCTAGGAAAAATTATTTCAGTAATGAGCTGAGATTATAAGGTATAGTTCGGCTAAGAAGTATTAAGTGGTAATACATTAGACTATTCCATCTAGTTATAATTTATAAACCTATTATTTTAATAGCAACTTGTTTAGTAAAATAAGAAATTGCTAATACCTCATAGCTTAAATTATTGCTAGAGCAATATTGATTCAGTGCTTTATATTCGTCTTTCTCCCATCGCTTATTCATAAAAAATTCATCAAATATTAAAATAGTATCACTATCGATTACGGACTTTGAATAATTTAAAGCACAGAGAGTAGAAGAATAGAGGTCCGCGTCAAAATTGATTATTGATGCTATAGGCCTAGGCTTGGTAAAAAATTTTGGTAGTGTATCTTCAAACTTACCTGCTATAAATTCTCCTCCGTCGATTTTAGGAATGATTCCATCTGCTGAATATTTTCCTTGCTTTTCATCGTGCCAGTCTTTGGGTAACCCTTTAAAAGTATCAAATCCATAACCTTTCTTAAAAGTATTAATTAGATATTGAAATGACACACCACGCCATACCCCAAACTCATAAAAAGGACGATTTTTTTTGCTTTTTTTAATCATATTGTCGAAAAGAAGCCATCGATTGAAAAATAATTGAGGTAGCTTAGGTAAGGTTGTAACCCATTTAAAAGATCTCATCCACGAATGATCTTTATGATTTGATTTAATTAAATTGTCAAATAAAGATCGATCTCCTTGATGTAATTTCAGTGCGCTAAGAGTTAGATAGGCATTTAAGAAATTTTTATCAATTTTTAGGCATTGATTTATTCTTGCCTCTGCTTCTTTAATATTATTTGCTAATCCATATAAATTCCAAACTGCATCGACGGAATTAGGATTAAGTTCAATTGCTTTGAGCAGTGATATTTCTGCTTCTTTTAATTTACCAAGATCATTTAATATATTACCCAAATTTGAATGCGCCTCTGCGAAGTTAGGATTAATTTCAATTGCCTTAAGTTGTGATATTTCTGCGTCTTCTAATTTGCCAAGTTTTGTTAATAGATTTCCAAGGTTGTAATGGGCATTAGCAAAATCAGGATTAATTTTAATTGCTGTTCGTAGTGATATTTCAGCTTGTTCTAATTTTCCAAGTTTTATCAATAGATTTCCAAGGTTGTAATGGGCATTAGCAAAATCAGGATTAATTTTAATTGCTGTTCGTAGTGATATTTCAGCTTGTTCTAATTTGTTCAGACCTCTCAATATGATTCCTAGATTTGAATGCGCCTCTGCGAAGTTAGGATTGATTTCAATTGCTTTATATAGTAATAATTCTGCGTTTTCTAATTTTCCAAACTCTTTTAATATCATTCCGTAATTAGAAAACACTGTGTGGTCTTTGAATCCTTTATTGATAAAATATTGATAATATTGTCCTGCTTCTTGAATCTTCCCTTGCGAATGTAGGTTAACGGCTTTATCTATTATTTGTTTTTTAGATAGGTTTAAATGGGTATTAGTGGAAATAGAAATATTTGCTTTACCTTCAGTTAAAGCGAATGAAACAGGGAATGTTTTTCTTTCAGTGATTTTATTATCTTTCTTTTTTTTCTCAGGTCCTTCCATTTTCTTTTTTACTCTATAGCCCGACTATTTTACTACTTACTAAAATTCTTGCTTACTCTATCTGAAATCAAATTTTCAAATCCCAAATCAAGCTTTCAATTAGTTAGATTGTTTATAAACTCAGATGTTATACATAGTTAGGACATTTGTCTTTCAAGATTGTCCAATTTTTTTAGTTTATTTGAATCTGATCTTTTAGTAAATATTTCATATAAAGAGATTTAATTGAATTAAGTAATTATAAGAAATCAGCTGAATATATTATTTCTGCACTAAATCAAAAACAAAACATATACGCTCTTCTGAGCTTTCGAATGGAATTGTATGGTGAAATAAAGAGGAAGGGAAAATACATATATCTCTCGTTTCTATCTTTTTAATAGTTAAATCAAAACTCTTGTCTTTATTAGGATATCTCGGACCTTGATAGCTAAAAGCTATATTACCTGCATTATTATTTTCATCATTATATTTTGGAATTTGGAGGTAAAAACTGCCAGTAATCCATCCATATTCATGATTATGAGGTGCTAGAAATCCACCAGTGTTCATGCTGATCATCCATGCTCGAAGGTCATACTTTTTGGGCCAATTATTGATAAAACCTTGTCCGCTATCTTTAAAATGATTTTTGTAAAGCTCAATCTTTTCTTTTAATGCTTTTTTAATTGATTTGATAAATGGAAAATCCAATGTAAATAAATTTCCCGAAGTTTGTATACCATTTGTAAGAAGACCTTGAGATCTATTCTCTTTTTTACTTTTTTTATTGTAAGCAATTAATTCGTTTAAGTGATTTTCAGAGAATGATTCTTCATTGATTTTATCTAATAAAATATAATTAATAGCCTCATTACAAAAAGATGATTTGTATTTATTTCCGTAAAGAATATTAGCATGCTCTATGATACCTCCAATATCAGCATTACAAATATTTTTTTTATATAGTTCTTTGTACTTTTCATCAAATTCTTTTTCTCTATTAAGAGAAAGTAAACAACCTAGATATAAACTTTGAGAAGCATTAGATTCGTTTTTACTAAGATATTTTAATGCTAATTCATATTTTCTTTCATAACTTAAATGATGGGCTAAACTTATTACTAATTTTTCATCTTTAGGCTTTAATTCAACTGCCTTTGCCCAATGGCTTTTAGCTTCTTCACGTTTACCAAGCAGCTCTAAAGTATTTCCAAGATTAGCATGAGCCTCTGCGCAATTAGGTTTGAGTTCAATAGCTTTGCGTATAGATAATTCTGCTTCTTTAAAATTGCCAAATTTTCTAAATATATTTCCAAGATTGGAATGAGCTTCTGAGTAATCAGGTTTAAGTGCAATTGCTTTGCTTAGTGATACTTTTGCTTCTTGTAATTTCCCTAGCTCTTTTAAGATGTTCCCTAGATTGAAATGAGCTTCTGCGAAATTAGGATTCAGTTCAATAGCTTTGCGGATAGATAACTCTGCTTCTTTAAACTTCCCTAGATCTAGCAATATGAGTCCAAGATTGGCATGAGCATTTGTTAAATCAGGATTCAGTGCAATTGCTTTTCGAGTAGATAATTCTGCTTCTTTAAAATTGCCAAGATCTCTCAATACATTGCCAAGATTGGAATAAGCATCAGCGAAATTAGGATTCAGTTTAATTGCTTCGCTATACAACTTTTTTGCTTCTTCTAATTTTTTTAGACCTTGTAAAATTCCTCCATAATTAGAGAAAACTCTGTGATCTTTAAAGCCTTGATTGATAAAATATTGATAAGATTTTGCTGCTGATTGAATATTGCCTTCTAAATGAAATTTAATTGCTTGATTAATGAGTTTTTCTTTAGATGATGCGGTGTTTTGAGTACTTATTTTTTTCTTTGTAGATTTAATCTGCTTTCCAAAGCCTTTCATTTTAAACCTTTGAGGTTTTTCCCTTTAATAATGATATTTGCTTAAGGTGCTTTTAATTATTTTTATTAATATTCATCTTTCTTCAGGATTTATAAAGACACAAAAAAACCTGCCCGTAAGCAGGTCTTTTTGAAGATCAGTCGCAAGTGTTTCCTTGTTTCCACTGCGGAGGATCTCAACTCCTCACAATACTAATATTAAGCAATATGGTTGCAATAGGAATACTCAGCATCTGAGTTTTTCAACTGTCACATGTGCCAATCCCTTAGGTTCAAACATTAAAAAAGCACCCCACTTAACCAAAGTCGAGTGCCTTTCAGAACAGAACGATTGTGTGAGGAGTTGCTCTGTTATTTCTTTTCTAATCAAATCAACAAAGGCTCAGCATCAGAAATTATTCCTAATTAGCAATCAGAGTTGGCGATGCCCATTCCCAAGACAGCGCCTAAAGGAATAGACCATCCATAGGCATCCTTCTTACTTAAGGCAGCAGCAAGACCTCCTCCAATTAATCCTCCAGTAGTTGCAATACTTGAACTACAACTTTCACCGCTTGTTTGATAGCTAGGAGAACCTAATGCTTGTTGATGGTACCTTCGACTGGTGTGAGGTAAATAATGAACGTGATTATGGTGATGACGATATTTACGAACTGGTGGATGCCAACTAAGAGAAGAGCAAGGAACTTCGACTTTATCTAGATAGGACTTCACATACCCTTTGGATAATCTTGTCCCAGCCACATATTCCTCTTTATAGATTTCCTTGTAGCAAGTTCTTTGAGTTGTATATCCCCTCTGGTAATGAAAACCATCTGCCATTGCTGTAATTGGAGACAAGAACATTGTCGCTAGAACTAATGGTCGGATCCTCATTACTTATCTTTACCGATAACATAAAGATAGGATTTTTCTGATCTAATAACCAACACTTGAGACAGTATTGGAAGTGATTGTGGTATGTAAAGCAAGATATTTGCTACTTCTGCAAATATCAGAACTTTTTTCTCGCAATCATTTGAACACGACTTCTAGACGATTATTCTACGCCATGGTCTATTAAAAACCTTTACTACCACTGCATTTTACTCCTCATATGGGAGGAACTATTGAATGGGAGTCAAATATAAGTATAAAACAATAATAGTGATAAGGGTTTGACTGGTTTAGTTGATATGATTTTTATATATGCTCTTCTAAATCTCTATACATACCTAACTGAGACAGAATATTTTCTCAATAAAACTCAAATCTTTTGATAGTTTATAAGTAGTCAATTTATTATTTTAAAACTCATCTTTA
>QCHH01000036.1 GCA_003279585.1 Prochlorococcus sp. AG-402-A08 | reverse complement strand
ACACTTTTTATATAGCTTTTATTTTCATATTAGAGTTGAATGTACGGCTCTCTGTTGCCTAGTTTATATAAATAAAAAAAAAGAGATAGGCTAGCCATCCCAATCGATTAAAGGAAATTGAAAGTAATATCAAATATGCGCCACGTTATGCGCCATTTACGCTTGACAGCACTACCTAGCCCTTTTATACCAACCGATCACAGAAGAATAATGCCCTGCATGCCATACAGGTGCTCTTCTATCAGCTGAGCTATGGCCCCAAATCCTTGACATGAAATAATTGCAGTCAATCTTATTCAATTAAACATTGTACTTCAGGGAATAAAGGTATTTCATTAAAGGTAATTTCAACAATTAAGGACTATATAATCTAATTAAGCAATCTCTAATAGAAGAGAAATAAATGTGACTAAGGGAAAAGCTAATCAAAAGCAAGCAGGCTCTGAAGTAAAAACATTCTCAGTTCCTTTTGGTTTAGGAAAAATTAAAGAAGACATTACTCTAAGCACTAACAACCTATCCAAAACTTCTGAAGAACAAATAATCAATCAAGCGTTTCAGTTTCATTCAGAAGGAAAAATTCAACAAGCTATAAAATATTACCAATTTTTTATAAATCAAGGTTTTAAGGACCATAGGATTTTTTCTAATTATGGAGTAATTTTAAAAGGGCTTGGCAAATTAGAAGAGGCTGAAAGCTTTTATAGAAAAGCAGTTGAACTTAACCCTGATTTTGCAAATGCACATTCCAACCTTGGAAGTTTGTTATACGATCTTGGCAAATTACAAGACGCAGAGTTATCTACTCGAAAAGCTATTGAACTTAATCCTAATTTTGCTTTTGCCCATTATAATCTTGGAAATATATTGCGCGATCTTGGGAAATTACGCGAAGCAGAATTATCTATCAGACAATCCATTAAACTTAATCATAACTTCGCAGATGCTCATTTTAATCTGGGAGTAATATTGAAAGATCTTGGTAACTTAAAAGAGGCAGAAATGTTCACTCGAAAAGCAATCGAACTTAATCCTGAGTTATTAGATGCTTATACAACTCTTGGGAAAATATTAAAAGATCTTGAAGGATTATAATAATGAAAGATAATCAAACTGTAATACTAGCACTTCACTTTGGACATGATGCAGGTATATGTATTTTAATAGATGGTATCATTAAATGTAATTTGTTAAGAGAAAGGCATAATAGATCTAAGCATTCATTTGGAATAAATGTTGATCATATTGAAGAAGCCTTATTAGATGCAAAATTAAAAGTAGAGGATATTGATATAATCGCTATAACTTCTACTCAGTCATGGGAGCTTGTAGTAGTTGATCGTCCTCAAGAATTACAACTTGAATATGGCGAACATCCTAATAAGAAATTCAGATCAATACTTTACGAAAAAATCTCAAATAAAAGAGAAATTGATTTTAAAAAACATTTAGATGGCGAACAAATAGAAAGAATTTACTCAAATAATAAAAAATATTCCACCTTCAAGTATTTATTTCCTGAATATAAAAAGGTACACAAAAAAGACTTAGGCATAACGAAATCCTTGCAAGATTTTGCCCAAATTGATTTATGGAAAAAAGAGCTTGGATTAGAAGATATTGCAAAAATAAACCTTCGAGATTTATTAACTGATAAAGAGCAAATAGAAAATCTTTTTCATTTCCCGATGCGTATAACCTTAAAGGGGAAATGTATACCTGGTATTGCTATTCAACATCATTTAGCGCATGCGGCTTCAGCTTTTTATAACTGTAAATCTGACCAATCATTAATACTTACTCATGATGGTGGTTTTTATAAAACTGGTCCTCTAAATGGAATGATTTTTTATGGAGATTCAAATAAAATTCTTCCTATTGTTCCCCATCATCTTGCCTTAGGAGATTTATACGACCAAGTTGGTGTGTTTCTGGGCTTTGATCTAATTGGTTCGGCCGGGAAGATGATGGGCTTAGCTCCTTATGGAAAACCTCTTTTCTATAATCGAGACCTTGTTGGGAATACTTATGACTTGCATTCTAAAGGAATTACAAATCCCAGGGAAAGTTGGCTTCTGCATTGTATAAAGTCCGCCAAATTAAATAAATATGATCTTGATCCAATAGGCAATACCAATCGAATCCTTGAACCAATTTGCGTTGATATAGCAGCTAGTACTCAGAAACTTTTTGAAGAAACGCTTTTATATGCAGTCAAATGTGTTTCAGAGATGTCTCTTGCAAACAATATTAATACTGATACTCTTTGCTATGCAGGAGGTACAGGATTAAATTGCCCTGCCAATTCACTCTTACTCAAAGAAAGTCCTTTTAGAAATATCTATATTCCTCCTAATTGTGATGACAGTGGTCTGTCTATGGGAGCAGCGCAATATGCTTATCACCATCTACTAAATAAATCGCGTCTAAAAATTTCTCAAAAATCATATTTATCCCTACCATATATAGGATTGAAAAATAGTAAGAATGATCTAAATAATGCAATTAAAAGATATGAGAATCAAATTAATATCGAAGAAGATATTGATTGTGAACAGTCAGCTGCAAAAGATCTTCATGAGAATAAAATCATTGCATGGTTTGAAGGTCGTAGTGAAATTGGACCTAGAGCTCTAGGACATCGCTCACTATTGATCAATCCTTCAAATCCTGATAATTCCGCTCGTATGAATGAGTTAAAGCAAAGAGAAAAATGGCGTCCTTTTGCACCTGCAGTTTTAAAAGAAGATGTAAATTTATACTTTAAGGGTTTACCAAATGAATCGCCTTTTATGCTATTCACTGCTCAAGTTCTAAAAAATAATCTACCTGCAATTACTCATGTAGATGGTTCTGCACGAGTCCAAACCGTTACAGAAGAAACAGGTGGACTTTATTTAATACTTAAGAAACTTAAAGAAATCTCGGGATGTTCAGTCGTACTTAATACCTCATTTAATGGTCCCAAAGAACCAATTGTTGAGAAACCAGATGAAGCCATTAATTTCCTTGTAACTTCAAAACTTGATGTACTTTATCTAAATAGGAAAAAAATAACTAGAAAAATAAAAAAGATATAAAAACGATTTTTTGGAATCTAGAGCATTGTAGGTTTTTGCCAATAGATTTTTGTATTGAGAATCAGCAGCCAAATCAGAATGAGAAATTATTTATCTAGCACTGGCAGCAATTACACCAGTTTATTTTTTAGCAAACATTTTGCACCACTTATTCAAGATTTACGAGTAATTTTGCCAACATTTTCGACTTTCAAGTATTAATCTTATCGAATTAATAGATACTAAAAATTCCAACAGCATTGATGCTCCTAGTTTATCTACAACATAATTTATATACTTCCTCTGGTCTTAATAATCTGTATATTTAGTCCTGAGAAGTAGGATCAATAGAAAATATGCTCTTAATTACAACTACATTCTATTAGCCTTAATAATATTACAGTTCTACAAAATGAATGGTTTATAGAATTTGATTAAACATTAATTTGTCCTACTAGACAATTTTATAATTAAATAAATCAAAGTCTTTTTTATAAATATGATATATTTTTTCTAAGGACAAGTCATCTATTTCAAGATCTGTTTTAGAATAATAGGGATGATAATCTCGAACATTTGATTTAGGTATTTGTATATTTACGTTTTCTCTGGATATAATATTATCGATATATTTTTTAACCCCTGCAAGACCATCTTCAAATCTAAATATATTATACTTCTGATCAGGTTGAAAAAACTTGTATTGTGGTATAAAATGATTATCATATTTTCCGTAGACTGTTGAAATATACTCAAGTTTCTCCTTAATAAAATCACTTAAATTCATTTTAGAATTAATATTCATTTCAATATATTTTTGAAATTTAAAGGCACTTTTAAGACGCTTGATAGGGTTTCTAACAACTGTAAAGTATGCATCAAAAAAATTTACAGGAAATAATCTAGCTATTGCGTATCCAGGGATGTGCTGAGGTGAAGATGAGTTCCAAGCTTTATTACTGGCTAAATGTTCTAAATAATTTTGATTATCAAGAAAAGCTATTTTCATTCCTATCTTCTGACAATAAGATTCGATTGATGATCCAGCACACTTTGGAATATGAGAAAAAAATATTAATTTGTTACTATATCTAAAAATTGGCATTTCACAAAAAATCGATTACTAAACAAATATTAATCTGATTTTCTTTTTTTTTTACTTTGATCTACCACATTGAGAAATGTCTTATTGCTTTTCTATAAAAAATGAAAAGAGATTGATCACTTAAGTTACTATAGATCTTAACTTGAATATAATTAGATACTTTCTGTACCCTATACATACATTTTCTAAGCGTAGTAAAATTGAATACGAAAATTTCGTTATTTTAAATATCCTGGCTATCACTCTTTAATATGAAATAATCATTAGAATTATTGAGGTTGATGGACAATAATAAAAAATATTGTATAGTAATTTAAATTCGAAGAAAAATGAGATTTAATATTTGCAAGATTGAGCCTTTAAATTATCTGCATTCAAGTAGTTTTGATGATTTATCTAAACTACTATGTTATGGCATTATAGATTCAGGATACAAATGTACCTTGAGTTCAAATAAATTAGCTAATAATTGTGTGAATATCATTATTGGAACCCATCTATTGTCACAAAAAGATATTATCAATTTAAATAGTAACAATAAATTAAAGCAAATTATATATATCAATACCGAGCAATTAAAGTATACTAATGATAAATGGTTAAGTACAGTTTCATCAATAGCAAATAAAAATACAGTTTTATGGGATTATAGTAAATCAAATATAAGTTATTTAAAAAAAAGAAATCCTAATATAAAAGCATTATTTTTAAAGATTGGGTACAATAAAATCCTTGAGAAAATAAAAACTAAGAGTTATAAAGATAAAAATATAGATTTTTTATTTTATGGATCTATTAATCAAAGACGGCTTTTTATCTTAGATAAATTAATAGCTAATGGCATCAGTTTAAAACATGTCTTCGGCGTTTATGGAAGTGAACTAGATGAATTAATTAGTAATTCAAAATTTATTTTAAATCTTCATTATTACGAGTCTAAAATCCTTGAATCTATAAGATTATTTTATTTAATAACAAACAAAGTGCCTACTCTTACAGAGATATCTGATTCTACAGTTGACGATCAAGACTTTAAAAGTTTAACTTATCATACAAATTACGATAATCTATTAGATAAATGTATTGAATTACTTCATCATGATTATTCCCTAATAATGGAGAAAACTATAATAAATAATCAGAAATTTAAAACTAGAACTCAATCTAAAATAATGACTGATATAATAAATGAAACCATGATGATCTTTGAATCTATAGAATAAAAGAGATACCTAAATTAAAATGTTTATAATTCCTCGTTATTGAGTAGAAACAAATAATATATGACTAAAACTAATCATTAGGAATCTAAACCTTCTAAAGAACAAATAATTAAAGCAGGTTTCACATTTCATTCTCAAGGGAAAATTGAAGAAACTATAAAATATTATCAGTATTTCGAACAAGAATGATTTAAAGACACAAGGGTTTTCTTTAATTATGGAAATATCTTAAAAGATCATGGCAAGTTAAAAGAAGCAGAATTGTCACAAAGAAAGGTAATTCAAATTAACCCTAATTCCGCAAAATACGTATTCCAATCTAGGAACCTTATTGAGTGTTTTTGGCAAGTTAACAGATTATCGTCTACCTAATTACATTAGGTAAATTTCTTTTAAAAATTAATTGCACCGTGCAGATTATAATTATTATTAATAGCTAGTCATATAATAAAATAGATGTGACCAAGCGAAACTCAGAAAAAAAGAAAATAAAAGCTAAGATAAAAACATTTACAGTTCCTATTTCTCTATTTGAGATCAAAAATACTGTTACTATTAATACCTATACTCCGTCTGAACAATCGAAAGAAAAAATAATAAATCAAGCTTTTAGGCTTCATTCACAAGGAAAGATTGTAGAAGCAAAAAGATATTATGAGAAATTTATAAAATCAGGTTTTTCTAATCCAAGTGTCTTTTCTAATTATGGAATTATATTGAAAAATTTAGGGAAATTAAAAGAAGCAGAAAAATACTATCGAAAAGCGATTGAACTTAAACCTGATTTTGCTGATCCTCATTACAATTTAGCAAATTTATTAAGCAATCTTGGGAATATAAAAGAAGCAGAAATTTTCTTACGTAAAGCAATTGAACTTAAACCTGATTTCGCAGATGCTCACTTCAGTCTGGGCAATCTATTAGGCAAAATAGGTAAACTAAAAAAAGCAGAAATTTCCTTACGTAAAACAATTGAGCTTAAACCGAATTTCGCTGACGCTTACTTCAGTTTGGGAATTCTATTAGGCGATATTGATAAACTAGAAAAAGCAGAAATTTCCTTACTTAAAGCAATTCAGCTTAAACCTGATTTCGCTGACGCTTATTTAGTTCTAGGAAATATATTAACCAATCTAGGTAACATAAAAGAAGCTGAACATTATTACCGAAAATCAATTAAACTAAACCCTAATTCGGCTGATTCGCATTATAATCTTGGACTTATATTAGAAAATCTTAGAAATATAAAAGAAGCTGAATTACACTATCGTAAAGCAATTAAACTAAAACCTAATTTAGCAAATGCTCATTCCAGTCTAGGCATCAT
>QCHH01000035.1 GCA_003279585.1 Prochlorococcus sp. AG-402-A08 | reverse complement strand
TCCTCTTAAATATCTATATCGCTAAAAGTCGCTTCCGAAAACACATTTTTTAATTCTTGTAAGTGATTAGATAAGCCATTACCTACTTTGGGATTCCCAATATAGTGTGAATCACCAATATTTAAATATTTTATATCACCATTAATATACATTTTTTTTCTTAAGCAAAAAAATGGTTCCCAAAGAAATAGTGGCTCTAAATAGCACATTTTTTCTTTCTCTAATTTTGATAATAACCATTCAAATATAGTATATAATCTATCGGATATATTACTTTTAAATCTATCATTATTCCATGCTTGATCTAGTCGAATTGGAGAATTAATTTGATCATCAATTGAATTGAACTCATCTTGAAAAAGAGATAAAAATAATAAAGAATGATTTAAATCATCTCTCATTACACCATCCCAGTAATAAATTCCATAATCATTATTCAACTTATTTGAGAAATAAATAAAATCTTGCTTTATTTTGGGTGGTAAATAATTTATTTTAAGATAAGGAATTTGTAATGGTAATCCATTGTAAAAAGGTTTAATTATGCTTCCATAATTAACTATTTCAATTTGATTAAATTTCTTATTCTTAGATAATTTCTGACCATAATTATTTATATTTTTTGGGATTACTCGATTGATAAAAAATTTTTCCTTAATCTCTGACTGAGTATGTCTTATAAATTTTCCGCCAGAAGCATCAATAATCATTTTTGCTTGAAGAATATCTTTAGTTAAAGGGCAAATGTTTATTCCTTTTTTATTGATAGCTCTTAATAAAATATATTCTAAATTTCTTATATCAACTCCTAAGTAATTCTTTAGGCCAATTTTTCTTAGAATTAATATATCTTTATGATCTAAGATGGGTTCTAATAAATCTAATTTTAAGAAAGTAAGCCATCTTCTAGTAAAAGGTTTCATTTTATTATTTTTTAAATTAATTCTTTTTTCATAAATAGATATATCTAAATTAGGATATGCTTTTCTCAGCCATAATGATGCTGCCATGCCAATTGGACCACAGCCAATTATTGCTATTTTAGGATTATTTTTGCGTGTAATATTTAAACTAGTATTTTGATTAAGAGTTTCAAGTTCTAATAATTCATTTTTAAGATATTTCGGTTCTGATTGGTATTCGTAATTTTTCTTATATCTCTTTTTATTTATATTTGAAAAATATTTAGTATCATAGTTATAAGCATAATTCCAACCTTGAAATGGAATAGAAATGTTTCTACTTTGATCTATCAGAATATCTTGCCAAGTTTGATTCAATTAAAAAGCCTCTAAATAATCAAGCAAAATTATTTTTTATAGTATTGTATAATTAAATTAAATTCAATTGGCTACTGATTTTAATAAATATTTGTTTATGAATTCTAAGTGGAAATTTTTGATCTCTGAATTTCGCAGTCTTGGAGGGATCGCTGAGAATATTTGCCAAAAGGAAGGAAAGCGTGGCAGAGGTATTTTTTCTGAAAATCCAAATCTAAAATCACGAATTTTCACTCCAACTGAACTGATGGTTAGAAAAGAAGATATTTATGTAGATAGTAACAAACTTAGAATTAAAAAGGACAAGGAATATAGCCCAAAGATTAGAGATTTCTTCAACTATTATCAAGATAACTTTTCATGGGGGGGAGGAGGAAAAAACACAACTGACTCTTTTGAAAAAGGATTAAGCTCATTTTCTCCCGAGTTAAAAGAATTAATAAAAACTTATCTATTCATTGATTTAGTAGACAGACATAAAGGAGAGTGGATTAATGTAGTAAAAAATCAATTTTTGAATTCCAGAGCAGTAAAGTTTGGTAAATATTCAGTCATAGCTCCAATTTGGGATTTAGTAAATCATGAGGTGATCTCTCTCCCTTTTATTAAAGCTTTAGATGGAATTAGTACTCCAAATTACCCACCTATGGATGGAGAGATAACATTCTCATATAATAGTCAAAGCTCATTAAATCGATTTTTTTTATATGGATTTTTTTCTAAAGAAAGCATAGTATTTTCATTTCCATTTTCTATAAATCTTCATGCTTTAGGAATTAAATTTGAATGTAAAGGTAAACAATTGTGTGACGATTCTATGAAAATCCAAAGATCAAATAATCTTATAATAGTCGAAGGCTTACCACTGGTTGCTGTCAATAATCCGAGATTATCAATTGAATATTTTGATGAGATTATCAGGAGAATATCTGATGTTGATATTCCAAAGTATCTTTTCTCAAAGATATTGGAATTAAATATTGCTATTAGAAAAAATATTATTGAAGAATCACAGTTAGTCGATAATGAGTTGTCTGATAAATTTTCTGATGTTGTTAGGTATGAGATGAAGTTGATTTCAAACTATGATTAAAGCTATATTCCCCAATTATGGACCAAGGTCTGATCCTCATTAATCTTTCAGAACATATCTTGGCTTGATCTACTGCTCCTTTATTTCTTAATATAATTCCTAGGTATTGATAAGATTCTGCTTGATCAGGCTGTAGTTTAATTGCTTTTCTAATTAATATTTCTGCTTCTTCTGATTTACCTAATTCTATCAATATTCTCCCTAAATTTGAAAGAGCCTTTGCGAAATCAGGTTGAAGTTCAATTGCCTTGCGAAAAGATATTTCTGCTTCTTTTAATTTATCAAATTCTATCAATATTCTTCCTAAATTTGAATGAGCTTTTGCTAAATCAGGTTGAAGTTTAATTGCTCTTCGAAAAGAGTTCTCTGCTTCTTCTAATTTATCAGAATCTTCTAATATAGATCCCAAGTTCAGATGAGATATTGCGAAATCAGGTTGAAGTTCAATTGCTTTGCGAGTTGCTATTTCTGCTTCTTGTAATTTACCAAGATCTTTTAATATTATTCCATAATTAGAAAAAACTCTCTGATCTTTACAACCTTGCTCAATCAAGTATTGATAAAATTTTATTGCTTGTACAATATTACCTTTAAGATGAAAGTTGATAGCCTGATTGATTATTTGTTCATTAGAAGGCTTCGCATTAGTAGTAGTTATTATAATTTTTTCTTTAATTTCTCCTAACGCAAACTGAACAGGAAATATTTGCTCTTCAGGGATCTTCTTTTTTTCTTGACCTTTTTTACTAGATTCCAAAATTTTCTATTCACTTTTGGTTTAGTAATTCTACTACTCAATATAATTATTCTTAATTATTATTTCTGTACTAAATCAAAAACAAAACATATCCGCTCTTCTTTGCTTTCAAACGGAATAGTATGGTGGAATAAAGAAGAGGGGAATATACAAATATCTCTCGTTTCTATTTTCTTAATAGTTAAATTAAAATCCTTGTTTTTATTTGGATATCTAGGCCCTTTATAGCTAAAAGCTATGTTACCTGAATCATTATTATTATCATATTTTGGAATTTGGAGGTAAAAACTACCAGTAATCCATCCATATTCATGATTATGAGGCTTAAGAAATCCCCCATTTTTCATACTGATCATCCATGATCGAAGTTCATAGTTTTCAGGCCAATTATTTATGAAACCTTGCCTACTATGTTTAAATTTTTGTTTGTATTTATCAATCTTCATTTCTAAAGCCTTCTTCATTGCTTTAATAAATGGGTAGTCTAATAAAAATAAATTCCCTGAAGTTTGTATTCCATTAGTAAGAAGTCCTTGAGATCTATCTTCCTTTTTACTTGATTTATTAAAGGCAATTAGTTGTTTTAAGTGATTTTCGGAGAATGATTCTTCATTTATTTTTTCTATTAATACATACTTAATTGATTCATTACAGAAATGTGATTCTTTTCTTGTTCCATAAATAAAATTGGCATGTTCAACAATGCCACCCATATCAGCATTACAGACTCCATTTTTCGATAGCTCTTTATATTTTTGATCAAAATCTTTTTCTCTATCAAGAGATAATAAACAAGCTAGATATATAGTTTGACAAGAATTCGATTTATTTTTACTGAGATATTTTAATGCCAAATCATATTCTTGCTCATAATAAAGTCGCCTAGCTAATGGTTCAACAGCGCTTGTTAAGTTAGGTGCCAATTCAATTGCTTTGATCAATTCATTTTTTGCTTCTTGTAATTTTCCAATATCAGTCAATATCTTTCCCAGATTGGAATGTGCTATTGCGTCATCAGGTTTAAATTCAATTGCTTTACGAGTTGATAATTCTGCTTCTTTTAAGTTGCCAAGATTTCTCAATGTAATTCCCAAATTTATATGCGCCTCTACGTAATCAGGTTTAATTTCAATTGCTTTGCGATATGACAATTCTGCCTCTCGTAATTTACCAAGATTTTTCAATATGATTCCCAGATTTAAATGTGCCTCTGCGTAATTAGGTTTGATTTTAATTGCTTTGTTAGTAGATAATTCTGCGTCTTTTAATTTGCCAAGATTTTTCAATATGATTCCCAGATTGTAATGTGCCTCTGCGAAATCAGGATTAATTTCAATTGCTTTGTTAGTAGATAATTCTGCGTCTTTTAATTTGTCAAGATCTCTCAATATATTTCCCAGATTTAAATGCGCCTCTGCGAAATCAGGGTTAAGTTCAATTGCTTTGCGAGTTGCTATTTCTGCTTCTTGTAATTTTCCAAGACTTTTTAGAATCACACCATAATTAGAAAAAACTCTTTGATCTTTAAAGCCTTGATTAATAAAAAGTTTATAATATTTTGCTGCTTCTGAAATATTCCCTTGTGAATGAAACTTAAATGCTTGATTTATTATTTTCTCTTTAGAAAGTTTCGAAGGACTAAGAGCGATGTTTTCTTTGATTTCTTCTAAAGCCAATAGAACTGGGAATGTATTTACTTCATCCCTTTTCTTTTTGTTACTGTATTTTCTATCTGGCCAGTCCATGCTGGTCGTATATTCTTTCTGGTAGATCTATATTACTAGTAAGTTGATCTACCTTTCTAGTTGATTGTGAAAGAATTCATTGAAAATTTTTTAAAAAGTTTGTTGTAAGGAGTGTTGTGAGGAGATTTGGATTCTTCAAAAAAGTTCTGCAATCTGTTGCCACCGATTGCCATGTTCGCCTACTACGAATACCTTCCTTTCCGTTCTTTATTTGTTTGGGCGAGTTGGTATAAGTTCAGAAAACAGAAAAAATGCAGTAGCAGTAATGAATTAGAGGATTGAAGAGTTTTCATCGTTTCGTGGTTTGCCACAGATTCCGAGTTCTATATGGGGGGGATGTGGAGGGAATGGAAATTACTGAAGGGAAGTGAGATCTCAGGTATATTTTTCATTTTCGGGTTTTGCTTGGGGGGTTCTTTTCCCCATAACTTATTGTTGATCTAAGTGTAAGTTGATATCAGAGAGAAATAAGGAGTTTATCAAAAATATATTCAGACTACTGAGTATATTTTTAAATATAATTAACCAATTCCTGGAATTTACTTTCTAAATTCTTTGTAAATAATTTTGAATTAAAAAGTGGTGATTTATTTCTCAAAGTAATGACTTTAGACTTGAGATTTTTGAGTACCACCGGATTTTTTGCTATGTGAATAGCTTTCTCTTCATATTCTTTTTCATTATTTGTAATTAGTTCTGGAATGCCTAGAGAAGTTAGCAAACTAGCAGATACTCTTGCAGAAAAGCTTTCTCCTATTTTTGTTAGCACTGGCAAGCCTGCCCATAAAGCATCTGAGGTCGTAGTGTGACCATTACAGTTGAAAGTATCAAGTGCTAAATCTCCAAGAGAATGTCTTGCTAAATGTTTTTCTAATGGAAGCTTATTAGCAAAAATTAATCTATTTGAATCAATATTTCTTATCTCTGCTTCTTTACATAGATTTTTAATTGCCCAAGTATTAGATTTATATAACCATAGTACGCTTCCTTTTACTTTTGTAAGTAATTTCATCCAAATATCAAATTCTTTTGGAGATATTTTTTTATTAGAATTAAAACAAGTAAATATAAATCCTTTATCAGGAAGGTTGTAATCTCTACGGTAAATAGATTCTTTAGAGATTTCTTTTTTATTATCATTACATTGATAGCAATTTGGCATTCGTATGATTTTTTCAGAATAAAATTTTTCTTTTTCCTTTGGAATTAAAATATTATCAGCGATAATATAATCTATATTTTGTGTACCAAGAGATCCTGGATATCCAAGATAATTTATTTGTATAGCTGCTACTCGATATGAAAATATATTCATTCTAGAATGTTGAGTATAACCTTTAAGATCAATAGCTATATCAATTTTATCTCTCCTTGCTAATTCAACAGCTTCAATAGTATTTAAATTTTTTATATCTCTAAAAAAACATCCAGATTGTTTAGCTCTCTCTGTATAGGAATCTTCTCTAGTAGTAAATGAATATAAAAATATCTTGAATATTGATTTATCGTGTAATTCAAGAATAGAAGCAATTAGATGCATAGTTGCGTGGTTTTTAAAGTCGGCAGAAAAGTAACCTATATGAATCTTTTCATTTTTTAAAGGAGGTATATTCGAACTCTTTTGACTGAAATTTTGTTTATAGAAATTTTGTGCTATTTTTAACTCTTTTAAAGGATTATCTTCAAGAAAAAAGAAAGGGAATGGAACCACTGCTCGGCCTTTTAATCCAAGAGTCTTAAGCCAAGTATTTTGAGTTTTTTGATCACTCCAGTCGCATATTTCTCGTTTAGAGTAAAGTAATTCAACCTTTGCTGGTGAGAAAAGATTATTTAACTTTATAGCTTTTTTGTAGCAATCTATCGCATCATTGTATTTATTTAGATTTCTAAAAACAATTCCAAGACTAGTATGAGCCTCAGCAGACCTAGGATTAAGTTCAATTGCTTTTTGGTAGCAGATTTCTGCTTCTTCTAATTTGCCAAGATCTTGCAATATGTTTCCCAGATTGGAATGTGCTATCGCAAAATCAGGTTTGATTTCTATAGCTTTTTTGTAGCAATCTATAGCATCATTGTATTTACTTAGATTTCTAAAAATAATTCCCAGATTAGTATGAGCCTCAGCAGACCTAGGATTAAGTTCAATTGCTTTGTGATAGTAGATTTCTGCTTCTTTTAATTTGCCAAGATCTTTCAATATGTTTCCCAAATTAGTATGAGCCTCAGCAGACCTAGGATTAAGTTCAATTGCTTTGTGATAGCAGATTTCTGCTTCTTGTAATTTGCCAAGATCTCTCAAAGTATTTCCTAGATTAAAATGTGCTTCTGCTAAGTCAGGTTTGATTTCAATTGCTTTGTG
>QCHH01000034.1 GCA_003279585.1 Prochlorococcus sp. AG-402-A08 | reverse complement strand
TGATTCAAAGTTCGAAGGCAAAAAAAATCAGAAAATATCAATTGAACTTATAGAAGGCAAAATAAAAAAAGTAATCTTTGTAGGCTTAGGCAAAGCCGAAAATCTTCAAATTGATGATCTACGTAAAGCAGCTTCAATAGGTACTCGACAAGTTTCACCTTATGAAAGAAAAGTAGGAATATTATTACCTTGGGATGCATTGGACACTTCTTCCGCTGCATGCGCAGTTGGCGAAGCAATTCGATTGTCGTCTATGAAAGATTTTAGGTTCAAATCAGAATCAAAAGAACCTACTCCAATAGATGAAGTTGAATTGATAGGCTTGGACACCAAAACCACAAAATCAGCCATTGCTGAAATAAATCCAATTTGCGAAGGAGTTAAATTTGCTAGAGAACTTGTTTCAGCACCCCCCAATTATCTTACCCCATATCAAATGGCTAAAGAGGCTCAAAAATTAGCCACTGATTATGATCTAGATTTAAAAATTCTTGATAAAAAAGAATGCGAAGATCAAGGAATGGGAGCTTACTTAGCAGTTGCTAAAGGATCAGATCTAGATCCTAATTTTATACACTTAAAATATTCTCCAAAAAATGTAAAAAACAAAGTCGTATTAATTGGTAAAGGCTTAACTTTTGACTCTGGTGGATACAACTTAAAAGTAGGTGCCTCTCAAATTGAAAAAATGAAGTACGACATGGGAGGAAGTGCTTCTGTTCTTGGAACAGCAAGAGCCATTGCCGAATTAAAACCTAATAACACCGAAGTACATTTTATTGTTGCTGCTTGCGAAAATATGATTAATGGTTCTGCATTGCATCCTGGAGATATCGTTCGAGCTTCGAATGGGAAAACCATTGAAGTAAATAATACCGATGCAGAGGGAAGATTAACTTTAGCGGATGCTTTGGTTTATGCATGCAAACTGAAGCCTGACTCCATTGTAGATCTGGCAACTCTTACTGGTGCTTGCGTCATTGCATTAGGAGACGAAATAGCAGGCTTATGGACTGACAATGATCAGCTCTCTGAGCAATTAACTAAAGCTGCAGGTAAAGCTGGTGAGGGTATCTGGAGAATGCCTATGCAAGATTCATATAAATCTGGAATTAAATCATCTATTGCTGATTTGCAAAACACTGGGCCTAGGCCAGGGGGGTCAATTACTGCTGCCTTGTTTCTCAAAGAATTTGTGAACTCAAGTATTCCATGGGCTCACATTGACATAGCAGGTACATGTTGGACTGAAAAAGATAGAGATATAACTCCAAAGGGTGCAACTGGTTATGGAGTTAGAACGTTAGTTAATTGGATCAAAGAGTTGAGTCAAAACACAAATTAGTCTATTCGAATATAATCTAAAGATCTAAAAAATATAGCTACTTCTATATCTTCGAATTAAGCATTTAAATGTCATTTATAATCGCCCCAAACTCTCTTAAGTCTATTATCTCTACCACAACTCGTTCTATAAAAATTATATTTAAGTGGATTCTTAACTGCAAAATCTTGATGATACTTCTCTGCTATCCAAAAGTCTTTCGAATCAATAATATCAACCTTTAATTGATCCAAGGGTATATTTAATTCATCAGAGATATTTTTCTCACTCTCTTTTGCATCACTCTTTTGTTCTTGATTAGATGTAAAAATAACAGGCTTATAAGAATTCCCTCTATCACAAAATTGTCCCTTGTCATCAAAAGGATCTATATTAAACCAATACTGCTGAAGTAAATCTTTATAACTAATAACATTCGGATCAAAACTAACTTTAACAACCTCTTGATGACCACTATGATTTTCATAGGTTGGATTATTTAGGTCTCCTCCGGAGTATCCGCTTTCTGCCGAAATTACTCCATCAAGTTTCTCTAGATCATGTTCTAGGCACCAAAAACACCCACCTGCAAAAATAGCTTCTTCTGCTTCGGCAAATACTTGCAATGGGCAAGCTATAAAAAGTTGCAGGAGAATACAAAATACTATTAGTCTTCTAAAGATTTTATTCATAGGAATCATTGAAATAATAAGTCCAGAATATCCTTTGATGCTCTATCTGTAACTCCTGGTTTTCCTAATTTATCTTTCAATCGTTTGTACCCAAGAATTATGTCTTCTTTTGTAGAATTATCTTCAATGATTTTTAATGCTGCATTAGAGATTTTTTCAGCTTTAAAATCCTCTTGGATAAACTCTGGTATTAACATTTTATCTAAAAGAAGATTAACTGGTGAAATATATTTAACATTAAATCGCAGTAAATATCTTGCGAAAAAAGCAGTAATTCTGCTTACTTTATATCCAACTATTTGTGGAACTGAGTTTAGAGCTAATTCCATATTTATCGTTCCAGACTTTGCTAAAGCTATATGAGCAGCCGAAAATAAAAATGGCTTTATATTATCAACTTCATTTGACAAAATAACTCTTCCAGATACACCATATTTATTTAGTGCATTATTTAAAATTTCATCAAAGTCTTTTAAACCAGATGGTATTAGAACAGTAACTGAAGGATCCTTTTGCTGAAGCATCTTAGCCGCTTTAAGTAATGTGGGCAAAATATATTTAAGCTCTTGTTTTCGTGAAGCAGGAATAATAAGAAGAAGTTTCTTATCAGAGGTTAATCCTAATTTTCTAAATGATTCTTCTCTAGTAGGAATATTTCTATAAAAATCCAACATTGGATGACCTACAAATTTTACATTTCCTCCTTTATTTGAATAAAATTTAGCTTCCTCTTCAAAGATAGCTAATATTTTATCTGTAAAACTAATCAAATCAGTTGTACCCGTATCACCTAATCTCCATGCCCATTCCTGAGGCGCAATATAATAAATTATTGGAATATTAGGGAACTTTTTTTTTAATTTTAATCCTAGTCGGATATTTGGCCCCATATAATCAATTAAAACAACTGCATCAGGAGGGGAAGCACTTAAGTAATTATCAATCTTTGATTGTGCATTTAAAGTTGGAAGAATATAAGGAAGAGCTTCTAAAAAACCAATTGCACCTATTGAAGAAGTATTAGATATTAATTTAGCCCCTGCTTCTCTCATTCTTTCACCACCCAAGGCAATTATCTCTAATTCGATTTTTCTTTTTTCTGCATTAATCTTTAAAGCCTTTATTAATAAACTTCCCTGCAAGTCGCCAGAAACTTCTCCAGTACTGATTAATAACTTCATTATTTATTTTGTTGGCATCAAAGAAGGCATTGGACCTCTTCTACCTTTTCCAATAGAGAGTTCTACAAATCCACATAACCTTGAGGAGGATTGGAATAAATTTTCTTCTCTTGCAATTTTCAAACTATCAGAAATTACATATTCAGACTTGAATAATAAGTTCCAAATTCTTTTCAATTGTATATATTCTTCTTTATTCTTTTTATCTATGCTTTTCCTTTTAATTCCAACTTTATTTAGTCCCCGCATTCTTCCGGGGTGTCCTTCTACTAAACAATATGGAGGGACATCTCTATCAACTCTTGTCATACCTCCTACCATAGCTAAATAACCAATATGAACAAATTGATGTATCCCCAAGCAACCTCCAATAACAGCTCGATCTTCAACAACAACGTGACCTGCAATCTGTACGCTATTAGCGATGACTACACTGTTTCCAATTTCACAATTGTGTCCTAAGTGTGAATAAGCCATTAACAAATTTCGATTCCCAACTATAGTTTTCTCCCCTTCATAGGTAGCCCTATTTATAGTTACACATTCTCTAAAAGTATTATCATCTCCAATTAAAACATCAGTAAGATCTCCTTTATATTTCAAATCTTGGGGTTCTAATCCAATACATGCTCCAGGAAAAATCTTATTATTTGACCCGATTTTTACATTTCCCTCGATAATTACATTTGGTCCTATCCAAGTATTTGGGCCAACAATCACATCTGGACCAATAACAGCCCCTGAGCCTACGTATACTCCTTTCCCAAGTTCAGCTTTTGGAGAGACATCTGCAAAAGCATGAATATTGACTTTGTTATCTCCTCTTAAACTTTCAGAAGATTCAAGTTCACTCATCACTTCAATCCACAAGAGAGAACATCAAGTCTCCAGAACAAACCAACTGATCATCAACCTTTGCTTCTCCCCTAACTTTCCCAAATCTTTTCCTTTTTATGCTTATCAATTCGCAAGAAATTAATAATTGATCTCCGGGAACAACTGGACGCCTAAATCGAACTGAATCAATCCCAGCGAAAACAAACAGTCCTTTTGGAAGATCAGGCATTTGAGAAACAATCAAACCACCAACCTGAGCCATTGCTTCAACTATTAGAACTCCTGGCATTAAAGGTCTTCCAGGAAAATGACCTTGAAATTGAGGCTCATTAAGGGTGACATTTTTTATTGCCACAGCTTTTTTACCTGGGTGATGTTCTATCACTCTGTCAACAAGCGCAAAAGGATATCTATGGGGCAAAAGACCCATTATTTGCTCGCTATTTAAAACAAGATGTTGGGAAGGAGAAATGTCAGTCAAAATCAGATTTAATTAAGTTAATACCTTTTGAAGAGAAGCTGCAAATTCAGCATGAAGAGAGTGAGAGCCTTTATAAACAAAAATTTGCGCTCTCGGTAATCCAACAAAAGCTAAATCTCCAATCAAGTCAAGCAATTTATGACGCACTGGCTCGTTTGAGAACCTCAAGGGTGGATTCACCCAAGAATCACCATTACAAACCAAAGCATTTTCAAGTGCTCCGCCTTTAATCAGCCCCGCTTTCTTTAATTCTTCTAGCTGATCAAGAAAGCCAAAAGTTCGTGCAGGTGCAATTTCTTTAACAAAATTATTTGGAGAAAGCTCAATCGAAAACATTTGCTGTCCAATTGCCTTGTATGGAAAATCAACCAAACCTATTAATTTCAACTTTTTTGATGGTATTGCAAAAATCACACTTTCCCCTTTATTTACAAAAATTGGAGATGTTATTTCTGGCCTTGGTCGAGGAGGTGTAGTGGAATTAATCATTCCTACTTTTTCAATTTCCTCGATCCAACCAATAGCAGAACCATCAAGCAAGGGAATCTCACTGCCAGTTATTTCTATATGTGCATGAGTTAAGCCAGCACCAATTAATGAAGCAAGCAGGTGTTCAACCGTAGACACTTTTTTTCCATTCAGATCAAGTGTTGTACATAAAGGTGTATTCCTTACTTGGGAAATATCTATAGGAAAAACTTTATTAGGTTTATCTGAAAAAGAGAAATAAAATCCGTTTAATTCTGTTGGCTTAATAATGGCTGTACATTTAAGACCTGTATGCAATCCAATACCATCTTTTTTAATTTCATTTTGAAGCGTCCAACCTTCATCGTAATCATTGGGGAATGAGAACACTAGAATTTCCAACCAATACCGATGTTATATCGCCAATTGCCACTGAAATCTTGAGTTGCTGCCTCTATACGAATTGGGCCAACAGGTGTATTAATAACTGCTCCAGGTCCAACAGAAAAACCAGACCCTGGTTTTTCAAGAATTTTGCCTGGCTTTCCTGGGACATTTGATTGGGAACCAAAATCAGAGCCTGCGTCAACAAACATCACCCCAGAGACTAATCGCCAAATTGGGAATCTGTATTCTGCTGTTGCTTCTCCATAATTTCTTGCAACACCAAGATCACAAGAGTTCCATCCTCTAACAGAGCTAGTTCCTCCCAAACAGAATGCTTCATAAGGAGGAAGATCACCAATAATTGTTCCGACTTTTGCTTGAAAACCTATCGATTGAGAGCAATCTAATTTTCCACCAGGCTTGGGACGACAACCCTTATGAATCTTCAACCAATTGACAGGATAAAAACGAGAATAACTAACCCTAGTTCTATTAAAAGTTGGTGAATTCTTGCCTAAACTAATAAACTGTTCAGTACCTATGTTTAAATAATCTCCAGAAGTTGGATTTCTTGAATTATCTAAATTGTTGTATGTAATTGCACTTTTAAGACTAACCAAGGTGTTTTCTATAGCACAATTATATGCAACACATATCACTTCACTCTCAGGAACTTTACCCTCTTTGAAATTTGTTGATGCAACACCATATGGTCTTTTATCACCTGCGTAATCTATGGGTCTAACTTTCTGAAAATTAGCACCAATAAGTACACTCCAAGGCACTTTTTTTAGAGGCTGACCTCCATTTAAGGGTCTTGCAAAAGAGAAACCTCCTCCTGTTCGCTCTAAGACAATAGAGTCTCCTTCATAATCAAACCAGCTAAACTGTGGTGCCGATAACTGAGCTGAAGAAAGGTTATTAAATGGACCTGTTTTAATTAAAGTATTATTATTATTTAAATCTAAATTTTGGGATTGATTAATATCGTAACTTATTGAAGAATCAGGTGCTTCATATCTGTCAAGAACTCCTCGAATACTTCCTCCCTCTTGACTTCTAAATTCTTGAGGAACTTCTCTACTTAAATACAATGAAGTTCTAAGAGATGTTCTATGTTTATCATTTTTAATCCAAGGATCATATAGAGAAAGATTTAGGAGTGCTCCATATTCTCCATAAGTCAAATTCATATTTGATGACCATGACCTTCCAACAAGATTGGACTCTTGCAATCCGATCTGTCCAAAAACACCTTGCGCTCCGCTATAACCAAGTCCTCCAGTCAAAGAGCCAGTTCTTTGCTCTGTTATACCTAATGAAATAATAATCTTGCCTGGTTCAGAACTTACTGGTTTAAGAGTTACTTTTACATCATTAAAAAGTGAGGTTGAGTACAGTCTTTTGATATCTGATTCTAATTTATTTCTATTAAAAATATCTCCAACTTTAGTCATTAATTCTCTTTCAATTACCCATCTCTTTGTTTTTCCTTTTATTAACCTGCCTTTTTCATCCTCTGTATTTCCATCTTCATCTATAAAATTAATCTCAATACCAGCAATATATCCTTCTTGAATATAAAGTTCAACTCTTCCTTCTTTAGTGACTCGACTTGGACCTGAAATCCTTGCCAATGAGTATCCTTGACTAGTATACCAATCCTTAATTTCTTTAATCCTTATCTGAAGAGTGTTTAGATTTAAAGTTTTTCCATAATCATTATTAAAAATCTCATTTAATTTTGAATTTGAAAGTTTTCTCTCAGAAGGAAGGATACTTATCTTATTTAATATTGGATTAGGTTCAATTTTAATCAAAAGTTGAACTCCTAAAGCACTCTGTAATGATTCAATCTTTGCACCAGAGAACCAACCTGTTGAATAAATTCGATCTAAATCCTTCTTAACTTCTTCACTTGTAACTTTACTG
>QCHH01000033.1 GCA_003279585.1 Prochlorococcus sp. AG-402-A08 | reverse complement strand
ATAAGCCCTGAGATGAATAAATAAATTTTGGATCTTGATCAGTTCTTTCTAGAGAATAAGAAACTATATGATCTCCTTCTTCATCTTCCATCAATCCAATCCAAATATTTTTTTCAAGGTCAATTACGCCACCTGCAAGAAAAAAATTATGTTTTTTTGAAAGACAGTTAGATTGTATTTTAGGTATTAATTTAAAAGAAGAAGATTTTTCATTTACTTCCTCAGAAGACCAAGTTCTCATCCATAAGCAGTTGTCTTTATTGTCAACCCAAGTCAGTAGTAGATCTGATCCATCGAGAGTAGCTGTCAAAGGAGCACCGCCATATCCATGAATTTTTGTCTTTAAATCACTTGGATAAGGTGTCAACTCCTGTGGTAATAAGTCTTTTTGTCCCCAAGGTCTAATTAAAGCTGTAGTTCTTCCCTTTTCATTTGGTCTTTGTTCTAACCATAAAACCCATTCACCTATAATCCGAGGCTCTTTAAATATTGGGGCTTCTCCATAAACTTTTTCAGCATCCAAGATTCTCATTAGTTTGTTCTGCATTGATGTTGAGAGTCAATGATTAATTCACTCATGGAACTTAAAACAAAGTAAAGTATAAAAGTTGTTATCTTAAGACTCATTTGGCTGGCAGTTTTGCTCAACTTGCAAAAAATGCAGAAAAAAAGAAGTCCTCAATTTCAGTTTCGAAAGAACCTGTCAAGGAACCCCCTTTGAAGGTTTATCAACTGGGAGATGAGGCTTTAAGAACGCCAGCCAATCGTATTGTCAAAGTTGATGATTCAATTCGAAAGTTAGTTAGAGATATGCTAATAACTATGTATTCATCAAAAGGTATTGGTTTAGCGGCACCTCAAGTTGGAATACAAAAGAGATTGTTAGTTATTGATTTAAATTTTGAAGATCCAAATGCCCCACCGATGGTCTTTATAAATCCTGAGATAATTTCTTCTAGTGCAAGCTTAGATACATATGAAGAAGGTTGTCTAAGTATCCCTGGAGTTTACCTTAATGTTTTACGACCATCCTCAATCAAATTAAGTTATCGAGATGAGATGGGTAGACCAAAAAAAATGAATGCAGATGGTCTAATGGCAAGATGCATTCAGCACGAAATAGACCACTTAAATGGTGTCTGTTTTGTTGATAAAGTAACTGATGAAGAAGAGCTGAAAAAACAATTAAATGAGAATAACTTCAATGAAAGCGATGTCATCAAAGACTCGAATTAAAAGAGCATGTCAATTCAAACTATAAATAATCGCATTAGATTCTTATTATTAGTCTCTCTTCAAATTCAATGACAACTATTTTCGATAAAATTCTTAGTGGTGAAATACCTTGTGATGAGGTTTTTAGTGATAACAAATGCCTAGCTTTCAAGGATATAACACCCCAAGCACCTACTCACATTTTAATAATTCCTAGAAAACCTATTCCAAGTCTTCAAGATATAAAAAAAGAAGATCAAGAATTACTGGGACACTTACTTCTTAAAGGGACGGAAATTGCCAATGCTGCTGGTTTAGAAAGTTGGAGAACCATTATTAATACAGGAGAAGAAGCCGGTCAAACAGTATTTCACTTACATATTCATATAATTGGCGGAAGGAAATTAAGTTGGCCACCAGGATAGATAGCTCTTGGATTTTCACGATTTTCATCAATACGCACGATTGCTTTACTGGCTTATTTGCTGACTCAGCTTCACCCACATATGCGCTATAAGGTATTTAATTAATCAAATCCAATGGATTCCCAAACTGCTGCAGATAAAAACAGCACTATAAATAATGTAAACAGAAGTTTACAGGCTTTTTGGTCAAATCTTAGTGAGAACCAGAGATCCATTTTAAAAAAAATATGGTCGATTTTAACTTACAAATGGCAATGGCAAATAATTTTAAATGCCCCTTTTTTGGCCATTTGGGTATTAGATCAAACTATTCCTGCAGTTCACTCTTTTGATATGCAGCTGATTTCTTCGCTACCAATACCAATGATGCTAAAAACATATTTGGGTTTTAGCTAAGATATCTAAAAAAATAACTTTGATGAGTTCTAAGTTAAAACAGTTTCAGATTTAACTTTAAAAAAATAAGCTAGCCTTATTGCCAATCAAGTATTTATTGACCTTGAAATAATCAAATTAATATGACCTCATCAATTTCGAAAGCTCAAAAAGGTCTGGTAAGCCAACTTATCAAATTAAGAAAGCTAACTCAGCCATATTTTCTCCCGTATACAAAGAAAAATGGCTGGTTATTTTTGTATTTATTAATAGCTTTATTATTTTGTGTAAGTGGAACAGTTTTGTTTTTACTAACAGGTTTAATGAGCCTGTTAAGCAACTTAGCTCCAGAGATAACAAACCAATTTTTAGGAGGTGTTCAAAATTCCTTAAACATCATTTGGGATGGTCCTTCAGGAATAATAATTTCAAGTTTATTTGCCTTAGGAATTTTTTCATTTATAACTGTTCGTGGTCAGTTAAGACAAAGAAGATGGCTTCCTTGGCTTTTGCTAGGTGTAATTATATTAATGTTATTGTCTGTCAATGGAATTAACGCCGGAATTACTTTTCTCGTTAGAGATATAACTAATGCCTTAATACAAAAAGATGAAAATGAAAGTTATAAAAATTTGTGGATTCTTGGAATTTGTTTTATTGCAGCTCTTCCAATAAGAAGCTTCCAATTTTATTTTCAAGCAAAACTGCAACTTCTATGGAGAGAGTGGTTATCCAAAAGCCTAATAAACGACTATTTAGATGATAGGACATATTATGTATTAAATCCCAACGATGAATCTGAAACTAATGTTGATAATCCAGATCAAAGAATTACAGAAGATGCTAGAGACTTTACTGCTCAAACGATTGATCTCTCGCTAAACATTTTTGATTCTTTATTAGTCTTTTCATTAAACATATTTATTTTACTGAGTATAAGCAAAGAACTTACACTTGCGCTGATAGTTTACGCCACATTAGTTTCATCTTTGCTACTTTTTGCTAGTAGAAAATTGTTTAAACTAAATTATGATCAATTACGATTTGAAGCTGATTTTCGTTATGGTCTTGTTCATGTAAGAAACAACGCAGAATCAATTGCTTTTTATTCTGGTGAAAATCAAGAAGAAAAAGAAGTCAGTAGAAGACTGAAGTCTGTAGTCGATAACTTTAATCTTTTAATAATATGGGAAGCATTGTTAAGAGTGCTCCAACGCTCCGGAATTTATGGAAGTGTCTTTATTCCTTTCATTATTCTTGCAGGACCAATTCTTAGCGGCCAAATGGACTATGGAAGTTTTCAACAAGCTAATTTGAACTATAACCTACTTGAGGGATCATTATTTTTTATTATTTACAAGATAGAGGCTTTAGCTAGATTCTCAGCTTCAATAGGCAGACTTGAAGGATTTCAATCAAACATGAATGAGATCAGAAATAACAAATTTGATGACTTCAAAGCAGAAATTAAAACTAACGATTCTATTATTCTTAAAGATGTAAGTATCAAAACGCCAGGTAAAGAGAATTTTCTAATTAATAATCTAAATCTAAGTATTGAGTCAGGTCAAAGTTTACTTGTAGTAGGACCTTCTGGTTGCGGTAAAACGTCTTTACTCCGAGCTATTAGTGGTCTATGGGCAATCCAGTCTGGTGAGATAGCAACGCCCTCAAATGGAGATTTACTCTTTATCCCGCAAAAACCATATATGACCCTTGGCTCTCTGCGAGAACAGCTTTGTTACCCATTAGATAAAAATAGATTCAGTGATGATCATCTAAAAGCCGTTTTAAAAGAAGTCAAGTTACCTCAAATTATCCAAAGGTATCCTGACCTAGATATCAAACAAGATTGGCAAAGGCTATTATCTCTTGGAGAACAACAAAGGTTAGCTTTCGCAAGGCTTTTACTAAATTCACCTAAATATGTTGTTTTAGATGAAGCAACAAGTGCACTAGATGTAAATACAGAAAAACATCTTTATGAACTTCTTAACCAACGTGATATGGCATGCATTAGCGTTGGTCATAGGCCAACTTTAAAGAACTATCATGAAACTGTGCTTGAAATTACGGAGAACAAAGGTTGGCGATTAATGCCCGCTGTAAGTTACCAATTTACTGATAACTAGTTTATTTCTATGAACTCAAATACTGAACCTGCTCAAGATAATCAGTCAATAGAACAAGAAAAAACTGATTCAGAAATTAAAAATCTTTCACCTAGCGCAACCACAAATGATATTCCTGAATTTGGATGGAGTGGTTATGCAGAAAGAATTAATGGAAGATTTGCAATGATTGGTCTATTAGCAGTTCTACTGGTTGAAGCAATTAGCAAGATATCTTTTTTGGAATGGTCTGGAATCATTAATAGATAATGATTGTTTTTTGATTAATCATCAAATCTTGAACTGTTATCTCTTGGTCTCGACTTTCTTGCGGACGATGAATAAGAGCTTTTAGAAGATGATCTTTGATTTCCAGGGTTTGCACCAGAATTGTTTGCAGGTCTTCTACTTACTCTACTTACACCTTTTTCAGGACTAGAAAAGGCAGCATCTTCAATACTATTTTTAGTTTTAGAAGGCCTACTAGATCCAGAAGAAGACCTATTAGCATTGTCAGAATTTAATCTTGAAGATGATGCTTGAGAGGGATTAGGGCCACCATTTCTTCTCCGACTTGATGTTTGACCACTTGCTGAAGGACGAGTACCTCGCCTACTTTCTTGACGGCTAGTTCGCCTATCGCCAAAGTTTGAGGCTCTATCTGAGGGAGATTCTTGATTCTTAAATCGTTCCATTCTCCTATCTCTCTCAGCTCCTCGAGAATTAATTTCTGAAGAACTAATATTTCTGGGCCTTCTACTTACAGCCTGCTCAGGGATTGCCGCCCTAGATGGACGTCTTCCATAATTTTCATCATCTGCATATTCCTCTTGATAATCTTCTCTACCTGAAAATCTTCTATTTATAGGTTGAGATTCCTCAAATCGATCATAATTCCTATCAGAGCCTGCATCGGACAAACCTCCTCTGGGAGATCTTGGCAACTCAGGTTCATCATCGAAATATGAAGATCTGCGTGCTTGATCTGTTGAAATACCTCTTAGTCGAACACTTTCATAAGCAAAAAAAACAGTTGTTCCAGCAAGCAAAAATTGACCAAACTGAAGAATAGGATCTAAACGCCATCCTTGAAAAAAAAGGATGCCGCCACAGAGCAAGCCTATAGCAGCAAAAAATACATCGTAATCTCTTGCCAATGCAGGCTTAAAAGATCTAAGAAAATATAAGCCAGCTCCGCATACAGCAAGAACTATGCCAACAATGCTGGCCCAATTTAGACTGGCATTGACCAAGTTTGCCCTCTTAAATAAACATTTTCAGGTTGAAAGCAACCTTATATCTATCAGTCTATGGCATAAATAGGTGTTTGCTAGGGCTATCTACTCAATGCATCTTTTTGACTCACCCAAATCAACGCAGCTGCAGCAGGTGCAACGACCAAAGCCCCAGCCGCAAGAAAACTCCCTATCATCCCAACAGCAGAACTTGTAGCCGCTTCACCAGAAGCTCCAGCACTAAGGAACAAATTTAATAAATGAAAAGCCATTTCAGCTAATTCTTATGCAAGACCGAGTAATCTTACGCAATAAAAGATGATTTGTACCATCTATTCAATAATGCTTTGAGCTTTGTGATGCCTCTGTTAATTAAAAGTCTTCCAACCCTACATTTTTTAATAGGTTTTTTAATAGGTTCTCTAACCCTTGCATTCCTTCTAAGAATTATTTTGACTTGGTACCCAAAAATAGATTTAAGAACTGGTTTATGGCCAATTATCTTCTTACCAACTGAACCTATACTTTCAGCAACTAGAAAAATTGTGGCTCCTATAGGAGGGGTAGACATAACACCGATTATTTGGGTAGGTCTCTTAAGCCTTTTTCGCGAATTATTTCTTGGTCAACAGGGTTTACTAACGCAAATTATATTTTGAACTTTCAAGCTATTTACAGCATTTCTTGTTCAACAAACTTGGTATGAACATCCCCTTCTATAAATTCTTTTCTATTTAGTAATTCTAAATGAAAATCAATAGTAGTTGTAATTCCTGTTACTGCACATTCGTTTAAAGCTCTTTCCATACGTTTAAGTGCAGCTTCTCTATCTCTTCCCCAAACAATTAATTTTCCTATTAAAGAATCATAAAAAGGAGGTATATCATAACCAGTGTAAACATGGCTATCTACCCTTACACCTGGTCCACCAGGAGGCAACCAGCCTGTGATTTTCCCTGGAGAGGGTCTAAAATTGTGAGTAGGATCTTCAGCATTGATTCTGCATTCAATTGCATGTCCTTCAAGCTTGATATCTGATTGACTAAATTTTAATTTTTCTCCTCCTGCAATACGTAATTGTTCTGATATTAAATCCATACCAGTAACTAATTCTGTTACAGGATGCTCCACTTGTATTCGAGTATTCATTTCCATAAAGTAGAAGTTTCCTTCCCTATCAAGCAGGAATTCGACTGTTCCAGCGCCTTCGTAATTGATACTTTTTGCAGCTGCAACAGCTGCTTCTCCCATTTTTAACCTCAGGTGTTCGTCTAAAGCCGGACTTGGTGATTCTTCTAATAGTTTTTGATGCCGCCTTTGAATAGAGCAATCTCTCTCTCCAAGGTGCACAACATTCCCAAAACGATCAGCAAGAATCTGAACCTCTACATGCCTTGGGCGATCGATAAATTTCTCCATATATAGCCCTGGATTTCCAAATGCAGCTTCTGCTTCCCCCTGTGCAGCTTTATAAAGATTATCCAATTCATCAGGATGTCCAACTAAACGCATACCTCTTCCACCACCTCCTGCTGTTGCTTTAATCATTACTGGATAGCCCATTTCAGAGGCAAGCTGGGAGGCACCTGAAACGCTATCTAGCAAACCCTCACTTCCAGGAACAGTTGGAACTCCAACCTTCTGCATAGTCGATTTAGCTGTCGACTTATCTCCCATTGAGCGAATTGCATGAGGAGATGGACCTACAAAAATAAGACCATGATCTCCGCAAATCTCTGCAAAGCGATCATTTTCAGCTAAAAAGCCGTAACCAGGATGAATAGCATCAACCCTTCTTGATGTTGCTGCAGCTAATATGTTCGGAATATTTAAATAACTTTTACTACTAGGGGAATCTCCAACACAGACTGCCTCATCAGCCAATTGAACATGGAGGGCATTCTTATCCACTGTGCTATAAACAGCAACAGTTGCAATCCCCATCTCACGACAGCTACGGAGAATTCTTAAAGCTATTTCGCCACGATTAGCTATCAGCAATTTGCCTATGGGCATTCAAATTTCTCAAGGCCTCAGGCGGATCGTATCAGTATTAGTGCCCAAGACAAAAACGCATTAGGTAGAAGCTTAATAGGTTTAGCATTATGATCATGAATACTTGGTGCTTAACTGAGTAAACTTGCGGATGTGGCGGAATTGGTATACGCGCATGTCTAAGGAACATGTGGCTTCGGCCTTGCGAGTTCAAGTCTCGCCATCCGCATTTATAAAAACTAATGCTCATCAATAAATGAGTAATGATCCTTTAGCAATTATCTTTGTCTCCAATGGACCAGGTGAACTAGCTACTTGGGTCAAGCCACTTGCTAAAGAGCTTCATAAACAAATTGACCTAAGACCCAAAGCAAAGACATCATCAATATCCTTAAATCTTGTCCTAGTTCCTTGCCCGAACGCAACTGGTAATGAAAATATTGTTGCCAAAAAATGGTTGCAATTTGAAAATATAATAAAGGCAAAAAAATTTTGGGAGCTTCTTATAAAACCTAAAAAGTTTAGTGCATGGCCATCGAACGGATTAGTAATATTTTTAGGAGGAGATCAATTTTGGAGCGTTCTGCTTTCAGCAAGATTGGGATATTTACACATGACATATGCAGAATGGATCGCAAGATGGCCTTTTTGGAATAATCGTATTGTCGCGATGTCTCAAAGTATCGTTGATAAAATACCAAGACGAATTCAAAATCGTTGTTCAGTAATAGGAGACCTGACAGCGGATTTAACAGAAACTGCAAAAATTGATGATCCACTGCCTTCTGGCAAGTGGATTGCTCTCATGCCAGGT
>QCHH01000032.1 GCA_003279585.1 Prochlorococcus sp. AG-402-A08 | reverse complement strand
CGCCAATAGTTAGGCTCCGTTTTTAAATTACTAGTAGTTTGACTAATATCCAATAATGAAAAAGCAGGTCGCTTAGCAATTTGCGGATATTGTTTAGATTTTACAGGAATAAGTTTTGCAGGTGAAGATATTAATCCAAGATCATAACCTATTTCTGATACACATTGCGCCACATCAAACCAGCTAGCAACTCCTGAATCAGACCAATGTAATAGATTAGGGAAGCTAACTCCTTCCTTATTAAATTGTAAAACTCTCCAGCAAATAGATGCTAATTTTATTATATTTGTAGGGCAACTTATTTGATCATATACAACTTCTAAGCTCTCTTTATCCTCTAGTAAGTTAAGAATTTTATGCACAAAATTATTTTTATTTGGACCAATTAACCAACTAGCTCGTAAAATTTTAGCTTGATCAGTTTTGAACAATAAATCGCTTATTATTTTCTCTGCAGATTCCTTACTACGACCATAAACACTAAGAGCATTAGTTGCATCTGTGATAAGATATGGTGAAGGTTTCAACCCATCGAAAACATAGTCTGTACTTATTTGTAATATATTACCACCATTCTCTAAAATCCATTGAGAAAAAATCTTTGGTGCTATTGTATTAATATCATAAGTCAGAGTCGAAAGGTTTTCTGCTTTTTCAACATTAGTAAATGCTGCTGCATTTATTATCCAATCAGGTTTATTTGCGTCAAGAAATAACTGACAATTTCTGGCATTTGATAGGTCTAACTGAGTTTTAGTAGGAGAAATTAAATCAATATTTTCATCTCCAATATATTCAGGTGCATTTCGAATTAGATATGTACCAAGTTGTCCATGAGAACCAGTGATTAAAACTTTCATAAAAATGAAATTGCGTATTTAGTTATAAAGAAAATAACCATTATCAGGATTTCTTTTATCAGGAAAAAATTTGATTTTCATCTAAATCAAGAAAATTCATAGAATTAGAATCCTTCTCAGATATGAAGCCTTTGTTATTAACTTCAGGCCATTTAATTTTAAGGTATTGATCATCCCATCTAATAGACTTTTCATAATCTTTGTTCCAATACTGATCTACTTTATACATAACTAAGGCAGAGCTACTCATGACTAGGAAACCATGCGCAAATCCCTCTGGGATCCAAAGTTTATTATGATTTTTATCATTTAAAATCACCCCCACCCAACTTCCAAATGTTTTAGAGTGTTTTCTTAGATCAACAGCAACATCAAAAATCTCACCACTAGAACACATAACTAATTTTGATTGCTGAAAAGGTTGTAATTGATAATGCAAGCCCCTAACAACACCTTGATTTGAAAAAGAATGATTATCTTGTAAAAATTTTATTGATTTACCTATTAATTGATCAAAGTCTCTCTGATTCCATGATTCATAAAAATATCCTCGATTATCATGAAAGATTGAGGAAGTAATTAAAAATAAATCATTGATAGTCTCTCCATCGCTACCAACAAGAAGTTTCTTTTTCATAATCATTTTTTAAACTTTTTAACAGTCAAACAAAACATCTTAAGAATCAAGAATCTGGAGCAAATAACTTCCATATCCACTACTAGTTAAACTTTCGGCCAGCTTTTTCGTCTGCTTACGATCGATCCAACCCTGTCTCCAAGCCACTTCCTCAGGACAACCCACTTTAAGTCCTTGTCTATTTTCCAAAGTTCGGATGTAAGAACTCGCATCATTTAATGAATCAAAAGTTCCAGTGTCAAGCCAGGTCATCCCACGTCCAAGAAGCTCAACATTCAATAACCCCTCATTTAAATACATACTATGAATATCTGTTATTTCTAGCTCACCTCTACGTGATGGAGAGACATGTCGAGCTTTATCAACTACTGATGGATCAAAAAAATACAAACCAGTAATTGCATACCGACTTTTCGGTCTTTTTGGTTTCTCCTCAATACTTAAAACTTTTCTATTCGCATCAAACTCAATTACACCATAACGCTCAGGATCTGAAACGGGATATCCAAAGATGGTTGCTCCATCAATGTTTTTAGAAGCACGAACAATTTTCGAAACTAATTCATCACCATGAAAAAGATTATCTCCCAAGACTAATGCAACAGGATCTCCATCAATAAATGAATCACCAATTAAAAATGCCTGAGCAATACCATCCGGCTTTGATTGAACTTCAAACTTAATAGAAATACCAAATGAACTTCCATCTCCTAATAAATTAACAAAATTCTGAATATCTCGTTCATTAGTTATTATTAATATATCCCTAATACCAGCCAACATTAATGTTGTAAGTGGATAGTAAATCATTGGCTTATCATAAACTGGCAGTAACTGTTTGCTCACTGATTTTGTTATGGGAGATAAGCGAGAACCATTACCTCCAGCGAGAATTATGCCTTTTCTATTCATAACAGAAATTGAATACCTAAATTTTGCCACAATTTAAAAAAAAATGCCTTCAATTTCTATTATTCGAAATAACAACATAGGCCAATAGGCAAAAAAAATTCGGGGTAGTTATAAATTTCATACAATATCAGGTATTATAAAAAATAAATCTATACATAAATAATTACACTTTCTGGGAGCAAGATAAAAATCTAAGACGAGTTAAAAGTTGCATAGAAAAAGTTAAATAATAAAAATAATTTATTCTAAAGAAAAATTATAGGTTTAGATTAGAAAATATTTATTAGTATCAAGATTTTAACTTATCAGACTTTGCATAAGTTATCCAAATGCATTTTAAAAAGGATTAATCATTAATTTCAAGACTTCTTATAAGTCCTTGGAGCCTACAAGCCAACAATTTAAAAGAATGTTGTTTCCTCCAATTAATCTCTTTTGTATTCATTGGGAGTCCATAAAATTCATTAATCCATTTAATAAGACCATTAGCTATTGATGATGGTGAACATCCAGGAAGTTGGTATACCACATCCAAAACGTCATCAAATATAGGAACTGGTGTTACTGCTACAGGAGCATGCGATGATATACCTTGTCTAACTGCTCCACTTGCAGATTCATTTGTGGATTGATATGGAAAAATTACTAAATCAGTATTAGAAAGATTCTCATATATTTCATCATCATCTAAAAATGATGGATCAATCTGTACATATCTGGTTAATTTTAAATCATTTATTAGTGATCTCAATTTCCTCAATAAATCATGCGAAATAGAAGCATCATAGAGAGACGTATAGAGTGTTAGTCTACAAATGATATTCTCATTATGTAAAATTTTTATAGCTTGAATAAGTTCATTAAAACCTTTATTGGGTAAACAAAAGCCAAAAGTAGAAAAATGTAAGTCTTGACTTGTGTATTTTATAAAATCATTTTTTCTTTCATACGTCTCTAATTCCAAAATTCCATGAGGAAATAACGTGACATTATCAATCAATCCAAGCTTTTTTAATCTATTTAAATCTGAAGGTGTATGAACAAGTAATCTATTGCATAAAGCTAATTGATCTGAGATTAATTCTAGCTTTTTTGTGCTATCAATTTCAGGATCAATAGTTGAATGTAGAATAACAAGTGTTTTAATATTATTGTCGTGGATTCTTTGCAAAAAATGAGAAAAAGAATTAAAATCAAAAAAACCATAATTAAATTGAATTAAGATAGAAGTTATATTATTTTCTAATACACATTCAAATAATTCATTAAGATCATCATTACCTAAATTCCAACATCTAATGGATTCATCCTCCTGATTTTTATTACAGTTTTTAGAGGAAAAAATTATATATTCATCTTCAATATGTGATAAGAGATGTTCAGAATATGTTGCAATCCCACATCTAGCTTTCCAAGTGGAAATGACACCTATAATAGGTTTTTTTAAAGGAGGCGAAGAACACAATTCCAATACAAAATCTTGATTTTTTTGAACTACCTTCTCCCATTTATATTCAGATATTGTTTGTTTTGCTGCATTTATTCTAGATGACAAAATATGTGAGGGTGCTTGATAAATATCTTTGAGCAATTGTGAAAGATGAATATCTGAGGGTTTGGCCCATACCGAACTAGATGTAGATAAATGACTCTTAGAATACTCAAATTCATAATCTATTAACCAAGCATTTTCGGAATTGCAAAAATCCATTTGCCCCCCCCAAGCAGTTGTAATAACTGGAAGACCTAATCTCATACCTTCAGCGACAGTCAGATTAAATCCTTCTCCATGACTTGGAGCTACCAATGCATCGCACTGCTGATAGAGTGAAATAATTTCCTCTTCATTTAAATCAGAATAAATAACATTTACATCAGGAAAATTAGGATTCATTAAATAGAGTTTTTCTAAAATTTGTTCGATATTATTATGTTCATTCTTGAATGTCTTAATAATCAAACTAACATCATCAGACTTACTAAAAGAGCGTCCATAGGAAATTAAAAGACATTCAATACCCTTTCGAGGAAAACAGGAAGAAATATGTAAAAAAGAAAATTCTTTTTTGGAAAAACTATATTGATAATTTTCCCCATGATTATGAATATGATCAACTCCTAAGCCACAAACTTTAATAGGTAAATAAACACCATTATCAATTAGTATTTTTTTTACTTGATTTGACATAACAGTTAAGCCAGTCAAATGCTTATTAAATTTATCGACCCATTCGGCTGGAAAAGATGATTCTTCCCATCCATAAGCATGCAATAAGTTTATATGAGAGTCCAGATCATCCACTCTTGGTGGATAGAGATTTCTAGAAGTTATAAAGATATCATTAGTAGAATTTTTAGATTTCTCATACAATTTATTAATAAGTGGATTATTCTGTAAAAATCCAAAACTTGGTGTAAAATCTCCTGGCCCCTCTGTTGAACATAATTCTATTTCTTGTCCAGTTTTAAGCAAGGCAAGTGCAAAATTTTTATTAAGAATAGATAAACTATAACTTGAGTCAAAAGGCCCCTCAATTCTCCAAATCATTTTTTTTAAATCGGGCTGAAGTGATAAATAGATTTTCTTAATTTGATCGTTAATTAAAGCTATTGAAGCTGCAACAATTTCGGTATAATTATTATAAAAAAATGGGGATTTAATAAAAAGATTACTTTTTAAATTAAGTATTAAACGATTATAATTTTCTTTAATTATCCTACTATAAGATAATATAGTTTTATTATTTGATCTAATTTGCGACTTGGATTCTAAAATTGTACAGATTGAATACATCATTTTATCAGCTGTTTTTTTCCAACTAAAATTACTACTTACAAATGATGTATTATCCAAAATTGAATTTCTAAATTTGGAATCCGTAAGTGACCTAATTATTAAATCCTTTAAATTTTCTACGTTATGGGGATCAAATAAAGCTGGTTCATAAGTAACTATCTCAGGAATACTAGTAGCATTGGAAGCTATTACAACCGCACCACAAATAATAGCTTCTAGAACTGGAAGGCCAAATCCTTCATGCAAAGAAGGAAAAACAAATAGATATGCATTCCGATAAAGATTTGCCAAATCGTAATCCTTTACAAAGCCTAATATATTTACGTTTTGAGGGTTAATATTTAAATCGTCCAACCAAAAATTTATTAATTCAATTTCAGTCACGGAAAAAGGGCCAGTTAAAACTAATTTATGTTTATTTATTAAAGGCAATGGCAACATAGAATAAGCTTTAAATAACTTGAATAAATTTTTCCTAGGATCAGCAGCACTAGAGCAAAGAATATATTTACCGAAATCATTAACATTAATAGAAAGATCTTCATTACCCTTAAGATCCTTATAAAAATATTCATCATCGAATGAAGCAGATATATTAAATATTCTATTTTCATCAAATTTGATATGTGTTTCAATTTCATTTTTAGCTGACTCAGAAATTGTTAATATCGCATCAAGATTCTTTAAATCTTTGATCTTTTGATAATAAAAATATCTATATTCTTCATCATTATTTAGATACATCTCAGGCATAATTAAAGGTATCAAATCATAAATAACTGCTACCACAGGTGGTAATTGATAGTCCCTATCAAAATCAATTAATGTATTATCCTTAAATCCGTCAAAAAAACTAGTTAAGAGAACAATATCAGCATTAATTAGAGATAAAGCATATGATCTGATTTGTTTTGCAACAGAGTTTCTAGAATAACTAGAGAAGATATCATCGTTAATTTTTCCTGGAGGGTTCCATTCAAAATATATAACATTGAGTTGTGCATCATTTAATTCAGGCAAAAAATCTTTTCTAAAATCAAACAAAGAAGAATTAGAAAATAAAATGTACGTATTGCCTGGATATTGTCTAATAAATGATTTAACTAATTTTATAGAATATCTACCTATTCCTCTCACTCGGTTACTCTCTCTTTGATAACCCTGAAGATCAATAATGACTCTGATATTATTTTTTATCAAACTAGTCATTTAATTGCTTTAAAATCCTTTTTGATCTGAATGAATCCTTATAATAATTGCATAACTCTTTTTCATTTCTATCAACTAGAAATTTATCTTCTTTAACTTTAAGACTTTTTTTAAGAAGCTTATTATTGTTGATTCTATACCCAAATTTCATTGTAAATTTATTAAAAATGAATAAGATTAAAAACATAATTTTTTTATTTTTTACAAGTATTATTTCTAATACTTTATATAATTTAACATAGGAATAGCGAATAATTTGTAATCTATATTTTGAAAAATTATATTTTTTCTTTCTTAATTTTGAAATTAGTAAAAGATGAGCTTTGCTAAAGGAATCAAGTACAATAAAGAGAGGAGATTTGTTTATTGTTAGTAATCTATTCTCCAATACAAGAATTCTTCTTCTCAAATCAGAAATTGTCTGCTGCTGAATAAGAGACTTATTTCTCATATAATGATCAAACTGAACACAAGCATCTAATGTAGTTAAACCTCGTTTTAAACTTTTTTCCCAACTTGTATTTTTAGCTAATAGTTTGGTGGAGTAGTGAGACTTGGTAGCTAGTATCATTAAATCTTGCGCCACACCATTGAATACTCTTGTTAAAGAATCATGATCTTCGTTTTGTAGTGGACCTCCATTAATATAAAAGTTTTTAGCCATATCAAATCCTATTCTCTTCAACAAAAAAACCAATAAATCTGGGTTCACGGGATTAATATGAGTAGGATCTATATGAAATGAACGACTTGATACAGACAAATTATCAATACTTGGTGTTTCTAAAACTAATATTCCATTTGGTTTTAAAATTCGTTTGCACTCCTTCAATAATAAATTAATTGATTCAAAACTTATATGTTCAATTAAATGAAAGGCTGTAATAAGGGAAAAGTGATTATCCGGTAAGTCTTTAAGTAACATCAGTGCATCACCTTCCTTAATATTTAATCCATAGCTCCGACTAATTAATACCATTTGGGGATTAATCTCAATACCTTGAGCTTGGAAACCCAATTTCGAACATTTGCATAAAAACTCCCCTCTACCACATCCAATATCAAGCAAACAAGGCTCATTATCTGTATCTAGTATGTGTTGTATTAATCCATCATAGTTAGAGAAGATTTGATAAATTTGCTCAAGGGAACCTCTAAAATTATCTTCAAACTCGACATAAAAATTTGAATCCATCTGATCAACAAATCTCAATAAAAATAAATGTAAAAGTAAAATTTACTAAACATAAAGGAAATCAATCATTTTGCACTCTGTATTTCAGGATATACTATTTCTCAATGATACGCAAAATAATCTATTCCTATTAATAAACAGCAATGCTAACCAACTAGACTCTTAAAAAAGCTAACAAATAAATTACAAGTATTATAGTTTTGAATCAAAACAAAAGAATCTAAGAACCATTTAATGAGAAAAATAACTCTTATAAAACACGCAACAGGTGCTCCTGGATTACGTCTGTTTGGACTTGGACCAAAATTGAAGCCTAGTAATGCCTTAGAAAAATTAAAACTATTATTTAATCAAAACGCTTTTTGGGCAAAGAATAGAAATAAGCACCAAATCAAAAAGATGCTTAAAAATAGTAGTGTTATAGTTACTATATGGAATCAGGAAAACCTAATAGGGTTTGGCAGAGCAACAACAGATAAAGTTTATAGAGCAGTTCTTTGGGACATCGTAATATCAAAGAAATCACAACGCCTAGGCTTAGGTAAAATCATAATTGAAGCTTTATTAAATGATAAAAGTATAAAATCAGTAGAAAAAGTTTATCTTATGACTACTAATAGTACAGATTTTTATATTCAATTAGGTTTCGAACAAAATTCTCACCAAAGCTTACTATTACTCGATAAAAATCAAGGTAAATCATAAGTTATAAAAATATTTTACGTATAGTTCACCTTAAAATTAATTCAGAAAGCTTACGATCAAACGAAGATTTATAGCTACTAAGGGCCAAATTAAATGTCGAAATTCTATCTTCTCGCAAAACGTTACATATCATTTTTTCATCCGCTACTTTATTGAGACTAGAAATCCAGCTATTTATATTAGTCAAATCTAACAAACTTAAATGATCATTTTCGGGAAATATGTCAGCTATTTCTCTATGGGATGGAATGTTACTAGCTAAAACATTTAACCCTAGTAAATAAGCATCTAAAACTGGAATCCCAAAACCTTCTACACATGATGGAGAAACAAAAGCATGAGCATTTAGAAATAACCATGCTTTCTCTATTTCTTCAACGTAATCTAAAAGCATTAAAGAGGAATCTTGAGAAGAGAGTTTCTTAATCTTCAAACCGTAATGATCATTATGAATCTTTCCCGCAACACATAACTTAAATCCTTGCTCAATAGCTTTACTACTTCGAAACGCATTTATTAGAAAATGCAAGTTCTTTCTCGGGACTACTGAAGAGTTAAAGAGAATAAATTTACTATCTATACCTCTAATATTTCTCATATTAGAGGCTGCCCTTAAAATTTCAATATTTAATGAAGGCATAGGATAAATAATACTTTGTTTGTAATTTTTATATGATTTATTTAATAACCTACAGATCTTATCCCTTGAAGTTCTTGAAATAAAGCAACATCGACTCTTCATAGAGTCTTGCAAGCGGTTATAAAAATAATATGGATGATCTGGATGCTTAGAAAATGATAATGGAATAAAATCCATTATCATTTGTAATATGCTAGTAGAATTTTTATTTGTAGTTTTAACATCAACACTTAGTGGGCAAGTTGTAATCAAAATATCAATATTTGACTTTCTCAAATCAATAATAGGAGAACGTAAAATGAGTCTCCGGCTTCTCAAAGTTGTTAATATAAAAATATCAGGTATTGATAAAAATCCTTTAACATCTTTGATATAATCTATCCTCTCTTTCCCCCAATAAGGACTCGATTTTAAATCGATTAAATTAATTAATTCACCGGTAAAAGTAAATCTTTTAAAATAAAAATTTATAATTGGTCTGATAACAGATAAAATCTTATCTGACTTTTTTTTCAACTTAAAAATATACTCATATAGCTTTAAAAATATGTTGATATCTTCTTCTCCAAAAGTACTAATATTTTTATCAATTTTATTTTTAGGGTCACTGAGTTGATCAAGAATGTCAGCACTTTCAACTTCATTAACTGATATTTTGCTCATGAATAACTTCATTAAAGGGTGTAAACGTTGACCTCTAAATCCAGTTAATAGATATACTTCGGCACCCTGCTGAGTCAAAGAACTG
>QCHH01000031.1 GCA_003279585.1 Prochlorococcus sp. AG-402-A08 | reverse complement strand
GAAAAATAGTACTCTTCGGATTGTTTATGTTGATCGCGATAAAAGGTAGGTGTTATCAATGAACTTTTAGTTGTTTTTAAAACTGTCAAAAAAAAAGCTCTTAACCAGACCGTTAAGAACTTTTGTTAGATCTTCTCAATAAATTTTGAAGAAATTGTTGATAAGGCTTAAATGGGTTGAGTTCCATTTAGAAAATTCCAGGAATGATTTGACCTGTTGTTGCATATGCGCCAAAGGCTGCGACGAAACCGAGCATGGCTGCCCAACCGTTAAATTTTTCTGCTTCAGGAGACATAATGGTTTTTAGAATATAAAATAAATATAAAGAATAAATTGCGGCACTGCGAGTTTTTACTCACTCGCCTCGATTATAAGAATTAATTCTACTCATAAGAAAAGCTTATTTATGTATCGAAGTGATTTGTGCTAAATACAATCTTTGTTCGTGCTCCCTTTTTTAGCAAAGTGGCTGTTTAGTTTTGTTGAGTTGGAGCTGCTTTTAGAAGCAAGATTTATTTCAGACGGATGTATCGCTTCTCTTTTGGTCTTTTGCTTAAGAAACCGTATGTTTAATTCTGTTGGACTTTAGTGACTGGGCCTCGATGATAAAAATAAATTCGCGTTGTAGAGTGAATTTTTCTTGAAGAGGCTTTTTCTGATCAAATGAAGGTGATTCATAACGTTTCTCAGCAAAGGCAGCCCCGTTCCCTGTTGCCCAAACATGCATTTTCGCAAGGAAATTGAACCTAATAAATGTGTAGTGTTTTATCCTTTTTATTTCGATCAAGAGTAATACTCAATTTTTTATTTCTTTGGACAATCTCTTAGTCGTTTACCCTTTCTTCTACTACCTTTACAAGTTTCACCGTATTTGTATCCTTTTGTTTTAGAAAAACTTAGCCAGCATTGCTTGGAGGCAAAAAAACATTTTGTAGTCTGTGTATTTATTGATCGATAATGTAGTGCATTATCTTTTTCCAAAATCGCAGATCTTTGATTGCTTTTTCAGTCGAAAACTAAATCAAACCTATCTTTATAGAGGTAATTAAATAATCGATCTAAAAATGTTTTTTTAACTACCCTTCTTTTATTAGTTTTGATCCTGCAATGATTGCAGTTGACTTCTTTGGGGATAGTGAATGGAGTAAAGAGTTTCATAAGTCCTTCTTGCTACACCCTTGCTCTACTTCTCCTGTTTGATAGAGGGGAGTAGGAAATCACTACCTCAACCGAACATCAGTTATTAAAGAATACTTTTTATATTTTCAGCAATTGGCAGGAATGTTCAAACCCTTTTTCACCGAATAACTTTCACCCTCAAACTATCATGACTTCAATCAATAATTCTTCAGCAGCTAAGTTTCTAGCTCTTTTTTGTATCCCTACTCTTCTACTCGCCTCAGGTTCATTCGATGTTGCTACTTCTCTAATCGTTTAATTAGAACAATGCCTTCAAACTTTTCACCTGATTTTTACGAGTCCATCCTAGAAGCTTCAGACAATGGTGAGCTTTGGGGAATAGAAAATAGTGATTTAATCCCGCTAGAAATTCAATTGCTACTTTCATATGACTTCAGCTGATACATCCAAAATGAAAGAAGGTTCAAGGTTTCGAAAAGCAATTATTTATGGGATCGTGGTAAAGCTATCTATACTTGCAATATTTCTTTTTTCAAAACTAGGCTAATAAATTCTTATAGCTTGTTCAGCATTGAATGATGGTTATGACTTTTTATTCCCTATCCAGTCTTCAGGCTTTTTCATCATCCAATTCATAATTCCATCACTATCCAAATTTTTTGAGCTAAGACCAAAGGCAACGATAAATAAAATGCTAAAGGAAATTATTATGGCCAGTAATATAGGACTTATTCCCATCTCTGAAAGAGTAAGACCAAAACGATATTGCATGATTAGTGAATACAAGATTTTTTATTGAAATTCTAAAACTTAAGTGTGTGAGTTTGATTATCCATGCCATAAAAGCTCAGACAATTCATTTTTTTCCATTGAGATGAACTGCTGAAACATTGTCTCCTCGTACAACCTTCTAAGTTCCTTCTCATTCGCTTTATCTGCCATAGCCTTTGCTAAATTTCTCGCTATCTCTTGATGATTAAGCTCCTGTTCCATTTGTTCAGAATAAATTTAATTACCCCTTTCTAGAATTAATTATTTGTTTTACTTCGACAGTATTTACATAATGTATTTTGCATGTATCAAATTTGCTAGTAAAAAATAGTTGATGGCACTAAGGATTCAAACGCATCCTCTAATACCTTCCAATTTGGATGCTGGAGTAATAGGTAGGGTTCATGCTGCGGAAATTAAAATGATAGTCAATTTATACCAGCAATTACAGCAAAATCCCCAAAAAAACCTCCTTTTTAGAGGAGGTCTTTTTACTTCTTAGACCTGAGCTAGCAGTTGCTAGCAGAGTTAAGTCGCTAACATGATGCAACAAGTATAGTCTATTTTTTAGTTCTCTTCGCTTTCTACTTTCTCTGCAAGTTCTCTAAGCATCTTGGCAATTATATCTTTTGACCAACGGAACTCTTCTTTCATCCCATCTATGCAATCTAAAACAGATTCCCATGCGGCCTCATATTCTTGTTGGTCTACTTTTTCAGTCATGCTTAATGAGTGATTTTTTTTATTAAACCGTCTAAATCTTTTTAAGCTAAAGTCCAACGCCGACTTATCTTTAGAGGATTACGTCCTCTTTTTTTTATGGGAGAAGCTAAAAGAAGAAAAGAATTGGGACTCCCTCCAAGAGAAAAACCAGTTGAGCTAAAGTTGCCTGTGCTTGATAAAGAAAATATTCAAAAAAAAGTTAGGTCTTTTTTGTATAAAAATCCAATCGTTCCATTTGTTTTTTATGGTCTTGTACTTGGAGCTTTTGGTTGGGGGCTATACAACCTCGTTAAAGGCTATCAATTAATTAAGTCATAGACCACTCCTTAGCGATCACACATGTTGGGGTGTCCACCTGTTTCTCAATAGAATTATGCATATTTGCCAGAAGCACCATCATAAGTGAAAGTTCTAAGTTGGTCAGGAAAAGTTGGATTCCAACCAGATGAAAAATTCCCTCCACCTCCAGTAATACTTTCAGAGAGAAAAATAAATTACTTAAGAGTGTCGAAGCTCGTCTATATATGAATACTCGTATAACAAATAGAGTATTGCATAAAAGCGATTTGAAAACATTAATCCTATTTTTGGTTGTACCAAACAAAACTTCTTTTCCGGATTAACCACTTGAAAGTGTCTGGCCTGCCGTTATAACGAACACAACTTAAAAAGTTTTATGGCTTTTATTTCTCGTTTGATTAACAAAAGGATCTTTAACTTAATTACTAAATTTAATGTTTCAACTAAAGTTGTTGAACAGCTTGAGAACGACTACCCACTTGATGGTATGGGAGATCATCATAGGTTCTTGCTATGAGAAGTCACTATAGGATGCAGAATCAAGGCTGAGTTAGACAGTTTTGCAGGATTCATCTCAGACGGTATAACTGGTCTTTAAACCCAAAAATTCAGTAGTAAAAGTAATATGATTGGTTTATGAAATACAACTGGAAGGATCTTTTAGTAGACGCTGCGATTGTGGCTGTTGTTCTTGGTGTGTTGGCTCTGATCGTTGGATCTTTTCCTGCAGCCTTCGGCAAATTTTTTCCTTTTCTTAAATAAGCATGGATATCAACTCTCACTTGCTTAATGATTTTGTTCTTGTATCAGGGGCAGTATTTTTTGTCTTAATCGCAAGGGATTAAAAAAAAGAATGATTACAACCATCGCATCCTCTACACAAGCGAACTTACTTATCTATGTTGGTGGAGGTAGCTTCATTTTATTAGGAAGTTTTTTCTTTGGTCGATTAGTCACGTTCTTTTTTCCAAAAAACCCATTAATCAGAAATATGAAAAAAAAAGATGAATGAACCTGAATTTCTAAAAGTCAAGCCTGGAGATGCGGTTCTTGTTGGAGAAGATGAGATTGAGAAAGCTTTTTCATTTGTTGGAGGCGTAAGAGACCCAGATGCTCCCGCACTTTTCAAGTTGCAAACGTTGATTCAGGCGAAATCAAATATGTTTATGGTGAGGAAGTGAAACAAATTCTGTCTAAGCTTGAATATCGGCTAAAAATATTGTTTGAAGCTCTTTTTACCAAATGTCGCTAAATAAACCTATTCCTGATTCTGTTATTAATTACTGGAAAAATGTATTCAATAATCTTCGGTCGAAATTCAGTGATCTTAGACAAGCCAACTAGTTATGGATCCAATACAAGTCTTAGGCAAAAAGGATCTTAGGAGAGAGATTCAAGTTAAAGATGAAAATACTGCAGGTCAGTTGTTAGTTAAAAATACACATGCACGAGAACGGTATGTGAGAGGAATGTCTAAAACTGCGAAAAAGCATTACATCAGCAGGAAAGATAGTCCTGTTAAAAATCATTTTCTTGGTCTACCAAAGTGGAGCAGAGAAGATGCTGTAAAAGCTTTTGATACCTATCTTTGGTCCCAACATCAAAAAGATGCAATAGAGAAACCGCTCAAGGATTGGTTTAATGCCAGAGTAAAAGAGCTCATGGCGGGACATGATTTAGACCTAATTGATGATATTGATTGTGTAAAAGGGAATGATGATTCTCATGGTTTTACTTTGAAAAATTATATTGAATATTTAGCTAAAGAAATCTAGTGAATACAACACCTCCCTACTTTTGAGGACTTACCAAAGAATACGTTATCTATTCTTCAAGTCATAACTGCTTACTTATAAGTCGAAAGAACTAAACTTTTTAATCTGAATGATTGGGTTATGACGCTATTTCCATTTAGGCTTGGCTTTTTATATGAAAAATAATGGGAAAGAGCTCATAAAGGATGTAGCTCTATGGGCAATTGTTTTTGGAGCACTTTCTTTGCTTGTTTTTTTCAATTACTTTGAAGTAAAAGAGAATCTGAATCATAAGTTTAACTAATTCTCGATAACCCCACCTTTGAACTGTCACGTGTCTGGGTATTTATTCTTAATTTTATAGTATCTTTCCAAATTCACCTGCGAGTACAAGGTCAAATGGCTCAACGCATTAACGTTGCTTTAAATTCAATCCCATCAGGATGCAGAGATTTAGTTGAATTCGCCTTCTTCTGTGGAGTCGGCTTTACTTTTGGAAGCTTAGGTCTCATATGAATTCAACTACTAACGCAATATCTGAAGCAAGAATCAAAAAGTTTATTCCTTATTTTGTTGTTGGTAAGCTTGCAATTTTTACTGGATTTCTTGTTTACATGATGCAGGGTTAGTAGTACCTAAGATTTATAAGAAAAATTAATTCCACGGTTAGCACTACCCCGACCGAACCTCATTCAAACCACACACTTTCTTATATTTGAAGCACCAGAGATTAAACCTGCGTTTCTCTGGAAACATTTTCTCTCCTAAACCAAAATGACTGCTGCAATTTATAAAAAAACTGCTTTGAAAGTTTTAGTCCTTTGGAATCTGCCTGCCTTACTTCTTCTGGCTGGTGCATTCCAGATTGGGTCTTCAGTAATCGTTTAGTTTTAGGACAAGATAATGGATATGAACCCTTTCAAGCCGCTGATTCAACATTTAGATGAATTTTACGTAAAAATTCTTTCAATAAAGGAGCCAGTAAACAATTTTTATTTGAAGCTGCGCTTAACAAAAGCCACTTCATAATTTTAGTTTAATATTTTCCGAAAAAATCCAATGGAGATTAAAGAGTTTAATAAACATGGGTTAGATAACCTAGGTATTCATTGGATGCAATACCTTTCAATGACGTTAATTTCTTTGCTGATATTTTTCATCGGACTAGATAAGGCGGTCCCTAGCTTTCATCAGATTATTTTATCTCTTTTATTCAAGCTTCAGTGCAGTGGCTTTAACTGTAATGGTGTGAAAATCATTTAGCCATAGCTTTTGGGTTTAATTTCAGCAACAAGAATCAGCTGGAAATGTATTAAGTCAGTCTGATATAAACTTTTGAAGAATATTGTATTAATATTAATATTAATCTTGTTATTACATGGTATTTTAACTCTTCTTTTTCTTATCTGGGAGTTGACTTACACGACTTAATTTGTTTTGAGATTTGAATTTTCAAATCATTATTGCTTTATGAAATGCAGGTTATTGGTTGCAATATTTTTGATTTTTTTTCCTCCTTTGAATGCAGATACTTTTGATGAAATAGAGGCTAAAAGAGTTTGTGATAAATGGATTCTGGAAGGAGGAACTTATCTTATGTGGAAAAAAGACTGGAAACAAGTTGGTGGTGGAATGCAAAGGAAATGGAAAATAAAAAGAGTTTTCAAAAGAGTCTGTCAAATGGATCAATTAAGCAATCAATTTATTGGATTAGAGTACCAAGTCAGAAATGGAAAAGTTCTTTCAAAAAACGAGAAAATTGAGAAGAGACATGAATTAATAATTAAAAGGACTTTTCTCTTTAAGCCATAGATCGTTTTGAACAAATTAGAATAAAATCAATCAATCTAATGGAAGATGAGTTGTACCTAGATGACTGAACAAATTGAAGTGCTTGGACAATTTGATGTCAGAAGAGATGATGTCGCTACTGAAAGTGAATCGGAACATTTTGGTCAGATATCAATTGATAAAGCGAGAATAACCAATACATTTGGAGGAGATCAATTAAACGCTGCTTTGGACGCAGTAAATAATAAAAAAACATATGTCAGAGGTTATGAGAATCAAGCTAAAAAGTTTTATATCAGTAGAAAAGACTGTCCAGTGAGAAATTTTTGTGAGGACTTGGCAGGGCCCAATAAAAGAGCAGAAGCAATACAAATGTTTGATGCACTGTTCTGGGGTTCATGGATTGCTTGTAATGACATGCCAGAACAAGCAAAAGAATGGCTAGATGCGAGAGTGAAAGAATATAAAGATGGAACCAAGATGGACCTTATATGTGATTGTCGAAAATTTAGAGGTAATGATGCTGATAAGACTCAGGCAAGCGAGATGACTAGGGCAGAATATCCATTTGATTGTCATGGTTATACCCTTAAAAAATACATTGAAGAAGAGGCAGATAAATAATTGGTGCTAAATAATTTAATTGCTTTTTAAAGACTTCAATATATTACTTTCAATGCTTTCCTTAATTTAAAGAAAAACCTAAATAGTTTTTATCTTCTAATTAATTATATTTCCCTAAAACTATTATCTTGTTTTTGGAGCACTTGATCTGAGGTTCTAATCCTTCCACAATGATCATTCAGAGACTGGTCCCAATTCTGCATTTAAGTAAATGCCCTAAGAAAACCACATCCCACCATTCTTGCTTGCTTCTAAGAAACACTTATTTTGTTCCTCAATATTCTCAATCAAATTCTCGGACTTGTGCGACTCAAGTTTTTGATTGTTGAGAGGTTTTGCTGGCATTGGCCATAGTCTTGATAGCAATGATCTTGTTCTTGCTCTAGCAAATGAAACCATCGATCAATAGTCCTAAAGAGTAGTGGCAGCTGATTAGCTCCCTGTATTTTTTATAGCCTTAAAAAAGAGATTACCTATTACATATGTTATGAGATAAAGACCAGCATGGATGGAGATCCAACTGATGATATGAATTCTCTTGATTTTTTACTCATATGGTTCCTTTTGTTTCCTTTGCTTTTTTAAAGTAACTTTGCTTAGACCATGCAGATGAGTTGAGAAAGATCAGCTAGAAAGGGTTAATGAAATACCTTTTACCGATTTACCAAGATCTTAATGATTACTTTGCGGTAAGAACCAAGACCATATCCCGTATTGCTATAGCTGACATTATGGATAACAGTATGCTGATCAGATGGTATAGCAAAATTTTTGATAGCTATATACTCGTAAAAGACTTGAAAGGTTTTGGATATTTTGAATCTGATTACTCACATGGTTATGTACAAGCTACTTTTCGATTTAACAAGCTTGCATTGGAAGTAATCCGCTTTCAATTAGACCTGCGTGGACTTAATAGAAGAAACACCAGAGAGATTTCTATTATTGAAGAAGCTATGAAAGGCTAATTAAATTTTCCCTCGTCATACTCCAGTAGGACTGAAAATATGATATGTCCTGATATGTCCTGATATGTCCTGATATGTCCTGATATGTCAGAGGAACCTAAAGAGATATCTATTCCAACAGAAAAGCCATAGAAAAAATGTAATGCTAACTATTGTTCTGAACATTTCTTATGAATACCCTAATCATTTCAACCTTTAGCTGTACTTTTGAAGAATTTGAAAAGGAAATTACTGAGAATTTTTTTGGTTGCTTGGTGAAGGATTTTGTGAGTGATTATGAGTTTGTAAAAGTAAACGACCATAAAGCTCATACCTTAATTCATATCACTGATATGGATAAATTTGGAGCATCATTAGAAAGCGATGAAGCTAAAGAGTTCGACAAAAGAAATAACTGCAAAGATACTGTTTATACTCTTGATCTTATTGAATAAGTAAATTCCCTTGAGGTTGAAGAGATCGTTTCTACTAAAAAAACTAATGAAAACTATAAATACACTTTTTCCATTTATTGCTGCACTTGGGGTTTTCTTCTTAGCGAGTAATTCGGCGATGCAGAAAAAAATGAATCAAAATTATTCAACTGATAATGAAATCAAACCTATTCCTGTTGAGGAATTCAAACCGAATGAATGAATTTAAAATTTCATTTACAATTTAGGTGAGATAATTTCCTTCCTTTGTGATTGACACTAACGATTTAGAAGTAAAGTTAAAACTTTGTACAAGTTTTATAGTTAAAGAAGTTACCGCCTTAGATCCTCTAGCAAGAGGGCAATGGCTTTTTACTTACAAAGGGATAATTCAATACGCTGATTTTCACGGAAGTGAACTTACTAAGGACAGATATTAGGAGCAGATATCTTTAGAGACCTTATTAAACAGGTAGAAGAATTAATTATAAAAGAAGATTATTAAGGGCAAAATTACAACGCATATAAAAGTCTTGATCCGGATTACGAAACTATTTACAAAAAACTTTTAAAACAAATACGAGAAGATTTTCCAATACCTGATCATTTCAAAGAGAGGACTTCTTGAAACCTTTTTAGAATCAACAATAAAAAAGTGGCTATGAGATTCTCTCTAGGTGATTCTTTTATTGATTCTTTTTCTTAAAGCCTTTAATTGATAGTTATATCTCAATTGTTTTATATGTTGCAACTTTTCGGCTAAATCGATTGGCATTGACCTTGCCGCTTTAATGAGCTCAAAAGCGTACCTATGCGTATCTTTTGTATAAGAATCCATAGTCGAAGTAGGGACTTGTTTAATATATTCGCAATTAAAAACAGATTTTGTCTATTTAAAAAAGAAAGTTGAGTATTAACGCTGTTCGGTTGATCTTAAAACGTCCTAAATATTCATCTAAAACGTATATATAACTATATTTCTCATGCCATATCCATCTTAATGGTGAATGTGTTTTTAACTACCTCACCTTGAAGATTGAGCTTTCTCTCCAATTAATTTTCATTATTAGTTACTTTGAAATTTTTCTGCATTAAATATGAATGACTAACAAGGTAGATCTCATTCGATTTACTAGTTGAATTCAATCTTTCAACCAAATCACGACAGCACCTCCTTGCACTCTGGCTGAAAGCCATTCGCCATTTTCTTCTAAGCCAACTAAAGCAAAAAATGACTTCTCCTTTTCTTTCGATTCTTCAAGAGATCTTCTCAATAAAATATTTGAGCCTGATTTGACTTCAATTAGGTTCAAAAAGAATGGTAGTAAAGGTTGTTTGCCTTTTAAATAACCATAACCTGAAAATTCAATGGTAAAAATGCCAAATCGAATCGATGTGATAACAGAAAATTTAGGTAAATCCTTAGTTTTGATATCCTTTTTAAACTCTATGTCCGCACAGAAGACTCTAAGCAATGAACTGAAAACTTGGTCTTCTTCATCGGTGTCTTTTTTCCATATTGATACAAACTTCCAATTGCCTAAAAGCGAATCAAATTTAATTCCGCTACCTTTTTCCTTTGCAATTTTTTCCAGTTCAATAAGCTTTTTTTTGTCTGGGATTTTGACAGACTTCTTTTTTAAAAGTTCTTCTTTATTGGAATTTAGCAAAATGTGAGATCGTTTTTTGCCACCTTGAAGGAAATAAAGAAGTGGTATTCCTGTAATTACTAATGCAACGTCAATTAGTAGAATTTTAGTTATGTTCATTTCTCTGAATTCTGAATAGGATTATATGTAAATATTTATTTTTTTATAAATCTCTAATAGGTTTTTATTGTAGTAAGAAAAATAGGACTTACAGTTAAAGTTCTTTCAAAGGGAATTTTAAGCGGCTCTTCTTTTACTAAAAAAAAATGTAAAAACTCTCATAAAGATGGTTTTAGAAAAATCAATTTAAAAATTACTTGCGACAAGAGCGACCGGGTAAACTCAAAAGCTGCAAAGTCAAGCGGAAATTTGTGATATTAC
>QCHH01000030.1 GCA_003279585.1 Prochlorococcus sp. AG-402-A08 | reverse complement strand
CATTTTTAAAGAGTCCCATATGTAAAAAAAATAAGTAAGCAAAACAACTTTTAAAGACTTACCCCTGAACACGGTCCTTAAACAACTTCCCAGCAGTAAAAGCGGGGACTCGCTTAGCAGGTATTGCTATCTTTTCTCCTGTTTTAGGGTTGAGTCCTTGACGAGCGGAACGATCGCGAGGCTCAAATGAGCCAAACCCTAGAATGGAGACTTTCTTACCCTCCACTACAGAATCAATAATTGTGTCTATGGCGGCATCAACTACCAGAGAGACGTCTGTTTTAGTTAGCTCTGTACGAGCTGCAACTAGGTTGACTAAATCTGCTTTGTTCATTGGAAAGATTGTATGTAGCAGGGAGTAAGAGGAGGGAAACCAATAGGGAATTAGTTTCCAAAAAACTCAATCTTGCTAATCGTATGGACCAAATCACTTGCCTGCAACCCAAAGGGCTTGTGATAGTAAGCTTTCTAAAAAAATATATCTGCATTTTTTCTTCATTCAAGAATCTTTCAAAGATTAGAACTCGATAATTTAAGAAAGATGTAAGTTTTCTATTTTTTCCAAGAAGCTTGTCAGGGCAATAGTTTTGAAAAGATGGATTTCCAAATTTAACATAAAGAAAAACGCAGCAGTTTGAAATTAATTATTTTTTTTAACAAAAATCAGAGATTTTATTAAATTCTCATGAATTAACAAAGGTCTGCAGAACAGCACATTTATTGGTATTACAAAATAATATCCACACTAAAAAAGAGACCAATAAATGACAAATCAGATTTTTGTAGCTCTAGGACATCAATTTTGAGACTGCAATCCCTCAAAAAGCTCCAAAATTTTCATTGACCTTTTTTCAAAACATTCAAAAGATTTGATTTTCAATTGGAATAGAATGTATTTTAACTTCGTTAAAAAAACCACATCGCAAAAAAAACGCAGTTCTCTTGCAAAAAAGATTTACTATTGATACGAAAAAGTAACACAATACCTAATAAAAGTTTCTTTTCAAATTGGATTTCGTTTTTTATAACTTGTTAAAACAAACTAACCACCTAACTTATAGGGAAAGTTACTTGATTACTTTTATAAAGGACACACACAATTGAGAAAAGTAAAAGTTGGTTCAGCATGGCCTTTGGGTAGCTCAGTTACTATTGATGGAGTTAATTTCTCTATCGCAGCACCACATGCAACAAAAGTAGAATTATTAATCTTCCAGAATGAAGACGACGAGTATGCAAAAGAAACAATATCCTTAGATCAGAAAAACAAGTCTGGGGATTATTGGCACGTTGAAATAGAGGGCCTAAATGAAGGGACTATATATGGATATAAAATATCAATTGACGGGCATATGGCTACCGAGGATCATATTGTTTTAGATCCATGTGCTAGAGCAATTACAGGGTGGAAAAATTACATAAGGAATCCAAAAGCTAAAGCAAATAAAGGTTATGGTAATTACCTAAAGGGAGTAGTAACTAAAAGAGATTATTTTGATTTCAAATCTCACCCAAGACCTAAACATTCATGGAATAAAACAATTATTTATGAATTACATGTTGGTGGGTTTACTAAAAGTACAAATTCAAGTATTAGCGAAAGTAAGAAAGGGACTTTTATAGGACTAATTGAAAAGGTACCTTATCTTAAGAGTCTTGGTATTACATCGATTGAGCTGCTTCCGGTATTCGCTTTTGATTCTAATGATGCCCCTGAAGGGCTAGTGAACTTTTGGGGTTATAGTCCTATCAATTGGTTCACACCACATCAAGGTTTTATAGATAGTTGCAATCCATTGGAAGCAAGGAAACAATTCAAAAAGTTTGTAGAAGTTTGCCATGATAATGAACTAGAAGTATTAATCGATGTTGTTTATAATCACACAACAGAAGGGAATCAAAATGGTCCAAGTATAAGTTGGAAAAATATTGGTCCTAAAACTTACTACCATCAAGATGAAAAGGGAACTTATCAAGATGTAAGTGGATGTGGAAATAGTATTGCCGCTAATCGTCCTTTAGTTAGACAATTAATATTAGAATCATTACGTTGTTGGGCAATTGAGTTAGGTGTTGATGGCTTTCGTTTTGACTTAGGTATTGCTTTGAGCAGAGGTGAAAATTTAATCCCTTTAGATAAACCTCCCTTATTTGAAGAAATAGAAGCAGATCCCAAACTCAGTGATGTGAAATTAATCAGTGAGCCCTGGGATTGTGGAGGACTTTACAAACTAGGTGATTTTCCAGCGAAAGAATTCAGAACCTGGAATGGTCATTTTAGAGATGATATTAGACGATTTTGGAAAGGAGAAAAAGGAACAATATGGCCACTTAAAGATAGATTAATAGGAAATAAATTACTATATAATGATAATAATTTAGCAAATATATTTAGTATTAATTTCATAACTTCTCATGATGGATTCACATTAAAAGATTTAGTAAGTTTTAACAAAAAGCATAACCTTGCAAATGGCGAAAATAATAGAGATGGGGAGAACAATAATAATAGTTTTAATTATGGAGTTGAAGGCCCTACTACTAATAAAAAAATAAATAATTTAAGGCAAAAACAACAAAGAAATCTTCTTTCAACACTCCTCTTATCTCCAGGGGTTCCTATGATTTTAATGGGAGACGAAGTAGGTAGAAGCCAAGGAGGTAATAACAACACATGGTGTCAAGACAACCCACTTGGTTGGATGGATTGGAATCATAAGAATTGGGATCATGATTTAAAAGAATTTGTACTAAAACTGATATCGCTAAGGAAACAACTACCTGAATTTTTCAGTCCTCATTGTATTTATGATTGTCAAAAAGATAATACCAAGCTCAAAACTTCCCATTTTTGGATTCAGTGGCATGGCATTAAAGTTAATAAACCTGACTGGGGTGACTGGTCACATACTCTTGGATTTAGCATTAACAAAAACAATGAAGGCTCAGCTATCTGGCTTGGCTTCAATGCATACAAAGAATCAATGCTTTTTGACTTGCCAACCCCAATTTCTCCCTGGCAGAAATACATTGATACCTCTATTTTGAAAACAAAAAATGTCTCTAAAAAACCTTTAGCTAATCAATCGAATGTGAAGATTGAAAGTAACAGTCTTGTGCTTATGGTCTCCAGCGACTATTCAAAAAAAATTAAGTTATGAGAGTCAAAATCAAGCGGGCGGCGGGAATCGAACCCGCATCATCAGCTTGGAAGGCTGAGGTTTTACCACTAAACTACGCCCGCGCTAGAACTGAAGATCTACTCACTTTTGGAGTAAAAGTTAATTCAGCTTCCTCCATTATGACCTTGCGAGTCCCATTATCCAAAAAAGAGTGAATAAGTCCACATCGCTTTACGAAGGGAATAATCGCACAAGGCTAATGATCTCTTATGCAATGGGAGATGCTGGAACGGGATTAGCCGCAATACAGTTAGGTACTTATCTATTTCTATTTTTCACTTGTGCTGCAGGAATTCCTGCATTTATTGCAGGCTCGCTTCTCATGGTTTCAAAACTGTGGGATGCAATAAATGATCCTCTAATTGGCTGGATGAGTGATCACACAAGATCAAGATGGGGTCCAAGACTTCCATGGATGATTGGAGGTGCTGTTCCACTTGGTTTATTCCTTGCTGCAATGTGGTGGGTTCCTCCGGGAGGAATAGATGCGAAAACAACTTATTACGTATTTGCAGCTATTTTCCTAATGACAGCTTATACAGCCGTAAATCTACCTTTTGCCGCATTATCTACAGAGCTAACTGAGAATATAGCTGTTAGAACAAGACTCAATGCTGCAAGATTTACTGGGTCTATTATAGCTGGGACCACTGGGTTAATAGTGGCTGCAGGATTCTTATCTCAAGGAGTGGAAGGTTATACTTCAATGGGAAGAGTAACAGGAATTATTGCAACTTTTACCACATTAATTGCTTGCTGGGGACTAGCCCCATTTGCTAAAAAAGCTCGAAAGCCAACTTCTCAATCAGAACCTTTTAATCAACAAATAAAAAGAGTTTTAAATAATAAGCTTTTCACACGAATTATCGCTCTTTACTTGCTTCTTTGGTGCGGACTACAATTAATGCAAACCGTTTCATTAATCTATCTTGAGCAAGTAATGCTTGTTCCAATAGAAATTTCAAAGTGGATACCAATACCATTTCAAATTAGTACTCTATTAGGTCTACAGTTTTGGAGCTTTTACTCAAATAAATTTGGAAGAATATCGGCACTGTTCAAAGGAGGTCGCATATGGATATTAGCTTGCCTTTTAGTTATGTTTATGCCACCAATAACTAAAGGAGTAAGTATCAATAATTTATTATCTTTTGGCAATTTTGAAGGGATAAAGATGCTGATTCTTTTATTAATAATTATTTTAGTGGGATTTGGAGCTTCAACTGCATATCTTATTCCTTGGTCTTTACTTCCTGATGCTATTGATCAAGATCCCGAAAAACCATCAGGAATATATACAGCATGGATGGTTTTTATTCAGAAAATCGGTATCGGTTTAAGCGTTCAATTTTTGGGAGTTCTTTTATCTTTATCAGGATATAAATCATCAACTAATTGCTTATCAAATTTTGAAGACTTAGATCAACCGCTAACAGCAATCATTACTATTAGATTATGCATGGGATTAATACCTTCTTTTCTAGTAATTGCTGGATTAATAACTATGAAGCCCTGGAGAAGTTTAGATTTCAAATCTAAAAGAATAAGTCCATGAACTACTCACCTAGATGGCTAAGAAGATTTTTTAGCAGCATGTTAATTGGGGGGCAAGCAATTGCATCAATAGCAAAGGGGAACATCAATAAATCAGATTTAATAGATCAACTAATGGAAGCAGGGCCAGGTAGCTTCATAATAGTTTTAATAACTGGCATTGCAGCAGGAACCGTTTTCAATATTCAGGTCGCCGCAGAATTGAGTAAACAAGGTTTAGGTTCTGCAGTTGGAGGACTTTTAGCAATTGGTATGGCAAGAGAGATAGCTCCTTTACTTACCGCAACTCTTCTCACTGGAAAAGTTGCAACTGCTTATGCTGCTCAAATAGGGACAATGAAAGTTACTGAGCAAATTGATGCTATTACGATGCTAAAAACAGACCCAGTTGAATATTTAGTTGTTCCAAGGCTGTGCGCAATGGTTGTAATGGCTCCAATTCAATGCTTGCTATTTTTTTCCATCGCTTTATTTAGCGGTCAATTTAGCAGCACAATTCTCTATCAAATTCCACCAAGCATCTTTTGGAATTCGGTACGAGAATGGCTGATAACATCTGATCTTCCATTTATGCTTGTGAAAGCATTGGTGTTTGGTCTCTTAATCGCAATTATTGCTTGCGGGTGGGGATTAACTACAAGAGGAGGGCCAAAAGAAGTAGGTTCAAGTACTACTGGAGCAGTAGTAATGACTCTAATAACAGTTTCTTTAGTAGATGTTTTGCTCACCCAAGTTCTTTTTGCCTAAAAACTATGACTTCTGAAAATCTTATCGATAAAGATAGTGTGATTTTATCGCCTTCTTATCGTCTACCCATCTTCATAATATTTCTTGGCTTATTATTTTTAATTACACCATTTCATCCCTTGCCAACGATTGTAATTAGCAGTTTTGGTTTTTTTCTATTACTGCAATCTTTTACCTTAAAACTAAAATTCACTAAGGAAGATTTAGTTGTAATACAGCTTGGGAATGAATTAAGAAGATTTCCTTTTAAAAAGTGGATAGCATGGAGAATTATATTACCTGAATTGCCAGGTTTTCTATACTTTAGAGAAGAGGCAAGCCCTCATCTATTGCCAATCCTTTTTGAGGTCAACTCATTAAAAGAACAGCTAAAGTTAAGGGTCAAGGATTTAGAAATACAAAAAGAAGTAGACTCATCAAAATCTAAAACTTAATTAAAGTTTTAAATATGGAATCCGAAGAAAATCTATCTAGAGAAAAACAAAATTTTGAACAGAATATTTCTGTGGAAAATTCTTCTTCATTGAAAACTACAGACCAAAAGCCTCTCGAAAAAAAAACTAAGTCACAAAGTGTCATTAGTCCTGAAAACAATCAAAAAATCTCTAACGCACAATCACAGCCTTTCATTGACCTTGCTCTTAAAGATCTTCAGCTTTCACGTGAGCAATTAGAAAAAGAATTAGAAGAACTTTCTAAAAAGAAAGAACAAATTGATACTGAACTTAAAAGCTCATTTACAGGCCAATCGGATGCAATCGCTAGGAAAGTCAAGGGTTTTCAGGAATATTTAACTGGTGCCTTACAAGATCTAGCTCAGTCAGCAGAGCAATTAGAACTTGTTGTACCACCAGTAATAGTGAAGCCATCACCACTTGATGAAAATACAAAAACTGAGACCTCTAAAGAGCCTGAAGTTATCCCCGCTGTTTCTGATACTTTTAAACCTGACGAGAGCTTAATCAGAAGATGCTTTAGTCAATTCCTAGAACAACCTGATTTCTATGCTGAGCCCTGGAAACTAAGAAGGAGTCTTGAATCCATTGATATTGAAATGCTTGAAGATTGGTTCTTCAGTATGGGGGGAAGAGGCGCTCAACCAAGTAGAGGGAGCAGACCAAAGAATGCTTTAGTTGCAGCAGGTATTATTGCAATATTAGGTGAGTTGTACGGAGAACAATTTCAGACTTTGGTTTTAGCAAGTCAACCTGAGCGGCTTGGAGAATGGAGAAGATGCCTCCAAGATTCATTAGGACTTAATCGTGAGGATTTTGGACCTAATAGCGGGATAGTCCTTTTTGAGCGATCCGATGGACTAATTGAAAGAGCAGATCGACTTGAAGAAAGAGGCGAGTTGCCTCTGATCATTATTGATGCGGCTGAAATTAATGTAGAAATTCCAATTCTTCAGTTTCCTATTTGGCTAGCTTTTGCAGGCAGTCCCAATGAAATTTACGAAGAAGATGGATTAATATAAGAATTCCTATTGAAATTATTTTGAATCTATTAATTCTGCTTTTAGGATATTTATTTGGATCTTTTCCTAGTGGTTATCTAGCCGGAAGGATTGCTAAAGGAATTGATATTCGTTCATTAGGTTCTGGGTCCACAGGAGCAACAAATGTATTAAGACAGATTGGAAAGCGCGCAGCAATTACAGTCTTTCTAATAGATGTTTTCAAAGGGGTTCTATCTATTTTAGTAGCAAAATATTTCCTACTGAATGATTCATGGCAAGTAGCTTTAGGTCTATCAACTTTAGTTGGCCATATTTGGCCTGTATGGCTTAATTGGAAAGGTGGCAAAGCTGTAGCAACAGGTTTGGGGGTATTTCTTGGCCTATCGTGGCAAGTTGGACTTGCCACACTAGGTATCTTTATCGTAATGATTGCAATTTTTAGAATAGTGTCACTTGCCAGTGTTAGTGCTGCATTAGCTCTACCTTTAATAATGTTTTTAAGCTTTAAAAGCTCAAATATTTCTTTACCATTTTTAATTATCTCACTATTAGCCATGGCTTTAGTAATTTGGAGGCATAGAGAAAATATTATTAGACTAATGAAAGGGGAAGAGCCAAGAATTGGTCAGCCCTAAGAAATTAAATAACAACTTTATCGCAAAAACTTTTGAACATATATGCAGGATCATTTGATTTAGTAATTGCTCTACCAATAACTAATTTTGAAGCTCCCATCTTGAGGGCTTCAGATGCATCAGAAACCCTGGATTGATCGTTGACATCTGAACCTAATGACCTTATTCCAGGAGTTACCAACTCAAACGTCTCAGGATAAACTTCACGAAGAAATTGAACCTCTCTAGGGCTACAGACACATCCTCCTAAACCAGATTTTGATGCAATCTCTGCTAAGTGCTTAACACGTTTATCTATTGATTGATTAATCAATAGATCACTAGCTAAACTTTCACTAGTCCAACTAGTCAAGATTGTAATTCCCAACAGTTTTGGCGGTTCTAAATTAACTTTAGCGGCTCCCTCCTGCGTAGCTTCATTGGCCATCTTAAGAGCTTTGATGCCTGCGCAAGTGTGCAAAGAAATATATTCTGCACCAGTTTGCGATGCTGCAAAACATGCTCTAGCAACTGTAGTAGGAATATCATGAAATTTAAGATCTAAAAAGATTTTTTTCCCCTTATCTCTCAATATTGACAATACATCTGGTCCTTCACTAACAAATAATTCGAGTCCCACTTTAACCCAGATAATTTCAGGTATTTTTTCCAGAAAATTAAAAACAGTATTCTTATCCATACCATCTAAGGCAATAATTATTTTTTCACTTGGATTATTAATATTTTTCATGACAATCAATTTGAAATACGAAGAAATTTCTTCTTTCCTACTTGCAATATTTTCCCTATAAGATCATCTGGACTATCAAATTCTATATTTGGATCAATAATTTTTTCCCCATCAATTCTTACTCCTCCTCCAAGAATTTGTCTTCTAGCTTCACTGCTAGTTGAACACATTTTCATCTTACTGAATAAATAAAATGCTTTAGCTGGAAAATTTACATTAGAAATTGAGGCTTCTGGTATTTCCTCAAGAGAATCTTGAGTACCTAAAACTAATCTTTCCGAATTAAATTGAGCTTTTTTAGCAGCTTCAATTCCTTTGAAATTAGATGTTATTTTTAAAGCCATGAATTTCTGAACCTCTCTTGGGTTGGAACTTAATTCTTTTAAATTCTCATTAGTTAGTAAATTTAAATAACTAACAACTAAATCATCTGGAACCTTTTCAAGTTTTGAATACATTGATAATGAATCTTCATTTATGCCTACGATATTGTCTAAGCTTTTACTCATTTTTTGTGTTCCATCTAACCCAACTAAAATTGGTAATAGCATTCCAAATTGAGGTTTCTGTCCAAAAGCTCTTTGTAGATCTCGTCCCATAGCAATATTAAATTTTTGATCTGTACCACCAAGTTCTAAATCAGATTTGATTGCAACTGAATCATATCCTTGAAGAAGTGGATAGAGAAATTCATGGAGAGAAATGGGAGTGCCGGATTTATATCGATTACTAAAATCCTCCTTAGCTAACATTTGACCTACTGTTGTATTTGACAAAAGTTCAATAACTTTAGATAAATTAAGATTTTCAAGCCACTCACTATTTCTTCTAATTTCTAAGCGACTAGAAGTTGAAAAATCAAGCAATGAATCTTTGGGGTCTTTACCTAGGCCTAATTGTTCAAGATAATTCAATGCATTTGATTCAACCTCATCTTTTGAAAGCTGAATTCTAGTTTTACTTTTTCCAGTTGGGTCTCCAATTCTTGCTGTAAAATCGCCTATTATAAGTACTGCAGTATGTCCAGCATCTTGGAAAGCTCTTAATTTCCTAAAAAGAATACTATGACCTATATGAATATCAGTTCCTGTTGGATCAATTCCAAGTTTTACACGTAAAGGATTTTTATCAGTAGATGCAAGTTCTAATCTTTTTAGAAAGTTCTGATCTGAATCTCCTAAATTATCATAAGGAAAAAGATCATCTAAACCTCTAGAAATCCAATCAGGTAATTCATTGAATTTATCTATCATAGTCTAAAAATTAAAAAGTTTAATAATCATTTATCCAATTCTGATTTCATTCTCACCAACGTTTTATTCATCTGATCAAACATTTGATCAGGAGTAATCCCAAATTGACTCAACTGAGTTTTTAACTGTTCTACTGTCATTTTGGCCTGGAAATCTTCTGAAAGTTCAAATCGTTTCATAAAAACTTTATACCTATCCATTAAATTCTCCATACTATCAATAAACATTACTTTTCCCTCTCTATCAAATTTCCCATAATCAGAGCCTAATTGCATAAGATTCTGATAATCAGTGAAAAGTTTTTTTGCCTCTTCCTGAACAATGTCGGACTCAAAGAAACTCATATCCTTAACCCATGCTGATAATTTAATTGCTTGATTTTGAATTCAACCGCTACCATTGACTATAACACCGAAATCATGATGCAAGTGTATACCATTTCCACCCAAAAACACTTGTTTAGGGAATGCAAATAGCCACACCACCAAAAAATTATAATTCTTACTCAAGTTACATAAAAGCTTACTAATGAAGAAAAAAACTTTTTTTTTGATCTTCACAAGCTAAGCTCAAACCGTTCTCAATCAAAATAATATAAAGTCTTAGTCATTTCATGATGAAAATATTAATTGAATATCATCTTTTTATTTTAATCTTTTTAAAATGATCAAACTCAATCGTCAATATAATTTATTTAACAATAGTGATTTAGATTTTTCAGAAAAAGACTCTTTGCAAGATATATATATTGACAAAAAAATCATTAGGGAATGGCAAGAAAAAATCATTAATCATCAATCTCCCATTTTCAAATATGGTTATACAGATGTGAATCAATCTTCACTATTTGAACCTCTTTCAGAAGAGTTAAACGAATCTTTCAATCCATCTGAGCTTACTCCTTTACCTTTAACTTTTTGGAGGTTACCAAAAGCTATCCATGAAGGACCTGCAGTTTATTTTGTAATGGATAAAATTATTGATTCAGATGAAAATATAATTTTATATATCGGAGAAACTATTTCCGCAGAAAAGAGGTGGAAAGGCGAACATGACTGTAAAAATTATCTTTCAAGTTATGCCGATTCTCTACATAAAGCAAATATGTCAGCAA
>QCHH01000029.1 GCA_003279585.1 Prochlorococcus sp. AG-402-A08 | reverse complement strand
ACATGGAAAATATATATTATTGGATGACAAAAACTTGGCTTTCATGATTAGGTTTCTATATCTCCAATCTCTTGCTTCCTCTTCATTAGCTACTTCTTTTTTATCTGCTTTATTAGAGTGAAATGATATTTGCTGATTCAGGCACCAAAGTTTGAGTTCTTCTCCTATTTGCTCTGATTTACCATGCCATTGGTGATCTCCATGCCAGATTTCTACTTGCCATTTATAGAGTCTTTTTAAATCAAGAATTAATTTAAGAAGTGCCATGGAATCTTGCCCACCAGATATTGCTAAAAGGAGGGTGGAGTTACTGGGAAGCAAAGATTTATTTTGTTTTAGCCTTTTATGCAAACGCATATGCCATTTACTCCAAGACTTGTCATTTTTAGAAGATTGTGACATTTGCGTTGGTTTCAGAGCTCTATTCGCATTTTTTTAGTTCTTTTGCTGAGTCAGTGTCACAATCAGGTTAATAGTTGATGCTTTTATGACACGTTTGCAGACATTGCCAGTTTCACTTCAAAAGAGTATTCAAAATAGATCTTTATTGAAAGTAATTTCTGGTTTGAGTAATTTTAAGCCAGAATCAGTATTTCAAATTTCGAAAGCTGCAGGTCTTGGTGGTGCAGACTTGGTGGACATTGCTTGTGAACCAAAATTAGTAGAGCTAGCTGTCGAGGCTTCGAATATTCCTGTGTGTGTAAGTTCGGTGGAGCCAAGTCTTTTCTCTCAAGCTGTTCAAGCAGGAGCATCAATTATTGAGATTGGGAATTATGATTCTTTTTATCCAGATGGCCGTTTTTTCTCGGCTGATGAGGTGCTCGCTTTAGCTGTTGAATCTAGATACCTTTTACCTGAAGTTGTTTTGTCAGTCACTGTTCCTCATACTTTGCCCTTAGATAGTCAAGCTCAATTAGCGTTAGACCTTGTGGATAGAGGGGTCGATTTAATTCAGACAGAAGGTGGAACAAGTTCTCATCCCATAAGCCCTGGAACTTTAGGTCTTATTGAAAAAGCATCACCTACTTTGGCTGGAGCTTTCACTATCGCCTCTGCTTTAAAGGAAAGGCATCATGATTCGCCTGTCATTTGTGCTTCTGGACTCTCTGAAGTTACCGTTCCCATGGCTCTATCAGTTGGGGCTCATGGTGTAGGTATTGGCTCAGCTGTAAATAAATTGAATAGTGAATTGGCTATGATTGCAACTATCAAAGGTCTCCGTCAGGCTTTAGATTCATTTAAATCGGTTGCCACGAATAATCAATCAGTTTTATAAGGTGATTTAAACTTTGTTGATCAAAATTGAGAATATGAAATTAATAATCTTGTCTTTTACTAGCATTTAATTCAAAAAAATGACTAAATATATTCTTCGAGCTCCTTATATTCCAAAAGGTGATCAACCTGCAGCAATTAACGGACTAGTAGGAGGTGTAAATAAAGGCGAAAAGTTTCAAACTTTATTAGGTGCAACTGGAACAGGAAAGACTTTTACGATAGCTAATCTGATAGCTCAAACTGGGCGACCAGCGTTGGTTTTAGCCCATAACAAAACACTTGCAGCTCAATTGTGTAATGAGTTAAGGGAATTTTTTCCGGAGAATGCTGTTGAATATTTTATTTCTTATTATGATTATTATCAGCCAGAAGCTTACGTTCCAGTTAGTGATACTTATATAGCAAAGACTTCGTCAATAAATGAAGAGATTGATATGTTACGCCACTCTGCGACAAGATCTTTATTTGAAAGAGATGATGTAATAGTTGTTGCTTCAATTAGTTGTATATATGGTTTAGGTATTCCAAGCGAATATTTAAAAGCTTCTGTAAAGTTTCAAGTTGGCCAAAGTATTGATTTAAGATCTTGTCTTAGATCATTAGTCTCTAATCAATATACTCGTAATGATATTGAAATTAGTAGAGGTAGATTTAGAGTTCGAGGAGATGTGTTAGAAATTGGCCCAGCCTATGATGACAGACTTGTAAGACTTGAATTGTTCGGAGATGAAGTTGAAAGTATTTCTTATGTTGATCCTATTACTGGTGAAATCTTGAATAAACTTAATTCAATTAATATTTATCCAGCAAAACATTTTGTGACTCCAAAAGATCGCCTAGAATCAGCAATTAAAGAAATAAAAAAAGAATTAAAAGATCGATTAGAATTTCTTAATCAAGAGGGTAAATTACTCGAAGCTCAAAGGCTAGAACAACGAACAATTTATGATTTAGAAATGTTAAAAGAAGTCGGATATTGTAATGGAGTTGAAAATTATGCTCGTCATCTTTCAGGGAGAGAACCTGGTTCTGCCCCTGAATGTCTAATTGATTATTTTCCTAAAGATTGGTTATTACTTATTGATGAAAGTCATGTTACTTGTCCTCAATTAAGAGCTATGTATAATGGTGATCAGGCAAGAAAAAAAGTGTTAATAGACCATGGTTTTAGATTACCAAGTGCTGCTGATAATCGTCCATTAAGAGACATAGAGTTTTGGCATAAAGCAAAACAAACAGTTTTTATAAGTGCGACTCCAGGTGATTGGGAATTGTCTCAAAGTTCAGGAAATATAGTTGAGCAAGTTATTAGACCTACGGGTGTTCTAGATCCTTTAGTTGAAGTGCGGCCAACACATGGTCAAGTTGAAGATTTACTTTTCGAAATTAGAAAGAGAGCAAAAAAAAATCAAAGAATACTTGTGACCACTCTTACGAAAAGAATGGCCGAAGATCTTACTGATTACTTATCTGAAAATAAAATAAGAGTTCGCTATTTACATTCGGAAATTCATTCAATCGAGAGGATTGAAATCATTCAAGATTTGCGACTAGGAGAATATGATGTATTAGTTGGAGTTAATCTTCTAAGAGAAGGTCTAGATTTACCTGAAGTCTCTCTTGTAGTCATTCTTGATGCAGATAAAGAAGGATTTTTAAGAGCTCAAAGATCTTTAATACAAACAATCGGTCGAGCAGCAAGGCATGTTGAAGGTTTGGCGTTACTGTATGCAGATAAAATGACCGACTCTATGGCAAAGGCCATAAGCGAGACGCAAAGAAGACGTGAAATACAAAGTATTTATAATATTGAGAATGGTATAACTCCAAAGCCAGCGGGGAAGAAAGCAAGTAATTCAATTCTTTCTTTTTTAGAGCTTTCAAGAAGATTAAATCAAGATGGAAGTCCCGATGATTTTGTTGATATTGCTGATAAATTGATAGACCATAGTTCTAAAGATTCTGATAGCGGGGTATCTTTAGAATCTCTGCCTGAATTAATTGAAAAATTGGAATCTAAAATGAAAACAACAGCTAAAGACCTAGATTTTGAAAAAGCTGCAATTTTGAGAGATCGTATAAAAAAATTAAGACATAGGTTAGTGGGTAAATGATATATTCCTAGCTTTTATTCTCTCCTAATTTAAAGCATGAATGAATTTCATTTAATGCTATTTCACCATATTTTTCTGAGATAATACAAGTTGTTCTTATTTCACTCGTGGCGATCATTTCGATATTGATTTTTTGATTTGCTAGTGCTCTAAAAATCTTGCCAGCTGTTCCTTTTGTAAAAGGCATTCCAGATCCAACTGCGCTGATTCGAACTATGGATTCCCCTTCTTCTAGTTTGGATCCCTTCCAATTTGAAATTAATTCTTCTAACGCATATTTAGCATGGCTTCTATCATTTTTCTTTAATGTAAAACTAATATCTTTGGTTTTATCCTTATGCTTTCTTTCAGATTGAACTATTGTATCTAAGCTAATATTTTTCTCAGCTAATATGGAGCATATAGTGGAAGCAGTCCCTGGCTTATCCGGAACATTCTTAACGCTAATTTGGATTTGATCTTTATCTAAGGCTATACCTCTTACTTCTGGCTCGTTGTTATTTTCAATCAGAGGGTTTAGGTTAATTTGTTTATCAGTGAGCTTAAAAACTTCTCCAACACTACGCACTGCTTTTTTCCCTAATTCTGCATCAATAACACAACTTACTTTGACTTCACTAGTTGCTATCAGTCGTATATTAATACCAGAGTCAGATAGGGTTTGGAACAGTGATGAGGCTATTCCAGGCCTACCCATTATCCCAGCACCGAAAATACTTAATTTAGTGAGTCCCTCTTGAGACGAAATTTCACCCCCAATCGCATTAATGAGTTTTTCACATTGAGCTTTTGCATTATGTAATTCATCTTCTGAAACAGTAAAAGTAATGTCGTTAGAGTTGATTTGGTGTGTTGCTTGAATAATGAGATCGACATTTACTCCACCTTCTGATAGAGATTCAAAAAGCTCAGCAGCAATTCCTGGACGATCTGGAATATTAGATAGAGCTACAAGTGCTTGATTCTCTACAAGTTCTAATCCATCGACAGGACTGCGATGTTCTATCCCACCTTTCGAAAAAACATGACCCTTTTTACTAGTTAGAGTTGTTCCATCAAGGTTGTCCCAACTTGACTTCACTACAAGAGTTACACCGAAATTTCTTGCTATTTCAACTGCTCGAGGATGCAAAACAGCAGCTCCAAGGCTAGCTAGCTCTAACATTTCATCACAACTAATACTTTTCATTAATTTTGCATTTTTAACAATTCTTGGATCAGTTGTTAAAACACCAGGAACATCGGTATAAATTTCACATTTACCAGCTTCAAGGGATGCTGCTATGGCGACTGCAGAAGTATCTGATCCTCCTCTTCCTAAAGTTGTGATTTCAGGAATTCCTCCTATGCCAAGACTGGTTCCTTGGAATCCTGCAATGACTATGGTTTTGCCTTGATCTAAGAGATTTTTTATTCGTTCTGTTCTGATCTCGAGTATTCTTGCTCGTCCATGAGCTGATTCTGTGATAATTCCAGCTTGAGTTCCAGTTAAGGAGATTGCTGGTGTGCCCAATTCATTTAGAGCCATTGTCAATAATGATATTGAAACTTGCTCCCCAGTGGATAGAAGCATATCCATTTCCCGATGAGGAGGATCCAGAGTTATTTCTGAAGCTAACTGTGTAAGTGCATCAGTTTGGTGTCCCATGGCAGACACAACAACTATCAGATCATCTCCTTTTTCTTTACTTGATTTGATTCTTTGTGCGACAGCTTTGATTCGCTCAATGCTTCCTAGAGAGGTGCCGCCAAACTTTTGAACCAGCAATGTCATTGAACTCTCGTTAACGTATTGATTATTTCAGTTATTAGTCATAATTTTACTGTCTGTTAGCAGATTATCTTTAAAAGAATCCATTGGATTGGTTCCTGATTTTATTGAGGCTTCGATATTTAAAAGTTTTTTCATCAATTCAAGCAGTAATTCCAAAGATTTACCTTGTATTTGTTTGCGAATTACAAAAATCCGTTTTGGATTGGCAATCCCAGCAAGTTTGGCTATTTCTTTGACGTCTTTGTTTCCGTGCGAATCTAATAGATTTACCCAAAGCCATCCTCTTGATTGACCAGTCAATGTTGTAATTAACCTTAAAGCTGGTTCTCCATTTTTAAGTAGGGTTTGAATTTTATTTAGGGCTATAATTCTTTCTCCTTTAAGAAGTAAATTGGCGATTTCAAGCGCATTAGTGGAATTATTTTGAATTAGCTTTCTTACTAGTTCTTTTGAAATTTCGCGTGGTTCATTTGTGTTTAAATTGTTATTAAGGGCCTCTGATAGTAATGAGAGTTTTTGAAGTTCAGTATTAATCAATGAGCTATCATTACCTATGCTTTCTACTACTAAATCAATTGTTTCATTATTCATTTTTAGATTTAATTTATATAGAATATTTTTAACTAAGTTTCTTTGTCCATTGATATCCCATGGCAGTGGAAGAAGAAAACTTTTTTCTTTTGAAAGGGTATTTGATTTTATACTTTTTTCGATTAATTTCGTTGTTTTAAGTCTTTTATCTGGTTTATTTGAATTATTTAAAATTAGATATGTATGATCAGGAATTAATTGGATTGCTTGTTCAAGTTTATTTGCGAGTTCAATAGAACATCCGTTACAAAAAGGGCTCCTTCTAACTAGTACAACTCTCCCCCCGCCTCCTAAAGGAGCGCTTTGAACCTCTTCAAGTGCTCTGAAATTTTGCTTTGGGTCAGTTCCGTCTATTTGACTATAGTTAAAACTTTTCCATGATGGATCAATAACGGTTTGAATTATTTCTTCTATTTCCCTGTTACAGGCTTCATAATCATCTCCCCATATTAAATGTATTGGCATGACTTAGATATATGTTATTAAAAAGGTTCTGATCTTAAATTAGCCAAAGAAATTTAACAGTGAAAACACCAGAACATCCTATTTTTCTCGAAAGTGTTAAATACATTAGATCTAAACTAGGCATCACAGGACTTGATCAGATTCAGCAATCAATTTTAGAACGTATTATTCATTCGAGTGGTGACTTTAGTATGCAGTCATGTATTAGGTTCAGTCCCTTTGCTTGTGAGAATGCTATTCATGCATTGCAAAATGGTGCCAAGATTTTAACCGATACTTATATGGCTGAGGCGGCAATATCTCCAATGGCTCAAAGGACGATAAATTCATATACTCAATGCATTTTAGGTATGGCTCCCAAATCAATTGATTCAACTTTGACTACTAGAAGTGCAATTGGCATGAGAAATATTTGGTTAGATCTTGAGATCAAAGATAATTCATTAAATTCTCCATTTGTTGTAATTGGAAGTTCGCCAACAGCTTTAATGTCTTTATTAGATCTTGTTGAATCCGGTTATAAAACTCCAAGTTTAATCATTGGAATGCCAGTAGGATTTATAGGTGTTTCTGAGAGCAAAAGTCGATTATTAAATAGTGAATGCCCTTATATTGTTTTAGAGGGTTCTCGAGGAGGAGCATCTTTAGCAGCAGCTGCTACAAATGCTTTGCTTAGAGCTGCCGAGACTTGAATTGCAAAAATAATTCTTATTTTCGGCTTTTAATGGGTTGTGTGAAGTTGATACTATTTATTGACGCTACTTTTCTCAAGATTATTTAGAATTTTCTTCGCATTTTTCACTACTTCTTTGGGTACTCCTGCAAGGCGAGCAGCTTCAATTCCATAACTTTTACTTGCCCCTCCTCTTTCAACTTTGTGAAGAAATTTAAGTGAATTATTTTTATATTCTACGAGAACTTGGTAATTTTCTACATTCTCAATATATTCAGAAATTTGATTCAATTCATGATAATGAGTTGCAAAGATTGAACGACTTTTTATTTTTTTAGCTAAAAATTCGCTAACAGACCAGGCAATAGATAATCCATCAAAGGTTGAAGTACCTCGTCCAATTTCATCTAATAAAACTAATGATTTTTCAGTGGCCTTATTTAGAATAAATGCTGTTTCAATCATTTCAACCATGAAAGTTGATTGACCTGCAGCTAAATCATCTACTGCTCCAACGCGTGTAAAAAGTTGATCCGCAATTCCTAACGTGCAAGATTCAGCAGGGATCCAACTACCGATCTGAGTCATGATTTGCAAAAGACCTACTTGTCTTAGATAACAACTTTTTCCACTTGCATTTGGCCCTGAAAGAATTATTAGGTCAGTTTTCGAGCCTAGTTCAATATCATTAGGGACGAAAACTTTATCAACTAAAATTTGCTCAACTACTGGATGTCTACCAGCTTTGATAGATAGCATCCTAGATTTTTTTTTATTTTGATCGTCAACTACTGTCGGTTTAATATAATTATTTGTAGCTGCTAACTCAGCTAGTCCAGATAAAACATCTAAGCATGATATTGCTTTTGCAGCTTTCCTAATTTTATTTGATTTGTTTCCAACAAGAATTCGAATCTTACAAAAAATTTCATATTCAAGTTGGGATATTCGTGCTCTAACTTGGAAGATTTTTCCTTCTCTCTCTTTTAGACCAGGTGTTACAAAACGTTCTTCATTTGTTAGGGTTTGTCTTCTGATCCAATGATCTGGAACATTTATAGCTTTTGCTTTACTTACTGCTAAAAAGTATCCAAAGGATCGATGATATTGAAGCTTTAAACTATTAATATTGCTTTTTCTTCTTTCTTCAGTTTCTTGAGACTTAAGCCATATATTGTGGTCATCAAGTTGATTTCTAAGTCCATCAAGTATAGGATTTACACCATCGTAGATTAGACCACCTTCTGTAAGGCTAAGAGGAGGATTATCTATTATCTCATTATTGATTTTGGAGGCAAGTTCTATCAAGTCTTTATCTAAATCTATAATAGAATCGAAAATATTAGTTTTATTAAATATATGGTCTTTAAGATGCTTTTTAAGTAAAGGTAAACGATTAATACCTTCTGCGATAGCAACTAAATCTCTTGCACCAGATTGTTGGGCTCCTGCCCTCCCTGCGAGTCGTTCTAAATCACCCATCGCTCTTAATATTTTTCGAATATTTCTTCTTAAGTCCGATGAATTGACAAGTAATCCAATGATTTCCTGTCTATTTTTAATCGAATCAATATCTGTTAAAGGTTCTTCGACCCACCTCCTAATGCATCTGCCACCCATAGCAGTTAATGTTTTATCAATGGCCCACAATAAAGAGCCTTGAAATTGTCCATTTTTTTGAGTTGAGGTAATTTCTAAATTTCTTCGTGTTTGATTATCTATAATTAATCCTGATTTATGTTTTTTTATCTGTGGATAATCAATACATATATTAGTTTTGATTTTATTTGTATTTTCTACATTAAGATTTGGATGCGTTTTGTTTAAATATCCAATCAATCCTCCAACGGTTCTTATTGATATAGAATCAGCATCAATGCCTAATCCATCAATATTGGTTAAACAATAATGATTTTTAATAGTTGTTTGGGCTTCTAATTTGGAAAATGAAGTTTGATTGAATTCTGTTATATCTATTAATCCTTCATGCCAGTCTGAAGTTAAAATAGAGATTTTATCTGAGATAACCTCAGCTGCTTTTAATTTAATTAACTCTTGACGTAAGTTATTAGTTTCCTTTCCTTCTTGAACAATGAATTCTCCTGTACTGACATCTATCTTTGCTATGGACCAGTGAACTATTGCTGGATTAAATTTAGATTCTATTAGGACTGAAGCTAGCCAATTGTTTTGTTTAGCCCTTAGCATGCCCTCTTCTAAAATTGTTCCAGGAGTTATTAATCTAGTGATTCCTCTTTTGATTAATTTATTGCCTTTTGCTGGAGCCTCTTCAAGCTGATCACAAATAGCGATTGATAATCCTTTTTTAATTAGTTCCGTGCAATAGCGATCAGATGCATGGTGTGGTATTCCAGCCATAGGGACTTTGCCTATTTTTTTTCCACCTTCTTTACTTGTTAGTGTGATTTCAAGAAGCTGGGAAAGGGTGATTGCATCCTCAAAGAAACACTCAAAGAAATCTCCAAGCCTATAAAGCAAAACTCGCTCAGGATTCTCTATTTTTAGTTCTACATAATGCCTTAATGCAGGAGTTAAGTCTTCAATTTTTGGCAAATTGTGGTGTGCCCATTTGGGCTCTTCAATTTCTTCGTTTGAAAAGTCCATTAAATCACTTGCTTGATTTGGACTTTTAGAAGTCTTTTTTATCCGAGGTCTCAGTGAAGCATCTTCTTGCAGTTGTTGATTTGAAAGATTTTTGTTAGATATGTTTGAATTAGTAATTTGTTCGGTTTCTCTGATACTGCTGCTCTCATTTTCTCCAAACAGACTGCCTTGTAGTGGGTTTTGGCTGGCAGCCATTTAATTCCTCTCTCTTTAATCAATGCATATTAGAAGAATTAATTTTTTTTGCATGTGAAGCCTCGCTACAAATATGAAGAGTAATACGTTAAAAAAACACTTACGTGGGAGAATTATCAATATTGAGAAATTTTTCTGCAGCTTCAACTATGCTGGCTATTAATTCAATCGTTGCAAACGCACTTTTGTTCTCTTCATTGCTTTTGGTGATTGGCGTTCCTGTTTTCTACATGACCCAAACCAATCCTGAGGACAATAGAAATCCCAACATTAAAAAAATCGAAATCCTCGCAGGTGTGTGGTTCCATTTGGTACTGCTTCAAGCTTTAGTTGGTGAATACATCACGCATCAAATGAGCGTGTAAGAAAATGAATGAGTGAGAATTGTTTATATTGGATATATTTTAATTTAATGTTTTAAATTGACTCGTAAGAGGTTATGTTAATAGGTATCAAAGCCTTTATAAAATGGCGACAATAGAAGGTACCTTTCAAAAATCATCTTCTTTAAAAGTAGCTATTGTTATAGCTAGGTTTAATGATCTGATTACTAGTAAGCTCTTAAGTGGATGTTTAGATTGTTTATCAAGGCATGGTATTGATGTGTCTGAGTCAAGTAAACAATTAGATATTGCATGGGTACCAGGTTCATTTGAGTTGCCGATCATTTCTCAACAACTTGCTCGCAAGGGCGAGTACGAGGTTGTAATAACTTTGGGTGCTGTAATTCGAGGAGATACGCCGCATTTTGATGTTGTAGTATCTGAGGCTAGCAAGGGAATAGCTAGTGTTTCTAGAGAAACAGGAGTTCCAATTATCTTTGGTGTATTAACTACTGACACTATGCAACAAGCACTTGAGAGAGCTGGTATTAAGAATAATTTAGGCTGGAGCTATGCCTTACAAGCCCTAGAGATGGGTTCATTGATGAAGGCTTTGAGTTAAGTAATCTTGTTACTTAAGAAAATCATTTGACCACAACACCTCTTTTGAGGCATGCTTTATAAACAGGCAAGATTTCCTGTGCGGATGTAGCTCAGTGGTAGAGCATCTCCTTGCCAAGGAGAATGTCGAGAGTTCGAATCTCTTCATCCGCTTTTTTAGACTCCAATAATTGTTTTTACTAATAATCATTGTTTAAATAATGATCATTCGAACTTAAAGCAGTAAAAGTTTCTTTTATTGGAAATGAATGTATCTAA
>QCHH01000028.1 GCA_003279585.1 Prochlorococcus sp. AG-402-A08 | reverse complement strand
CAAATGGCTTTGACCAAGGTCGTAGTAGAAGAAGAAGAGGTGCTTCGCCTGAAGGGGGAGACGACACTACTGCAGATTATGGTGGCGCAGAATCTTAAAGATCTCGCTACTTTTTTTAATGCCCAGCATCTTCAAGTTGTTGGGCAATTTTTTTTAAAATTGAAATATCAGCTTCCTTAGTTTGAGAATTTTCACTTAGCTCTTGTCTGAATCTTTTTGCATTAGGTATATTTTCTATCAAATTGATAATATGCTTAGAAATTTGCCAAAGACGTCCTTTGTTTTCCAAATGTTTTTGAGCAAAAGGAATAACTTTTTTAATTATTTTTGATCTAGATAGATTTTCTTCTTTTTCTCCGTAAATCACTGAATCTATTTTTGTCCAAAGAAAGGGATGTGAGTAAACAGCTCTGCCGACCATTGCACCATCAAATACTTCCAGAGCTTTAATACAATCATTTACTGTATTTATTCCACCGTTAAGTTCGATAGTTAATCCAGGTCTATTATTTTTTAATTTTTCTACTCTTTCATATTGAAGAGGTGGAATTGTTCGATTTTCTTTTGGATTTAATCCATTTAGCCAAGCTTTTCTTGCATGAACTATAAATCTGTCTGCACCTGCAAGTGAACAACTATCAACAAATTGCATAAGGTAATCATCACTGTCGAGAGAATCAATACCAAGTCTGTGTTTCACGGTTATTGGGATATTGCATGATTTTTTCATTTTCTCGATACAGTTGGCTACTGTTTTTGGCTTCCCCATTAGATAAGCTCCAAAATTGCCAGATTTTACTTTTGGACTTGGGCATCCAATATTTAAATTAATTTCGTCATATCCCCAATCTTCAGCCATTTGAGCCGCTTCAGCTAAAAGATTTGGATTATCCCCTCCAAGTTGTATTGAAATTGGATGTTCAATCTCATCAAAATCTAATAATTTATTCCTATTTTTATTGTAATGAAGTGCTTGGGCCACAATCATTTCTGTATATAGAAGTGATTTTTTTGTGATTTGCCTCATCAGGACACGAAAATGTCTATCTGTGCAATCCATCATTGGAGCAATACTTAACCTGTAGTTAGCTATTTCATTTGTTTTTAAAGATTTGGTAATCATTTTTTATCAATTAATTTTTTTCAACTTTTCTGGAAGAAATTTTATTAAGATTCATCGAATTGAGAAATTTCTTTGAAGCGTAGATTTTTTATGTTTGGACTCTTGAATACTCTTTTTGGTTTTATTATCAAACCAAAAAGCGCTTTTGCTGTACCTAAACCTATGGAAAACTATAAAACTTTAACGGATAAAGAATGGGAAAATCGTTTATCCAAAGACGCTTTTTACGTTTTACGTAAGGAGGGAACAGAGAGGCCGTTTTCAAGTCCTTTAAATGATGAAAAAAGGAAAGGAGTTTTTCGTTGTGCAGGATGCGGCCTTGCTTTATTTTCCTCAAAAACAAAGTTTGACAGTGGAACAGGTTGGCCAAGTTTTTTCGATCATTTACCGGATGCAATAGAGACAAAAACAGATTTCAAATTAATTGTCCCTAGAACTGAATATCATTGTCGACGATGTGGTGGGCATCAAGGGCATGTTTTTAATGATGGTCCAAGGCCAACTGGTAAACGATATTGCAATAATGGCGTCGCTCTTGCGTTTGAAGTTGATTCGTAAATGATTTTCTTTGCTATTTAATAGGTGTGGGCTTCCGTAGCTTGTATAAAAAACCCTTTGCTATCAACATGGTTTAATAGCTGATCGAATTATATGAATTCAGACGTTTCCTCCTCCGAACATGAATTATCTCAAGATGATTCATCACAAGATAATTCCAATGAAAATTCTGTAAGTTCTCATACAAGTAATGAATCACTTAATCAAGATGAGCTTTCTGTTAATCCCAAAGTAGAGCCTCAATTGAATAAGGATTCAGTAGATACAGCAAACGAACAATCTTCAACTAGCTCTGATTCAAATATTAAAGGTCCAGATACTGAAGCAAGATTACAGCAATTAGAAAAAGAGCATGAAACTTTAAATAGCCAATATATGAGAATAGCTGCAGACTTTGACAACTTCCGAAAGCGTCAGACGCGTGACCAAGATGATCTAAAAATTCAACTTACATGTACTACGCTTAGTGAAATACTTCCTGTTGTCGATAATTTTGAAAGAGCAAGACAGCAATTAAGCCCTGAGGGCGAAGAAGCTCAAGCATTACATCGAAGTTACCAAGGTCTTTATAAGCAATTAGTTGAAGTTCTTAAGCAACTTGGTGTTGCTCCAATGCGTGTCGTTGATCAGGCTTTTGATCCTTCTTTGCATGAAGCTGTTATGAGAGAGCCCAGTGATGAAAAGGCTGAGGATATTGTTATTGAAGAATTACAAAGGGGCTATCACTTGAATGGTCGAGTTTTAAGGCATGCTTTGGTCAAGGTTTCTATGGGACCAGGACCGAAAGCAGCTAATGAAGAGATTCTTGATCAGAGTGCTGCTAATCAAGAACAAAGTCAATCTTCAGACGACTTAACTAAAGATGAGAATTAACTACATGATGATCGAAATGGAATTGAATTTGTTTAAATGAACTAATGGCCGATTTTTACGATCTATTAGGTGTTAGCAGAGATGCTGATGCTGACACTTTAAAAAGAGCTTATAGACAGCAAGCTCGGAAATATCACCCTGACGTGAATAAGGAAGCAGGTGCAGAGGATAAGTTTAAAGAAATAGGTAAAGCATATGAAGTTTTAAGCGATTCTCAAAAGCGAGCTCGTTACGACCAATTTGGAGAAGCTGGAATAGGTGGGGCTGCTGGTATGCCGGATATGGGTGATATGGGTGGCTTTGCAGATTTGTTTGAGACCTTTTTTAATGGCTTTGGTGGGGCTAGTTCACCTGGAGGTTCTCGCCCTCAAAGACGCGGACCTCAACAGGGAGACGATTTACGTTACGACCTAACGATTGATTTTGATAAAGCTATTTTTGGACAAGAAAAAGAGATCACGGTTCCTCATTTAGAAACTTGTGATGTTTGCAGAGGGACTGGGGCTAAGAAAGGCACTGGTCCTGTTACTTGTCCAACATGTAGTGGTGCAGGTCAAGTAAGAAGAGCTACTCGTACACCTTTTGGAAGTTTTACCCAAGTTGCTGAATGTCCAACTTGTGGTGGTACTGGACAAGTGATTAAAGATCCTTGTAATGCTTGTGGAGGAAAAGGCGTTAAACAAGTAAGAAAAAAATTAAAAATTAATATTCCTGCTGGAGTTGACAGCGGAACACGATTAAGAGTTTCAGGAGAGGGTAATGCTGGATTAAAGGGAGGTCCATCTGGAGATCTATATGTCTTCTTAAAAGTAAAAAATCATCCTAATTTAAAGAGAGATGGATTGATAATTTTATCTGAGGTTAATATCAGTTACCTTCAGGCAATTTTAGGAGATACTATTGAAATAGATACTGTAGATGGCCCTACTAAGTTACAAATTCCAGCAGGAACGCAACCTAACTCTATTTTGAATTTAGAAAATAAAGGAGTGCCGAAATTAGGCAATCCTGTTGCTAGAGGTAATCATCAAGTATCTGTAAAGATTAAATTACCTACAAAATTATCAGATTCCGAAAGAAATTTATTAGAAGAGTTAGCTGGACATTACTCTGCACGTGGACCTCAACATCATTATCATAAAAGTGGCTTATTTAGTAAGCTATTTGGCAAATAATAGTGGAGAAAAATATCTTTATTGATCATTATTTAGATTTGTGTGGCTTTGCTTGTCCAGTCAATTTTGTTAAATGTTGCTTGGCTTTGGAAAACTTATCTTCAAAAGACATCTTAAAAGTAGACATAGATATAGGTGAAGCTGAAACTAGTGTTATTGATGGTTTACAAGAGAAGGGATATAAAGTAAAAATATTGAATAAAGATTCTAAAAAAGTAACTTTGATAATATCGAGTGAATAAAAATAAATCAAATAAATTAAAAGGTATTGTTGTTGCACTTAAGGCAAATTTTTTAATCGTAGAGATTGATTGTAAAGATTTTCAAGATGATTCATTGGATCAATTTTATGAAAAAATTAGACTTTTATGCACCCGAAGAAGTAAGTTAGATTATCAAGGTTTATTTATAGATGTAGGAGATATAGTTTGCGTTGAATCAATAGATTATAAAAACAAAAAAGCTGTAATTTCAGAAGTCGAGCCGCGAAAAAGTTTTTTAAAACGTCCAGCGGTGGCAAACGTTACATTAGTTTCTATTTGTATCTCAGTTCATGAGCCTTTATTTGATATGGAGCAAACAAGCCGTTTTTTATTAACAGCTGAATGTGCAAATATAAAGCCTTTGATAATTTTAACTAAAATAGATTTAATTACAAAGAATGATTTGATTTTATATATAAATAAATTGAGATCTTGGGGATATGATTGTATACCAGTATCTATATATAATTCTAAGAGTATTGATTTATTAATAGAACGATTTCGAAAAACGAAATTAACTGTACTTGCTGGTCCTTCGGGAGTAGGAAAGACAAGTTTAATTAATCATTTAATCCCAACGGTTTCACTACCTACTTCATCTGTTTCAAAAAAATTAAAGAGAGGTACACACACGACCAGGCATGTGGAACTTTTTGCCATTGGAAATGGATCACGTCTCGCTGATACCCCAGGGTTTAATCGTCCAGACATAGTATGCGAGCCATCTGACTTTGCTTTTTTGTTCCCAGAGTTTCGTACTCAGTTAAGTAAGTCACAATGCAAGTTCCGTAATTGTTTGCATAGAGATGAACCTGGTTGCGTAATTGATAAAGATTTTGAAAGATATTCTTTTTATCGTGAGAACCTCGAGGAAATGATTAATTTTCCTCTCCCATACCAGGGAGATTAAGCTTGAATCCACCGGTTAAATCTTCCATTCTTTCTTTCATTGTTGATGTTGAAACTTCATGAGCAGATTTCATAGCATCTAGTATGGCGTCTTCTATTATTCCTTTTTCTTCAGAAAGAAGAGATGGGTCAATTTCAACTCGTAAAGGCTTTTGATTTCCTGACATCCATATTTTTGCCCTATTGTCATCATTTGTTCCCTCTATTTCCATTACTTCAAGCTCTTCTTGTAGTTTTTGGGCATTCTGCTGAATTTGTTGTGCTTTTTTAAAAGCTTCAGTGAGTTGTCCAAAGTTTGGTAGTCCGAATCCAGCCATGAGAATTTCCTATTGCTATTGATCTTAGGGTTTAATTTTAAAAGCCACATTGTTTGACTTCTGTTTCTAACAAGATTCCATAAGAATTCAAAACTCTTTTTTGGATATATTTAATCAACTCTCTTACGTCATAAGAGGAAGCTTGGTTTGCATTAATTATAAAATTTGAATGTATTTTTGAAATTTCTGCACCACCAGAACGAAATCCTTTTAAACCAAGTTCATCAATTAATTTTGCAGCTTTCAAAGGCTCAGGATTACGAAAAACACTACCGCAAGTTTGGGCTTTATAAGGTTGAGTTCTTAATCTATGGTCAAGATTTGCATTTGTGGTCTTTCGAATTATTTCTGCATGACCAGATACAAGCTTTAGTCGAGCAGATACGACAATTAATTTTTCACTTTGAAGAAGACTGTCTCTGTATCCAAAATTGAGGTCTTTTTTCTTGATAGTTTTGTATTCACCTGTCAAAGATAGTGTTGTAATACTTTGGAGATAATCAGATATGCAATGTTCTTGTGCTCCTGCATTCATCACTATTGCTCCACCAATGGTTCCTGGTATTCCTATAGCCCATTCGAGTCCATGAAGTCCGTTCGCAGCTGCTTTTCTGGCCAAAGTTGGAAGCATCTCACCGCTAAGGACTTCAATAATTCCAAGCTTTTTATCAATTTGAATACCTTTGAAATTACGCATACATAGGCTTAACCCTTTAATTCCGTTGTCATTGATTAAAAGATTTGATCCAGCACCAATAATATTGCAGGGAATTTTTTTCTTATTTGTCCAATTAATTAAATATTTAATTTCTTCAATATTTTTTGGTTGAGCAATCCATTCTGCAGGACCACCTATTCTCCAAGTAGTGAAATTTGATAAGGAAATATTTTTTTTTAATTGAATGGAATTCATTTATTAAGCGGCTAAATTAATGCTGATTGATTTATTATTGATTAATTCTAAAAATAGATTTTCACATATTATATTAATATCTCCAGCGCCCATAATTAAAATCAAGTCTTCTTCAATTGTATGCTTTTTTATTAGCTTTATTAAATTTTGATTATTATCTGGAGTATATATTTCTAAATTAGGTTTTAATTTCTTTAACTCATTGCCAATAGTCTTATTGTTTATTCCTTTAATTTCATCTTCTCCAGCAGAATAAATTGGAGTGATGAATACTAAATCAGATTTACTTAAGCTTTTTGCAAATTCCTTTTCAAATGTTTTAGTTCTACTATACCGATGTGGTTGAAATATCGTTACTAATCTCTTAGGTGATATGGATGTAAGATTATGTTTTGTTTCCATGATGGTAGAAGCAATTGATATCGCAGCATCAATTTCACTAGGATGATGAGCATAATCTTCAATTATTAATCTGTTTTTCCATAAGCCTTTATATTCAAATCTTCTTGAAGGTAGCTGTAAATTTTTAATTCCTTTTTTTATATCCTCAAAAAGAATTCCAGCTAATCTACATGCAGCTATAGCAGCAACTGTATTGCTTAAATTGTGTATTCCAGGAACAGGTATTTTTATGATGTCAATAAATTCTTCTTGTTCATAATATTCAGCAGTAATCTCACATCCATTAGATTTTTTTGGAATAAGTGCGAAATCTATATTATTAATTTTTTCAATAGAATACCATTTTGAATCTTGTATATTATTTTTAAGATTTTTACAATCAAAATTAGTTATTAAGTGGTCACATTTTTTAGCAAATTGTTTCATTGTTTTTATTAAATCTTCTAGATCTAGATAATGATCAACGTGTTCAAGTTCTAGATTAGTTATTACTCCAATATTTGGATTAAATTTTACTAATGATCCATCTGATTCATCTGCCTCTGCGATTAATAATTCACTATTACTAAAATTATAGTTTCTTTTATAAAGAGGTACAATTCCGCCAATGATAGCTGTTGGATTCCTATTAGCATAAGAAAATAATGTTGTAATGTAAGTACTTGTTGTTGTTTTACCATGAGATCCTGAGACGATTATTGATTTCTTTTGTTCAATTAAGAATGCTAATATATCAGAACGATGATTGATTATTAAATTATATTTTTTTGCTCTACATAATTCTAAATTATCTTCACGTATTGCTGAACTTATAACAACTAATATATTTTTTCCATGAACTTCCAAAATTTCGTCAATATTTGATTCTCCTTGTGATTTATAAATATGGATTTGATTTTCGGCTAATTCTTTTAAAGTCAGGCTTTTTTTTTGGTCAGAGCCAGATATGGAATATCCATTTTTAGCGAGAATCATTGCCAAAGCAGACATACCAATACCCCCTATTCCAATAAAGTGAATATGAGGTGGTAACTCTTGTGACTTCTTCAATTTCGATAGAGTGTCGAGTGAAAGATAACTCTTCATTTACCTAAAGGCACATTTTTTAAAGAATTAGAGAGTTTTTGTACTTTTTATGTCCTAAACGCTTCAATTATTTTTCAAAATGCACAGAAAATGATCATCGTTCTGTATGATCAGCGGCCAGTAGCTTGTGCGGTTTTACCGTTTTTGAAATGACTTTGCGTGTAGCGATTAATGGATTCGGAAGAATTGGACGCAATTTTATGCGTTGTTGGCTCAGTAGGGGTGCAAATACAAATATCGAGGTGGTCGGTATTAATGTCACTTCTGACCCAAAAACTTGTGCCCATTTGCTGAAATACGACTCTATTCTTGGTGCTATAAACGACGCCGAAATTTCACATACAGACGATACATTTCAAATTAATGGAAAAACTATAAAATGTTACTCAGATAGAAATCCATTAAATCTTCCTTGGAAAGAATGGGGAATTGATTTAGTAATTGAGTCAACAGGGGTCTTTAATACAGACGTTGGTGCTAGTAAGCATTTACAAGTTGGAGCTAAGAAGGTCATTCTTACTGCTCCTGGTAAGGGTGATGGAGTAGGTACTTACGTGGTTGGTGTTAATGCCGATACTTACTCTCATGAGGATTTTGATATCCTCAGCAATGCAAGTTGCACCACAAATTGTTTAGCTCCAATAGTAAAAGTTTTAGATCAAAAGTTAGGGATTAATAAAGGTCTAATGACCACGATTCATAGTTATACCGGTGATCAAAGAATACTGGATAATGCTCATCGTGATTTACGTCGTGCACGGGCGGCCGCAATGAATTTGGTCCCTACTTCTACTGGAGCGGCAAAAGCTGTTGCGCTTGTATATCCAGCAATGAAAGGGAAACTAACTGGTATTGCGATGCGAGTCCCTACTCCTAATGTTTCTGCTGTTGATTTAGTGTTTGAATCAAGTCGGAAAACTAGTGCTGAAGAGGTAAATTCATTATTGAAAACTGCTTCACAGGGAGAAATGAAAGGAATCATCAAATATGGTGACTTACCTCTTGTCTCTACTGATTATGCAGGAACTAATGAATCAACCATTGTTGATGAGGCTTTAACAATGTGTATAGATGACAATATGGTTAAAGTTTTAGCCTGGTATGACAATGAGTGGGGTTATAGCCAAAGGGTTGTTGACTTGGCTGAAATTGTTGCTCAAAAATGGAAATAAAATATAAGTTCTATATTAAAAATGTTGAAATAGACTTGATTGTGCAATATTAATTGCTTCTAAGTTCTCCCAGAAAATATTGGGTTTACCTTCTTTGATAAACCCAATAATTTTTGCAGACCTCAATTTTTTCGACAATGCTTCTGCCCACTCTTTAGGAATACTAAGTATCAATTCATAGTCCTCACCCCCATTTAGGATCCATTCATCCCATTTCGAATCTTCTGGCCAATCTGGGTCTTTTAGAATAGAAGTTTTTGATAAAACTGCTTGGCAATTACTGCTTTGGCAAATTCCTCTAATAGCTTCAAGAAGTCCATCACTACTATCAGTTCCTGCGGCTCTCCAATTCATTGATTCAGGCTTACACTCAATAAGTGCTTGGAGTGCTTTTTTAGCTGGATAAGGACGTTTGTGTGCACTTATAGCCCTATTAGCAAGCTCGCGACTTATTTCGACATTACTTGGTAGTTGCTCGGATGTTAAAAGTGCTAAACCTAATCTACTTAATCCATGATATCCGGTGCTAACAATATAATCTCCTGGCAAAGCACTTCCTCTATGCAGTCTTGGAGGTTTCATTTCTCCAATTGCCGTAATTGAAATTATTTTTGTTTCTCCGCAAGAGCAATCTCCACCAATTATTTCTCCACCAAATTCATCCATCGCTTCACACATCCCTTCATATAGGTTTTCTACCCATTCCCAATGTGTGCTTGGTGGTAAAACAAGCCCAACAGTAAAAGAAATGATATTTTCTGAGCCGCTACAAATCAGATCAGAAATATTGGTGGTAATACATTTCCAGCCAATATCTTTCGCATTAGATATTTTTTCAGAAAAATGAATTTTTTCTACAAGTAAATCAGTATTAATCAATAAGTTTTTATTGATTGTATTTATTTCTGCCAGATCATCATCTATCTGTCTACATCGCATAAATCTTTTTAAACGATTCAGTAATTCTATTTCACCTAAATCTTTAATTGTAGTTTTCACTTTATTCCAAACTTAAGCTTTGAGTTTAAGATTTTCTGAACCATTTAATACCTTAATCGAGATAATTTTATCATCTACTCCAAGTTTATTTAATATTTCAGAACCTTCTATTACATAGCCAAAAGCTGCATTTCTTCCATCAATAAGATTTCGTCCAGCTGGATTTAATTCAGCTTCATATAAGAAGAAGAAAAACTGAGATGAACCATCATTTAAATCTGAATCAGAGTGAGCCCAGCCAAGGGTTCCTAAAGTTGCAAAAGGAAGGACTGGGGTTTCAGTGTAAAGGCCAACTTCCTCAAAAGTTTCGCCATAAAGTGTATCTTCGAAATTAGGTGTTCTTATTTCTAATGGAACTTTTCTTAGCTTATTATTATCAGGATCTATATAACCAATTGCTTCCCCTTTAGGATCTCCTGTTTGAAGAATAAAAAATTCTTCAGCTCTATTAATTGGTAAACCATCATAAAAACCTTTCAAGGAAAGATCTATAAATGCACCAGCGGTTAGAGGAGCATTATAACCATCAATAATTGCGTTCATATTTCCTTTTGATGTATTGATTTCTACATTTGCTCTCCCTAGGAGCCTTGGTAAATTGTCATATTCACTTGGTATTTTATATGGAAAACTATTAGTGATTAAAAGAGACTCTATATCATCAATTGTTTTTAAACTTTGTCGTCTCATATCAAGAAAAGAGACTTTATTTTTTTCGTTTGCTATTTGCCTTAATGCATCAAGCTCTTCATTTAAATGAGTGAGCAGATTAAATGCCTTGTCTTTATTTTCTTCTGGTATTGAATCAAGAATTTGATTTTTTCTATTACTAACTAAAAATTGACTTCTTGAGGTGGCTTTGCTGATAGCTGACCATCTACTTCCTCGAAGATCATCGCTGGTATCTTCAAGTTTGTTTTGTAATTCACGTAATTCTTTTTGGTCAATCGGTAAAGAATTTCTTAATATTGCATAAGGATCTTTTAGTCGATTACCATTTGGAAGGCTTGCAACAGCGGGTTCAATCCATGGAGAGCTCAAAGAAAATAGGATTGTTATCAGGGCAAGAATGCAAATCTTTTTTGCCATGTTAATTCTATGTTTTGCATGACTTTGGCACAGACTTATGATCGATTGGTATCTTTTGTGTGAATGATTTCAAGTAACGACTTTCGCACTGGCACTACTATTGAGTTAGACGGTGCAGTTTGGCGTGTTATTGAATTTCTACATGTCAAGCCTGGTAAGGGTTCTGCGTTTGTCAGGACTAAACTAAAAGCTGTTGTCAGCGGTAGTGTTGTGGAAAAGACTTTTAGGGCTGGGGAAATGGTTCCTCAAGCTCTTTTGGAGAAATCAAAGCTGCAACACACATACATGGATGGAGATGATTTTGTGTTTATGGATATGACTTCATATGAAGAAACGCGATTAACAGCTAAACAAATTGGTGAAAGTAAGAAATATCTAAAGGAAGGGATGGAGGTTAATGTAGTGTCTTGGAATGAAAAACCACTTGAAGTTGAATTGCCCAACTCAGTTGTTTTAGAGATAAAAGAAACTGATCCTGGCGTCAAAGGTGACACTGCTTCAGGAGGGACCAAGCCTGCAATCTTGGAAACAGGAGCTCAAGTAATGGTCCCATTATTTATTTCAATTGGTGAGAAAATTCGAGTAGACACTCGAAATGACAGTTATCTAGGGCGAGAAACACAATGACTATGAATCTTGATCACGAAGAGCTTCATCGCTTGTTGGCAACTTTAGCTGAAAGCGATATTCAAGAGTTTCGACTTGAGGGAGAAGACTTTTGCTTGGAAGTCAAACGTAATCTTGGGACTTCTTCAGATTCAATAGCTTCTCAAAAGAAAATCATTTCAGAAGAGATTGATCCACCACCACCACCTCAACGTAAAATTGAAGCTTCGACGGTAC
>QCHH01000027.1 GCA_003279585.1 Prochlorococcus sp. AG-402-A08 | reverse complement strand
TTCTAAAAAAAGGCTCAAAAAAGGAACTGTCAAAGCAATTGCATACGCACTTTTGCTTATTAATTTCTTATTTGAGCTTGCGTGTCTTTTGAACATAGATTTCAAAATAATTCAATTAAATGAAGGAGTTCTTGGCCAAGAATAATTTGCTTAAGTGGTATTAGAGGAGTCTTTTTCTATACGTTTCAAAATCTCCTCATATGCATCTATCACTCCTCCAAGATCTTGCCGAAAACGGTCTTTGTCAAGGATCCGTCCCTTAGGATCAGAATTTGTTTTATCCCAAAACCTACAATTATCCGGACTTATTTCATCAGCTATCACAAGTTTGCCTAAGGGGTTAATACCAAATTCTAATTTAAAGTCAACCAATAGTAAATCCAGTGAATCAAAATAATCTTTTAAAATCTTATTTACACTTTTAGTTATTGTCTCTAATTCCTCTACCTGAGAAGGACTTATTAAATCAAGCAACTTTAATCTTTTTTCTGTAAGTATAGGATCTCCTAATTCATCATCTTTATAATAAAAATCTAAGAGTGGAGGGTTTAATATTGTTCCTTGATTTATTGGTGTCTCTCTACATAATGAACCTGTAGCAATATTGCGAATAACAACTTCCAAAGGTATTACATTTATTTTATCAGCAAACATGAATGTTTCTGAATGAAGGTCTAGAAAGTGCGTAGGGATTCCATTCGATTCAAGCAATTTAAAAAGAGCCGCAGAAATTTTGCAATTCAAGCGTCCTTTGCCCTCGATCTCTGATCGTTTTTTTGCGTTAAAAGCTGTAGCATCATTTTTGAACTCTATTAAAACCCTATTTGGATTTTCACAAGCAAACACCCGTTTTGCCTTTCCTTCATAAAGTAGTGATCCTTGGATATGATTCATTAATACCTCTGATATCTAATTAGTATAAGTAGACAATGCTAAAAAAATCATCTTAATCAAGACAAATTTATTTAACTCTAAACTCCAAAAACTAAAAAACTTTTCTTCAAAAAATGTATTAACTAATAATCAAAAGGTAATTAAAGATCCACTAAAAACTATTTTTTTCATCTAAGCAAAAAACTATGACAAAAAATCAAAGAGCTGAAGAATTAAAAAAGATATTAATAGTTGGAAGTGGAGGAAGGGAAAACTCTATTGCTTGGGCTTTATCAAAAAATCAATCAATAGAGCAAATATATGTTTTTCCTGGCAATGGTGGTACCGCCAACTTTGAAAAATGTATTTGCCTAAAACTAAAAGCTGAAGATGAAAAAACAATTATTAGTGAGTGTAAGCGACTTGAAATTGATTTAGTAATCATTGGTCCAGAAGTCCCTTTAGCTGAAGGCTTGGCGAATAAAATGCGTGAAGCAGAATTAACTGTTTTTGGTCCAGGCAAAGACGGTGCGCAATTAGAGGCAAGCAAAGAGTGGGCAAAGGCTCTGATGATAGAAAACAATATCCCTACAGCCAAGTACTGGTCTACTAGATCTAAAGAGGAAGCACTGGAGATTCTTAAAAGATTTAACCAACCCATGGTTGTCAAAGCAGATGGTCTAGCCGCAGGTAAAGGTGTCACTGTTTGCGAAACCATTGAGCAAACTAAGGAATCGATTAAGGAAATATTTTCTGGAAAATTTGGCTCCGCAGGAAATAAAGTTATCCTCGAAGAAAAAATTGAAGGACCTGAAGTTTCTATTTTTGCTCTTTGTGATGGAGAAAAATTAGTTGTTCTTCCTCCAGCACAGGATCACAAAAGATTACTTGATGGTGACAACGGTCCCAATACTGGAGGGATGGGAGCTTATGCACCTGCGCTTTTAATTAATGAACAAGATCTTAAAGATTTAACTGAGCTGATTCTCGTCCCAACTTTAAAAGGCTTGCAAAAAAAGAAAATCAAATATATCGGAGTTATTTACGCGGGCTTAATGCTTACATCATCTGGACCAAAAGTTATTGAATTTAATTGCCGCTTTGGCGACCCAGAATGTCAAGCTTTAATGCCACTAATGGGAGAGGAATTTGCCTCTGTCCTTTTTGCTTGCGCTAGAGGAGGACTTGAAGATGCACCAAAACTTACATTTAAATCAGAATGCAGTGCTTGTATAGTTGCAGCTTCTAAGGGATACCCTGAAAACCCTCAAAAAGGTAAAAAGATTAGCATTAACGTTGAATCAAGTTCTTCACTCCAAGTTTTTCACGCTGGAACCACAATCGACGGATTTGACAATATCGTTACTTCAGGAGGTAGGGTCTTTTCCATTGTCGCTCAGGGAGAAACCTTCGACAAAGCTTTCGATTTAGCCTACTCTAACTTAAAAGGAATTAGCTTTGATGGTATGCATTTTAGAAAAGATATAGGCTACCAAGTTAGGAATATTTAATTTAAATTTCATAAATGAATAATTCCAATTTAAACAAAGAAAATAACTTTTCAGAATTCAAAGAAGATGTCTTATCAGATGATTTAAGTATTTTAGAAAAAATAAATTTATGGTGGTCTAGATTTAATTTAAGATCAAAATTATTAGCATTTGGAACACTAGTAGTTAGTTTCATAATGACACTTATTACATTTTTTGCTTTAAGTAGTATACAAAAAGATGCTGGCATGAACGATACAAGATATGCCAGAGATTTAGGATTATTATTATCAGGGAACGTCACGGAATTAGTAGCAAAGAATCAAACAAGAGAACTTTTCAACGTCGCAGAGAAATTTTGGCGATCAAGCCGGAACCTAAGGTACATTTTCTTTACTGACCCTGATGGTTTTGTAAAATTGGGAATTCCAGTAAGTGCAACAACCTCAGAATCTGAGGCAGAAGGTGCCTTACAACTAACCAGAAAACTTCAATTACCAAGTGAATTAAAAAAACAACCTCAATTCCCACTAGTTAGACAACATTCAACTCCGCAAGGCCAAGTAACTGATGTTTTTGTTCCAATGCTTTGGAAGGGCGAATATCTAGGTACATTGGCTCTAGGAGTTACACCCAATAAAAAAGCTCTTGCTACAGCAGCATTAACAAGAGAGATTACTGTTGCAGTATTTATTTCTATTTGGGTTTTAGTAATAATAGGCGCTGTATTTAATGCTCTAACAATCACTCGACCAATTAGAGAATTAGTCATTGGAGTCAGAGAGATTGCTAAAGGTAATTTCAAATCAAGAGTAGACCTCCCTATGAGTGGAGAACTTGGGGAACTCTTAAATGGTTTTAATGCAATGGCATCAAGATTAGAAGACTATGATGCTGCAAATATTGAAGAATTAAAAGCTGCTCAAGTCAAGCAGCAATCTTTAATAGCCACCATGGCAGATGGAGCGCTTCTTCTTGACGAGCAAGGAAATATTGTTTTAGTAAATCCAACAGCTAGAAGGCTTTTTCGCTGGGAAGGGAGAAATCTTGAAGGTCAAAAATTATTGAATCAACTTCCTGATTCTCTAGTAAAAGAGCTTGAAACGCCGATAACCTCTTTATTAAACAATTTCGGAGACAGCGATGATTTGCGTTGCAATCTTGAAGAGCCACCAAGAACACTTCGTATAGTTTTGAAGTCTGTCAGAGACACGACAGGTGAGAATATCAAGGGGATTGCAGTTACAGTTCAAGATCTGACTAGAGAAGTTCAATTAAATGCAGCACAAAAAAGATTCATCAGTAATGTTTCTCACGAATTGAGAACGCCACTATTTAATATTAAAAGTTATGTTGAGACTCTTTATGATCTAGGCGAACAACTTACAAAAGATGAGCAAAAAGAATTTTTGGGCGTTGCGAATTCAGAGACAGATAGACTTACTCGCTTAGTAAATGATGTTCTTGACTTATCCAAATTAGAGTCTGGAAGAACGATCCAATTAGAAGCACTCAGTATAAAAGAAGCTATGGAACAAACCCTAAGAAACTATAAACTTAATGCTGAAGATAAAGATGTTCAATTAAGACTAACTGTTGAAAATAATTTAGCGTTTGTTCTAGGTAATTGGGATATGCTTCTCCAAGTATTAGACAATTTAGTCGGTAATGCACTTAAATTTAGTCAAAAAGGAGGAACGATAGATTTAAAAGCCTATACATGGCCCGACATATGTGTTGCTTCACCAGTTGATTTAGAGAACAAAGCTCCACATTGTGAAATATTGTCTCCAATGCCAAAAATTAGAGTAGAGGTATCTGATACAGGATGTGGGATTTCTGAAATTGATCAACAAAGAATATTTGAACGTTTTTACAGAGTTGAAGATTCAGTTCACACTGAAGTAGGGACTGGACTGGGGCTTTCAATCGTTAAAGGGATCGTTGACAAGCATGGAAGTGAAATAAGAATGGCGAGTGAACCAAATATTGGAACGACTTTTTGGTTTGAACTTCCTCTTGAAGACTCTGATGCTGATCAGCTATTACTAAAATCCGCAAGGAAAAATTGGGAACTTGAAAATGATAAATCTTTAATCAAATAGAATTAATTCTCATTTGGATTAATAGTTTTAAACACACCGGGTAAAGGCTCTTCGGCATTAATGCGATGAGGGGCTCCACTAAATATCTGTTCAAAATTAGAAAATGAGTCTTTAATCTCAGGACCTTCATTAGTAATGATATATTCACGTATCCTTTTGTCATGCCAGGATCCACGCATTTTAAAAACATTTATTGCTCTTGCCATTTCACCTCTTATTTCTACATATTGCAAAAGCAAAATAGTATCAGTTATCGTTGAAATATGAGAATCAGTAATTGAGTGGCTTCCCATAAATTCTTCTGCAGTATTAGTAAAGAATCCTGCAATTTCTTCTTGTTTTGCATAACCAGTTACTCCAATAACAAACTGTCTAAATGCATTTAGGCTTACACCTCTCGCTAATGCAGATAAAGAATCTATTGCCATTCTGGAAGGTTTATATTCGCTAATCTCGGATTTAATAATTTGCAGATGGTCTTCCAACCCAGTTGATTCTGGATAAGCACAAATTATCTTTAATAATCCATCAGCCTCCATTTTTTCAAAATCAATCCCCCAACTAGTTGCATTTCGAAGCAGTTGTGCCCTTGATTCTTCATATGCAAAAAGTATTGTTCTTTCTTTATTGATGTAAGCATCTTCAACAAATTTAGAAACAAGCATTGTTTTTCCAGTCCCAGTTGCACCAGTTGCAAGAATAATTGAATCTTGAAAATATCCTCCTCCACACATTTCATCCAAATCGGGTACGCCAGAACTTATACGAATATTTGATGATCTTTGTGTCAACCTCATTGCACCTAAAGGGAATGCAACTATTCCCTGGGGTCCCATAGTAAAAGGGAATTCACCTTTCATATGTGTAGTTCCTCTTAATTTCAAAATTTCTACAGTTCTTCTCCTCTTCTCTGCCTCTAAAACATTTCTTAGAATAACAACATTATCAGAAACGAATTCTTCAACTCCATATCTAGCGATTGGACCATATTCATCTATTCTTTCAGTGGTCATAACAGTAGTAACACCTATTTCTTTAAGTCTTGCAATTAGACGAAAAATCTCTCTTCTAACAACATAAATAGCGTCATATTGTTGAAAAACTGCTGTCATTGAATCTATAGCTACTCTCTTGGCTTTGAACTTTCTAATCGCATAACTGATCCTTTCAATCAACCCTGATAAATCAAAATTTCCAGCCACATCTTGTCCATCTGGGTCAGGAGATGCATCTAAAATAAAAAGTTTATTTTGGTCAATTAATCCTTGTAAATCCCAACCAAAACTTGCAGCATTTCGAACAATATCTAAAGGTGATTCTTCAAAAGTCACAAAAATCCCAGGTTCATCAAAATTGCATATTCCATGATGAAGATATTGCAAAGAAAAAACTGTTTTCCCAGTACCTGATGTTCCGCTCACTAGAGTGCTTCTCGCATTAGGCAACCCACCATGACAGATATCATCAAAGCCCTCAATTCCCGTGGGGAGTTTTTGAACATGCATTTTTGATCGAATTTTTATTGGAGAACGCTTTTGAAAGCTCTTATATATAAAACATAATAAAAAAACTATAAAAATAGCTTAGTTATCGGTTGGGCTTAAGAATTCATTTACTTCTTTTTAAATAGTTCGATTATTTATCTGAAGAGTAAAACATTTCTTGATCTGACAATTCATCATACAAAAGGTCCAATCCAATTAGCACCTTTTCTCTATCTGATAAGTCACCTATTATTCTTCGTACAGGTGGAGGTAAAATCTTAGATAAAGTTGGTGTAGCTAGTATTTTGTCTTCTTCGGCTAATTGAGGGCTTTTTAAAACATCAATTACTTTAAGGGCGTAGACACCTTTGAATTCACTTTCTAAGATTTCTCTCAAAGTGTTCAAAGCCCTCATTGAGTTTGGTGTATTCCCAGCCACATAAAGCTTGAGAATATATGTCTTTCTTGCATTCATTTAAAAACCCCTGAGAAATCTACAGAAAATATGCCCTCCTTAGATCTTGACTAAGTAACCGACAAAAAGTCAAAATGTTAGTTTGTTTTTCGATTACGATTAGGGCTTAATCGATTAAAAAAAGGAAATCCCTTTTTATTTTATTTCGAGCCTTAACGTGTCGCCGATAATCATGGCCGATAAAAAACCATCTCCCAAAAAGGAAACTCCACAAGATAAAACTTATGCGATAGTAGAAGCCTCAGGAAAACAATTTTGGCTTCAACCCAATCGTTATTACGATTTGGATAGATGCCATGCAAAAGTTGATGATGTTTTAACTATTGAGAAGGTTCTTCTTCTTAACGATGGCAAAGATTTAAAGCTTGGAAAACCTTATGTAAAAGATGCGAAAGTAGAAATTAAAGTATTAGAACATAGAAGAGGTCCAAAAATAATAGTCTATAAAATGAGACCAAAGAAAAAGACAAGGAGAAAAAATGGACATCGTCAAGAACTAACAAGAGTTTTAGTTCAATCCATATCAGTAGGATCAAAAACTAAAAAATCAAAAGAAACAAAAGATGCAAAAACCACTGCTAGTAAAGTAGAATCTTAAAAAGTCAAATCAAAAGATTTCATAAATCATGGCTCATAAGAAAGGTACAGGATCAACTAGAAATGGAAGAGATTCAAACTCCAAAAGGCTTGGGGTAAAAGCTTATGGTGGTGAGAAAGTAACCGCTGGTTCAATCCTTATTCGACAAAGAGGCACCTCTATCCTCCCTGGAATCAATGTAGGCAGGGGTAAAGACGATACCCTTTTCGCTTTAACTGATGGTTCAGTTCATTTCGAAAGTCTTCGTAGAGGATTAAGAAATAGAAAAAGAATTAATATCTCCGCTGTGAAATCAATCTAGTTTATTTTTTTAATGGTTTGTAAGCTCGAGTAGTAATTAAAAAAGGATGAAAAACCTCTATATAGTTTAATTGTAATGTAGAAAAGAAGTTCTCAATCAGATCAGGTTCATCGAAATGAAATGGATATTCTCCGTTCTTACCTTTATAAAAATACCAATTCATTAGAGCTATTCCTTCAGGAGAAAGTTTTTCCAAAAATATTTTTAATTGCTTAGCAGGATCCGGAAGATGTTCAAGGACATCCAAACAAACAAGAGAATCAAAAATCACATCAGATGTACTTTCTAAATCTCTAAAAACTGAAATCCTATTTTCGATTCCCAATTCCTTAGACCGATGTTCTACAAAACTTCGGTTTTGCGGATTAAGGTCCACAAACCAAACATGTTCAACATCTGATAAAAACGATGCGGCCAGTGCATGTGTGCCGATACCTCCACCAAAATCTAAAACTTTTCCAAAAGCAAATTTTTGTTGTAAGCGAAGCGTGTCAGCTATGTAATTAGAACTATTTAAATGCCAAGATGCCAGATCTATTAGATGAGCATCTCCAACTTTTTCTTCGTAAAAATCTCCTGCATTATTCTCAGTAAATGCACCTGGATGCAGAGCGGCCAAATCATCAACACCATTGACTAACCTTTGATCTAATTCATCATTGTTAATTTCAAGGAAATCAAGAAGGTGTTTTTTTAAATTAAAGCCATCTTTAATGAAACTGGAAATACTTAGATCTAAATTGGTCATATTATTTGGCTCGCTGAACACACTGAGTTATAACTTTAAATGTTCAGGGTTACTTGAACAATCTTTTTATATGAGCCTCAACCTACAATATTAATTTTGGAAAAACCTTTTGGATTTGTTGTTATTGATAAGCCTGCTGGGCTTTCTTCACATGATTGCGTTAATAGACTTCGGAAAGTATTTGGCATCAAAAAAATTGGGCATAGTGGAACTTTAGACCCCTCAGTTACTGGTGTACTTCCAATAGCAATAGGTAATGCAACAAGATTAATCTCTTATTTACAAGGGTCGAAAGCTTATATAGGAATCATTCAATTAGGTAAAACCACAAATACTGATGATTCGCAAGGAGAAATAATAGAATCAAGAATTTGGCCATTAATTAGCGAAAATGATATAAATTCTCTACTAGAAAATTTCAGAGGTGAGTTATTACAAAAGCCTCCTATTTTTTCTAGTGTTCACATTAAAGGAGAGAGAGCTTATAAGAAAGCAAGAAAAGGAGAAAAGTTTGATTTATTGCCTAAAAAAGTCACCATAAATAAATTAAATTTAATAAGTTGGTCTCAAAGCAAAGGTGAGTTATTAATTGATGTCGACTGTTCATCAGGAACATACATTAGATCTTTGGCTAGAGACATTGGAGAAAAAATAGGATGCGGTGCCTATTTAAAAAAATTACGACGTACAAAAGCTTATAACTTTAACGAAAATCATTCAGTATTGCTTCCTGAAAGAGCAGAATTTTACCCAGAAAAAAATAAACCTAAAGTTCTAAACCCTAATATTTTTTTTAAACATCTTTCTTCTTTTAAATTAATTTCTGAAGAAGAAATTATTAGTTGGCGCTCAGGTAGAACGATAAGTTTTCAGAACAATATTAAACGTTTAAATATAGAGAAAAACAATGAAAAAGAAGAAAGTATTATAAATAAAAGTATATTAGTACTGGATGAAAAAAATAAAATACTAGGCATAGCAAATTTAGATGAAAGTTTTGAAATTAAACCTAAGGTTGTTTTCAACGCAATTGGTTAAAATCATTTAAACTGAATCTTATAATAATAATTTATAGTTATTAAATAATTACTAATAGGTTTTAATTTGTACTCCCGTATAATAATGTTTTAGAATTCCACGAAAACTTACTCCTCTTTCAGCCAGAGCTTTAGCTCCCCATTGACTCATACCCACCCCATGTCCCGCTCCGTAACCTTTTACAATTAGAAAATAATCTCTTGGAATTGGCGGGAGAGGTTGAAGTTTAAAATCTCCAACTATTTTATTATTATAATTCAAATTATTATCTATAATAATTTGATTAAATTTCAAATCAAGATCAAATTTAGTACTAAGTAATTGTAATTTATTTCTTAAGTATTTACCAGATACAATCTTATCCCCACTGGCTCCGTAAAGTCTAATTTTCAAGACTCTTCCCGTTTTACTTTTATTAATTATTTGAATACTATTTACTCCTCCCAAATCAGAAAATATACCTTCCAATTCCGCAGAAGTAAATTTGTATGTCCATTTATATTTAGGGCTATTTTGATCATAATCAATAACACTTTTTAAATAAGGCAATTGATACTTCCAAACTTGACCACTATTCTCAGTCCTACCCCCAGAACTACTATGAAAGACTGCATCTATCAGCTCATTCTTATAAAATAAAGCTAGTGAATTTGTACTTTTAACAGCTCTATTTATTTTTGCTGTTTCAGATTCAAGCCCTAAATAAACTTGACTATCTTGTGTTGAATGAAGATCAAATAATTTATTTTTATCTAAAAATTTTAAAGCATAAGTCCTGGCTGCTATCGCTTGAGCCTGAAGTGCGGAAAGGGGAAATTCTTTAGGCATTTCACTCCCAACAACACTTTTCAAATACTTCTCTAATTTTAAATAATTTATTATATTTAACTTCTTATCATTCAATGAAACTCTTAATTCGCCTGCATATCTTCTGTTCTTAAACCAAATTCCTCTTTTGTCACCATTTTTAATAATTAAATTAAAATTATCTGGTAATTCGAACCATGTATTTAGGTTGTTATTAATTGAATATTTAACCTTATTATTTTTATAAACTAAATTTAAAGATTTAATTCTTTTATGATTAGAAGAGATACCCTGAACAAAAATATTTTCCACACTATCTGCTCTAAATCTTGCCTTGTTTTCTTTTGATATCAAGACACGTATTATCGGCCCTTTTGCCGCAATCACCTCTAATGGAGAGATAAAAAATACAGCTATAAAGATTATTACCCATCCAGATTTTCTTTTAGGTGATGCGCTCAAAATAAAAATTGGATTTAGGTACTAATTTTGCCTATAAGAAAGAAGATCCACCAGTGGTCAAAACCATGAATGGCAAAATGCATTAAAAGAGGAACACTTGCAAGTCACTTTTCTAGGAACAAGTTCAGGGGTTCCAACTCTTACTAGAAACGTATCAGCGATGGTACTAAAGCCTCCACAAAGGTCAGAGTTGTGGTTGTTCGATTGTGGCGAAGGTACACAGCATCAGTTCATCAGAAGTAATCTTAAGTTATCTCAAATCAAAAAAATATTTATTACTCATATGCATGGAGATCATATTTATGGTCTACCAGGACTTCTAGCAAGTATTGGATTAGCAGGTAGCAGCTCTGGAATTGAGATTTATGGGCCAGGTCCTCTTAAAAACTTTATTGATTCTTGTCTATATAGCAGTTCAAGTAGATTGGCTTACCCTTTAAAATTCCACAAAGTTGAGAATGCTGCCATTAATAAAGAAACTCTATATGAAGATTCCGACTTGGAAGTCAAAACTGCTCCTCTCAAACATCGAATCCCATCTTTTGCTTACAGAGTGAATCAAAAGACTAGGCCAGGTAGATTCAACATAGAGAAAGCAAAATCAAACAAGATACCTCCTGGCCCGGTATATGCCGCCCTTCAGAGGGGAGAGGAAGTGAGATTGGAGGATGGTCGCATTTTTTCTGGAAAAGAATTCTGTGGTCCACCTAGGCCTGGGGTAAGCATGGTTTATTGCACAGATACTGTTTATACAGAATCAGCAATTGGTATTTCTAGAGAAGCCGATTTACTCATCCATGAATCAACTTATTCGCATAAAGAAAGTGATATGGCTTTTGAACGTGGACATTCAACTGCCACCATGGCTGCTGAAATTGCTGCAAAAGCAAACGTAAATCAATTAATTTTGACTCATTTGAGCCCGAGATATACCCCTGGGAATGAAACAAGTCCTAATGATTTGCTTAACGAAGCAAAAGCAATTTTTGCAAATACTCAGTTGGCGAAAGACTTTTTGCAAATTGATGTAAAAAAAACCTGCAACAGTTCTTGATCCCTTTGCCTATGAAATGCCACTACATGAAACAATGGTCCAGTTTGGTGCTTCCGTCAATCGCTGGCGTTATTAATGGACTCTCTTATTTCTTCTCTTAAACGGTCCCTTACAAGACTATTTGTTTTGATACCTGTGCTTGTAAGTCTCATTATTAGTCCTCTTTCTGTAAGTGCCTTGTATCCCAGCGACCCTTCTTCAGTGGAGACCTTAGATACAAGCTTGGCTGGTCAGGACTTACAAAATACAGAATATGTAAAATACGACTTATCAGGAAAAGATCTTGGTGGGGCGAATTTCACTGGGGCTTATTTCAGTGTCTCAAGCTTGAAAGACTCTGATCTAACAGGCGCAAACATGACCAATGTTATTGCCTATGCAACAAGGTTTGATAATGCAAATCTTACCAATGTAAATCTAACAGGTGCAGAATTACTAAAAAGTATTTTTGATGGTGCGACCATTGAAGGTGCTGACTTTACTGAT
>QCHH01000026.1 GCA_003279585.1 Prochlorococcus sp. AG-402-A08 | reverse complement strand
ACGATTCAAATTCCGCAAGAATCGGAGTGATTATTGGATCTGGAGTAGGCGGATTGCTGACCATGGAAACTCAAGCACATGTTTTAAACAACAAAGGAGCTAATCGAGTAAGTCCATTTACCGTACCCATGATGATTCCAAACATGGCTACTGGCCTGGCTGCTATTGCACTTGGAGCCAAAGGTCCAAGTTCAGCAGTTTCAACTGCTTGTGCCGCAGGGTCAAATGCTATTGGTGATGCATTCAGACTGCTTCAATTAGGTAAAGCAGATGCAATGATTTGCGGGGGAGCAGAAGCAAGCATCACACCTTTGGGTGTAGCAGGTTTTGCAAGTGCTAAGGCCCTATCCTTTAGGAATGACGATCCATCTACTGCAAGTAGACCTTTTGATTCTCAAAGAGATGGATTCGTAATTGGAGAGGGAGCTGGGGTATTAATTTTAGAAACTCTTGACCATGCATTAAAAAGAGACGCAACAATCCATGCAGAAATAATTGGCTATGGAACCACATGTGATGCTCATCACATCACATCTCCTACACCAGGTGGATTAGGAGGTGCAGAAGCCATGAAACTTGCATTAAAAGATGGAAAAATCAATCCTGAGCAAGTCGATTACATCAATGCTCATGGAACAAGTACTCCAGCAAATGACAGTAATGAAACTTCGGCAATTAAAACTGCATTGGGTAATCATGCTTTCCAAGTTCCAACAAGCTCAACCAAATCAATGACTGGTCATTTGTTGGGAGGTTCAGGTGGTATAGAAGCCGTTGCTTGTGTTTTAGCAATAAAACATGAAATAATTCCGCCAACAATTAACTATTCCAATCCCGACCCAAATTGTGATCTTGATTATGTTCCCAATACAGCAAGAGAAAAGAAATTAGGCGTCGTACTATCTAACTCTTTCGGGTTTGGCGGTCACAATGTCTGTCTAGCTTTTCGACAAATGATCTAATCAATTTCGTCTTCACTGTCCTCTTAAAAAATTTTTTCACTAAATTCAAATGGTTGCCCTGACTAATTCTCTAGACACGCTATGCATCAATAGCATCAGAATGCTTGCAGTTGACGCAGTTAATAAATCAAATAGTGGTCACCCAGGACTTCCTATGGGCTGCGCACCGATGGGTTACGCATTATGGGACAAACATCTTCGCCATAATCCAAAAAATCCGAAATGGTTTAACCGAGACAGATTCGTTCTTTCTGCTGGTCATGGATGCATGTTGTTATATGCCCTTTTGCATTTAACTGGCTATGACTCTGTAACGATGGAGGATATAAAACAATTCCGACAATGGGGTGCGAAAACTCCTGGTCATCCCGAAACCTTCGAAACACCTGGAGTAGAGGTGACGGCTGGACCATTGGGAGCTGGAATTTCAAATGCAGTGGGACTTGCAATAGCCGAAGCGCATTTATCAGCCAAATTCAATAAACCTGATTCAACAGTTGTAGACCATTACACATACGTAATCATGGGTGATGGATGTAATCAAGAAGGCATAGCTTCAGAAGCTTGTTCTCTTGCTGGTCATCTAAAGCTTGGTAAATTAATAGCTCTATACGACGACAACAGCATCACAATTGATGGAAGAACAGATGTATCTTTTACTGAAGATGTATTAAAAAGATACGAAGCTTATGGTTGGCATGTTCAAGAAATACCTGAAGGAAATACAGATGTAGAAGGCATCTCTAAAGCTATTGAGAAAGCAAAATCAATTACAGATAAGCCATCAATTATAAAAATTACTACAACCATCGGATTCGGTTCTCCAAACAAGAGTGATACAGCTGGGATCCATGGAGCAGCTCTTGGAGAAGAAGAGGCCGAACTGACCAGGAAAGAACTGGGTTGGTCATATGAACCTTTTAAAATTCCTCAAGATGTATACGACCAATACCGTCAAGCTATTGAAAGAGGATCCCAACTAGAGGCCGACTGGAATCAAACCCTAGCTACTTATAAAGAAAACTATCCTGCTGAAGCATCTGAATTTGAACGTATGCTTAGAGGGGAACTTCCTCAAGGGTGGGATAAAGATTTGCCTACATATACAGCAGATGACAAGGGCCTTGCCACAAGAAAACATTCTCAAATTTGTTTAGGTGCTTTAGGACCCAATGTGCCTGAATTAATAGGAGGTTCTGCGGATTTAACCCACTCAAATTATACAGATATCAAAGGTGAGACTGGATCTTTTCAATATGAAACTCCTGAGAAACGTTATTTACATTTCGGCGTCAGAGAACATGCTATGGCAGCCATCTTAAATGGCATTGCTTACCACGATAGTGGTCTAATCCCATACGGAGGAACCTTTTTAGTATTCGCAGACTATATGCGAGGTTCGATGAGACTTTCTGCGCTTAGTGAGCTAGGGGTTATTTATGTTTTAACTCACGATTCAATAGGTGTTGGTGAGGATGGACCAACTCATCAACCAATAGAAACCATTCCATCATTAAGAGCAATGCCAAATATGCTGGTTTTCCGTCCAGGAGATGGCAACGAAACCAGTGGAGCATATAAAGTTGCGATTAAAAACCGCAAAAGACCGAGTTCTTTATGCCTTAGTAGGCAGGGCATGGCAAATCAGCAAAATTCTTCAGTAGAAAAAGTTGCTTTAGGTGGATACGTACTTGAAGATTGTGATGGCAGCCCTGAACTAATAATTATCGGGACTGGAACTGAACTTGATTTATGTGTGCAAGCAGCGAAAAAGTTAACTTCAGAAGGTAAAAAAGTACGCGTTGTTTCTATGCCATGTGTAGAACTTTTTGAAGAACAGAGCGAAAGTTATAAAGAAGAAGTTTTGCCTTCTAAGATTAGAAAGCGCATAGTAGTTGAAGCTGCAGAGAGCTTCGGATGGCATAAATATATTGGTCTTGATGGAGACAGCGTTACTATGAATAGTTTTGGAGCCTCTGCTCCAGGGGGATTATGTATGGAAAAATTTGGATTTACAGTTGAGAATGTAATAGAAAAATCAAGAATTCTTCTTAACAAATAAATCAATTGTTATAAATAATTCATCCAATAAATCAAAAGTTAAACAAAGAACTAATTTTCTTTGTTTAACTTTACAGGGGTTAATTCAGCTGCACCTTTTAACTTTATTTGATCATCTAATTTGTCAAGATCTTCATCTGTAATCTTTGTATTCATTGGACAATGATTAGGTCCACACATCGAACAAAACTCTGCTTTTTTGAAAATTTCTTCAGGTAAAGTCTCGTCATGATATTGCTTAGCTCTCTCTGGATCCAAGGACAATTCAAACTGTTTATTCCAGTCAAATTCTTTACGAGCCCTACTTAATTCATCATCACGATTACGAGCTCCTGATCTATGTCTTGCGACATCTGCAGCATGAGCCGCAATTTTATAAGCAATTAACCCTTCCCTGACATCCTCAGGGTTTGGCAACCCAAGATGTTCTTTAGGTGTTACGTAACAAAGCATTGCTGTCCCGTACCAACCTGCCATAGCCGCACCAATAGCACTAGAAATGTGGTCATAGCCAGGAGATATATCTGTAACTAATGGACCTAAGACATAGAAAGGAGCTTCAGAACATTCCTCCATTTGCTTCCTCACATTGAACTCGATTTGATCCATAGGCACATGGCCAGGCCCTTCAACCATTACTTGTACATCATGCTTCCAAGCACGTCTCGTCAATTCACCTAGAGTTTTCAATTCTGCAAGTTGAGCTTCATCGGATGCATCATGAAGGCATCCTGGCCTGAGTGAATCGCCTAAAGAAAAAGTGCAATCATAGCGTTTGAATATTTCGCAAATATCATCAAAACGAGTAAATAAAGGATTTTGCTTATAGTGATAGAGCATCCATTGAGCAAGAATTCCGCCGCCACGACTAACTATTCCAGTAATGCGGCCTTTAACCTTAGGTAAATGTTCAATCAATAAGCCTGCATGAATAGTTTGATAATCAACTCCTTGCTGACAATGTTTTTCTATTATGTGTAAAAAATCATCCTCAGTTAACCTTGAGATGGATCCATGAACACTTTCTAAAGCTTGATATACCGGCACTGTCCCAATAGGTATAGGGGAGGCATTAATAATTGCCGTTCGCACCTCATCTAAATTAACGCCTCCAGTAGACAGATCCATAAGAGTATCTGCGCCATATTTAACTGCCAGCTCAAGCTTCTTTAACTCTTCATTAACATCACTTGCATTTGGCGAAGCACCAATATTTGCATTGACTTTACATTTAGAGGCAATACCTATTGCCATAGGCTCTAAATTCGTATGGTTGATGTTTGCCGGAATAATCATCCGACCTCGCGCAACCTCCTCCATCACTAGGGACTCAGGAAGATTCTCACGCTTGGCTACAAATACCATTTCTTCAGTGATTTCGCCTTTGCGAGCAAAATGCATTTGAGAAACATTTGTCTTACCCTTTCTTGAAGCAACCCATGAATTCCGCATGAACTAAAAAGCTATTGAATAAAGAGGGAGCAATATGCATAGAGATCACAAGATTTCACTTTCCTTACACTGGTTCAAACCAGATCAAGTTCAGAGGGTGTGATCTCAGCCATATAGCGAAGCGATATGGCACCCCTAGTGATAAACACAAATTAGCTCGAAATCCGCAACTAAACCCTAAAGTTTTTATAGATAAAAATTTTCGAATTAATAATCTTGATCATTCATATCCTTTTTTATCTCTAGAAACAACATTCTTCGTCTCCTAAATCTTCGAACCGCTCCGGTCAAAACCAAGCCACTTCCAACCACTAAGGCAGGTATAGCTTGGATTTTATCTTTGCCCTCTCTATGTACCAAGCCTAAAGTTGCTAGTAAAATCAGCAAAGGTGCTGAGATTGAAATTAATGGGTTACCCAATCTGTTCATAAAATAAATCGACTAAATGTCTTGAAAAGTTTGCGATGCAATGACTATTGTTTGAGACAAAATTTTTATTCCTAACTCCAGGCTTCTTTCATCCAAAGAAAAATGTCCACTGTGCAATGGAGCACAACCTTGATCACCGGCAACTCCTAAGCGAAACATCGTTCCGGGAACATCTTGCAAAAAGAATGCAAAGTCTTCAGCACCTAATGACGGATTTTCTAAATAAACAATATTTTCTTCATCCATAAAATTCTTTGCACAGTTAGATAACAAACTAGTCAACTCTGGATCGTTATAAACTGGAGGTGCGATTGACTTAAAATTGATATTAGCCTGAGCTCCGTAATTAGAGGCTATATTCTGTACTACTTTCTCAATCCATTTAGGCAATTTTTCATAAAGGTTTTTGTCAAGACACCTTACTGTGCCTAGAAGCTTAACCCGTTCAGCAATAACATTAAAAGCATTGCCTCCTGAAATCTTCCCAAAGCTAATAACTACTGGCTTAAGAGCATCTAAACGTCTACTAATAGCCTCTTGAAGGCCACTAATAACTTTTGCAGCAATCCAAATTGAATCTATGCCTTCATGGGGTCTGGCTCCATGGCCTCCATTACCAATAATATCTATTTCCAATTCAGCTGCTGCAGCTGTAAAAGTACCACTTTTTATTCCTATTTTGCCAACTAACAAATCTGGATAAACATGCACACCAAAAAGAGCTTGAACTCCTTCAAGAACCTTGTCAGCTTTCATCCAATTTGCACCTTTTGCAATCTCTTCAGCAGGTTGAAAAATGATTCGAATTCGGGAATTTGTAAATTTTTTATTTGCTAATACTTTAGCCACTCCCAAACCGATACATGTATGTAGATCATGGCCACATGCATGCATCAAACCTTGAATTGAAGAAGAATAATCTAAGCCTGTTCTTTCCTCGATTGGCAAAGCATCCATATCAACTCGTAAGCCAACAACTGGTCCGCGTTTATCACCCATTTCAGCAACAACTCCCGTTTTACCAACTGCTTCTTTTACTTCCCAACCTGATTTCCTAAGTTCCCCCGCCACAAGTGCAGCAGTTTGATATTCCTGACCACTTAGCTCTGGATGAGCATGGAGATGACGACGTAATTGAATCAAATCAGGCAGTATCTCCTTAGTTAAAACGTCAATTTTTTTTCCTAAATCTTTCATCTATCCTCCAAAGCAAGAAATGTAATCAAATCATTTATGGGTTGTGGAGGCCAACGGCGAATATTCAACAACCAATTCTTCTCACGGTATCGAATATCTAATCCAGCAGCCGCAGCCCAATTACTTTCAGCTTCGCCTAAGAAACCTTTACGCCATAGAAGCGCACTTAATGCTGCTCTTGCATCTGCAAATAAAGGATATTTACGGATTAAAATTCTTATTTTCTTTTCGGCGAGTTCAAGATCACCCAATTGATAAATCGCAAGCGCCTCACTCGACCTAGCCATAGCAATAGAAATATTTGACGAAGCAGCCTGAGAAAACAATTTCTTCGCTTCAAGCCAATTATCCATGGAGCCCATCACATTACCTAAGTTATATAAAGCCGAAACATCTTTAGGATTCTTCTTTAAAACGTATTTATAATCTTTACTGGCGTCCTCCCAACGCTGCAAGGCTTCTTCAGCAATTCCTCTATTCAGGTAAGGGTCTAGATCATCAGGTGAAATTTCAATTGCCATAGTTTGATCTCTTATAGCTCCCTGAGGATCACCAAGAGCAAGACGAATATTGCCTCTATTACTTAAGGCAGCAGCATCATTTGGATTTTCATCCAAGTAAAGGCTCCAATCTTTTTCAGCTTGTATAAAATCACCATCATTACTTTCTTGAAGAGCTTTATCGAATAAAAATTTTGGAAGAGACTTGGCTTGAGACTGAAATGGTACAAATACAAAAATAATAGAAAGTAAAAGTAAAACTTGAAACACTCTTATGTTTATCATTTATCTTCTTTATTGACTGAAGTTAGCAGACAGTGTTTTTCAGCTGCTGGAGTCACAACCCTTCCTCTAGCCGTTCTTTGTAAAAAACCAATTTGCATCAAATAAGGCTCCACAACAGTTTCAAGAGTGGTTGAATCTTCTCCAAGCGCAGCAGCTAAAGTTTCAAGACCTACTGGTCCTCCTTGATATTGATTAATTAGCAAGCCTAGATAACTTCTATCTGTTGCATCTAATCCTCTTTGATCTACACGATGTAGATCAAGTGCATCATTAACAACTTGAACATCAATAATTTTGGAGGAGGAATGCACTTCAGCAAAATCTCTCACTCTTCGTATGAGTCTATTTGCAATTCTAGGAGTACCTCGACTTCTTCTAGCTAATTGATGAGATGCGTCATCTGAAATAGATAAGCTTATAAGATTTGCAGATCTTTTAATTATATTTTCAAGATCCAAATAATTATAAAAATCTAGTCGTTGAGTTATTCCAAAGCGATCTCTCATAGGGGAGCTCAAGGCTGCTGGCTTTGTTGTAGCACCAACCAAGGTAAAAGGAGGGAGTTCGATTGATCGCATTCTCGAGGAAGTTCCTTTCCCTACTGTTAAATCCAACCTTCTATCTTCCATCGCTGGATACAAAAGTTCCTGTGATATGCGATTAAGTCTGTGAATCTCATCAACAAAAATTAATTCACGTGGCTCCATATTGATCAATAATCCAACAATATCCCTTGGACGTTCAAGTGCAGGAGCGCTTGTAACTCTAGCTTTAACACCTAATTCCTCAGCAATAACCAAAGCCATGGTTGTTTTTCCCAATCCAGGGGGCCCATAAAGCATTAAATGATCCAGTGCCTCTCCTCTTTTCAATGAAGCTTTAACTGAGATTTCAAGAACTTGCTTTAATTCTGATTGACCTACAAAGTGATCAAAAGATTTAGGCCTAAGAGAATCTTGCTTAGATAACTTCAGCTCCTCCTTTAAAAGAGTCGAGCCAACCAATCTTTCCTGTCCTTTATCATTAGGAAGAGACGAATGATTAGTAATTGAAGACACAATTGCCATGAAAGAAGGGTAGTGGCATCTCAACAAAAATGGAGGTAAATAGAGGAATGAGCAAAAAAGGAAAGAAAAAATCAAAAAAAAATTCCTCAGTCGAAGGAAATCGTCGCCTAGCTGAAAATCGACAAGCAAGATATGAATATGAAATTCTAGACACACTTGAGACTGGATTAGAGCTTCTTGGGACCGAAGTTAAATCTATAAGAGCTGGAAAAGTTAACTTAAAAGATGGATTTTGTTTAATTAAAAAAGATCAAATTCAACTTCATAATGTTCATATATCACCTCATAATCATGCTGGTAAATTTTTCAATCATGAACCTTTAAGAATCAAAAAACTTCTTGCGCATAGGAAAGAAATAGAAAAATTAAAAATAAATTTAGAGAGAAAAGGTTTAGCATTAATACCTTTAAGTCTTTATCTCAAAGGTTCTTGGATTAAGTTAAAAATCGGTGTTGGGAAAGGTAGAAAGTTGCATGACAAAAGGGATAGAGAGAAAGTTAACGACTCTAAAAGAGATGTTGCTAACGCTCTAAAACGCTTTTAAAGAGAAAATATTTAATATCTCCCAGCAAATTATTTAGAGAAAACTAATACTTTAGTTATTAATTATCAGGTGAAGTCTAAACTAACACTTTCGGGTGGAGGTGTTGGGTCAGGATCAGCAATGAGCATATGTTGCAAAACAATTTCAGGACGTTCACTATCTCTCCATCTAATACGATAAGCAGGCATTTTTGTCCCCCTGCTTGTCGTTTGCTCAACAGGTTCCATTACCCAACCGCGTCTTGAACGCCCCTGGGGATTACGTTTCACAACAGCATCTGCGTGCTTGAAACGAAAACCAACTCTCTCGCCACTCATCTGCACAAAATCCTTACTCGCCTATTATCCACTGTGATGGGTCATTTTCCAGTTAGTTTTAAATTTGATTCTGGACGCAAAAGTGGAAAAGCTATCACATCTCTTATGGAAGGACTGTCAGTCAGTAACATTACAAACCTATCTATTCCTATTCCAAGCCCGCCTGTTGGAGGCATCCCTACTTCTAGAGCATTAATAAAATCTTCGTCCAAGCTATGAGCCTCGGGGTCGCCTGCTTCTTTTTTAGCCTGCTGTAAAAGTAAACGTTCTTTTTGATCAATAGGATCAATTAATTCACTGAAAGCATTAGCAGTCTCCCTCCCAACAATAAAAAGTTCAAACCTTTCTACTAAACCTTTCTTAGTTCTATGTTTTCTAGCTAATGGAGAAATCTCGATAGGATAATCCATAACAAATGTAGGTTGAATCAATTTTGGCTCTACTACTTGTTCAAAAACTTCATTTAACAATCTTCCAACACTGTCAGCCTTATCAGGCACTTGAAGCCCCTCTCGAATCATTGCAGATCTAGCATCCTCAACATTATCTCCAAACAATAAAAAATCAATTCCAGTGAATTCCTGAACTAATTGATGCATCGTTGCTCTTCTCCAAGGAGGCTTCAGATCTATTTCTTGCTCTTGATAATTAATTTTGGTCGATCCACAAATCTTTTCGCAAACTGACGAAAGTAATTTTTCTGTTAATTCCATCATGTCGAAATAATCTGCAAAGGCCTGATAAATTTCAACAGAAGTAAATTCAGGATTATGCCTAGTGCTAATTCCTTCATTTCTAAAAATTCTTCCAAGTTCATAAACCCTTTGGAATCCACCCACTACAAGTCTTTTAAGATGCAATTCTGTTGCAATCCTCAAATACAAAGGCAAATCAAGTGTGTTGTGATGAGTTATGAAAGGCCTTGCATCCGCTCCTCCTGCTTCTGATTGTAAAACTGGCGTCTCAATTTCAAGAAAGTCTTTTTCATCTAACCATCGTCGAATTGAACTAACTAATAAAGCCCTAGTTCGAAAAGTTTTTCTTGACTGCGGATTCACAATCAAATCTAAATATCTTTGTCTATAGCGCTTTTCCACATCGGCAAGTCCATGCCATTTATCTGGCAAAGGCTGTAAAGATTTTGAAAGCATTGACCATTCGAAAACCTTTATGGATAGTTCCCCTCTATCAGTTCTCCTTAAAATTCCACTCACCCCTATCCAATCACCAGAGTCAACAAGTGAGGTAATGTTCTCAAAATTATTCTTTGAATTTTTAATATTTTCATTCTGATTTAAGGAAGCCTTTTCCAAAAATAGTTGAACTGTTCCTGTTTCATCAGCAAGGGTAAAAAAAGCAAGTTTACCCATCACTCTTCGAGCAGTTACACGCCCTGCGATGGATACCTTATCTTTTTTTTCTTCACCATTTGGCAAATCTGCATATTTTTTCTGTAAATCATAGGCAGAATCTGTACATCGAAAATTCAAACCATAAGGACCTTGCCCAAGGCTTTGTAGTGATTTTGCCTTAGCAAGGCGGGTATCTCTTAATTCAGACAAGGCATTGCATCCATACGGCAGGAATAAACGAGATCAAAGGAAAACCTATCAATTTTGAGCTATTAGACTTTAACTGGCAATAGCAGTAGGAAATTCTCCCATCCTTTGAGAAGCGTAGCCAATACCTCTAACAGTTAAAATCAACTCTGGATTCCTCGGATCAGGTTCAAGCTTTCCTCTTAAACGAGCTACGTAGACATCCACAACTCTTAAATCAGCCGCTCTTCTAGGAGGGTAACCCCAAAGCTGTTCCAAAATTTCTGCACGAGGAACTACACGTCCAGGATCACGAAATAATAATTCCAGCAAGCTAAATTCTGTATATGTAAGACCTATTCTGTCTCCTCCTCTACTGACTTGCCTTCTATTAGTGTCTACGACGAGATCACCAAGCTTCATTACTCCTTGACCTGATGGCACTTCTCTGGGCTCATCAACAGTAGGAGCAGGTCCTACTCTTCTCAAAATCGTCGCAATTCTTGCCTCTAACTCCTTTGGGCTGAATGGTTTAGCCAAATAATCATCAGCGCCTAAATCCAAACCTGCAACTCTTTCTGAAATCGCTTCAAGAGCTGTCAAGAATATTATTGGAACACAAGACTCAGCTCTTATTCTGCGACAAACTGCAAAACCATCCATCTTAGGCAGCATGACATCTAGAACCACTAAGTCAGGTGATTCTTTATGAAAAACCTCGAGTGCTTGCTCTCCATCCTGTGCAGATAAAACTTGATAACCAGCCAGACTAAGCCTTGTGACCAAGACTTTCAATACTGCTGGTTCATCATCTACAACCAAAATGCAGGTCATGAGATTAGCTGTTGCCTTGGTGACAGGACCATCGAAATTGTATGACGAAATGGCTTCTTCTTATAAGAAGATATCATCTTCAAGTCAGGTATTCAAAGCCATTTGAATAATCTAAAAGACAGAGTCACCACTAATAAATAAGTATTTATTCTATTTTTAAAGCTTTAATTTTTTTTTCATTAGTTTTTTTTATAAGCAAGAAGGAGCCAAGACGAGAAAAATGGGGCTACTAATCCAGTAATGATGACCTCAGAAATTAATACATAAATTGACCAAGAATGAAACCAATAATTTCTTAAAACACTATATAGAATGATTTTTTGCAACCAAATCGAAAATCCAACGAAAGCAGTTCCGAAGATAGCCATCAAGCCAATATTTAGAAACGATTCGATTTTTTTATTATGCAATCCATATGTACTCCAAATTAAAGACAAAAGCAACAAAGATGGGATATAAGAAACATCACTAATTGTAAATGAATCTATAAAAATACCTAGTATAATAGAGGCAATTGAAGATTTCAAGCGACTATTAATAAGTGAAAATGGCAACATTAAAATAACAGGCCAGGATGGAGTTATTCCATTTATTTTAAGCCAATCAGGAGATATAATTATAAAAGACGATAATAAGATAAAGGCAAAAAAGATTAATAATTTTTTATTATTTTTGGCCATTATTTTTCAAGATTTGAACCCAATCTATTGCATCTGGTGATGCAGTTAATTGAACTATGGCATATGGAGAAGGCAAAGCCTTTTCGTCGACAAATTGAACAATTCCAATTGTTAAATTTGGAGGTAATAAAGTACTTGCCGGAGATGTAGTCACAGCATCTCCAATTTCAGCCAAGCTATTTTTATTTAAGAAAATTAGTTTTGGTCTATTTGTACCCATCCCCGTCAAAATCCCATGACGCTTAGTTCGATCAATCCAAGCTCCTACCTGATGACCAGGGTCAGTCAATAATCTAACTCTTGCGGTAAGTGGAGTTGTGCTGTCCACTAGTCCAATCAAGCCTCCTGGTCCAATGACTGTTTGACCTTTTAGAACACCATCGTTTGTGCCCTTGTTAATTTCTAGCTGTTGCCACCAATTTCTTGATGATCGAGATATGACGGCAGCTGAAATTCTTTGATCAGGATTAAAGTTCTTCAAAGAAAGAGCTCTTCTTAAACGAGAATTATCCTTCTCAAGCAATTTTAATCGGATATTTCTTTCAATATTTTCTCCTTCCTTAATCCATTCTCGTTGAGCGGTACCAGGGAGTATTGGTTTTAATAAAACAGAATATAAATCTAAATATCCTGCTCCTTTGGTCCAACGAATCAAAAATAATAAAGATCCAAATAACAATATTGACCAAAATCTTCTTTTTAAAAGTAAATGAAACCCTATTCTCACTCGAGATTTAATCATTCTTCAATCTCTAATTACATTTCTAGCAAAATCAGGCGTATCTAAAACTCTTCGCATTGATTTAAAATCATCTAAAACCAGACCGCATCCATTTACAACGCACAACAATGGATCCTCAGCTACATGAGTAAAAATTCCTGTTTCATGACTTAATAGATCACTAATTCCTCTAACTAAGGCTCCCCCTCCTGCAAGCATTATCCCCCTATCAACTATATCTGCCGCCAATTCAGGTGGAGTCCTCTCTAGCGTTCTTTTTACTGCATCAACAATCTTATTAAGAGGTTCAGACATCGCTTCACGTAAATCACCGGCCTTCAAATTGATTGAACGCGGCAAACCTGAAAGTAAATGCAATCCTCTTACATCTATCGATTGCGAATCAAATTCATTAGATGGAAAGGCTGATCCAATTTTAATTTTTATCTCCTCAGCTGTTCTTTCTCCAACAACTAAGTTATGTACTTTTTTCAAATAAGTGGCAATAGAATCATTAATTTCATCACCCGCAACCCTTACAGATTCACTCAAGACTGTTCCGCCAAGGCTTAAAACAGCTACTTCAGTGGTGCCACCACCAATATCAACGATCATTGTTCCAATAGGCTCAGTCACAGGCAAAGAAGCCCCAATTGCAGCAGCCACAGGCTCATCAATCAGATGGACCTCTCTAGCTCCAGCAAGACCAGCCTCACGCACTGCTCGTCTCTCCACACCAGTTACACCACTTGGAATACCAACAACTAGTCTGGGTGCAACGATTCCACGGCCCTCATTACATTTTTGAATAAATGTCTTAAGCATTTGCTCAGCGGCATCGAAATCCGCAATTACACCATCCCTCAGAGGCCTAACGGCACGAATATTTCCAGGTGTCCGCCCTAACATCAACTTCGCGTCATCTCCTACAGCGAGAGGCACACCCTCTTCCAAATCCATTGCCACAACTGAAGGTTCTTGCAATACGATTCCTTTGCCAGAAACATAAATCAAGGTATTTGCTGTACCTAAATCAATCCCAATATCTCGGGAAAATTTGAAACGGTTAAAAAACACGGATTTCAATCATTTGAGCCATCATAAAGAGAGTTGAACTAAGATAAATATATTATTTAGTATCCAGTAAACAGAGGCGTTAATGATGGCAATAAATTCAGTCACTCTTGTTGGCAGAGCAGGAAGAGATCCCGAAGTTAGATATTTTGAATCTGGGACTGTAGTAGCGAATCTAACAATGGCTGTCAATAGAAGGAATCGAAACGATGAACCAGATTGGTTCAACCTAGAAATTTGGGGTAAACAAGCCCAAGTCGCGGCTGATTATGTAAAAAAAGGATCTTTAATTGGTATAACCGGTAGCTTCAAATTGGATAGCTGGAAAGATCGTAATACTGGAGAGGATAGAAATAAGCCAGTTGTTCGAGTTGATCGTCTTGAATTATTAGGATCCAAAAGAGATTCAGAAAATAGTAATTTTCAAAACAACAATTCTTTCAACCAGCAGCCAAGTAATGATGAAATTCCTTTTTGAGAATATCGTTTTTAATTATTAATTAGTTTACGAATAGTTTTATAAATTAAAGTTATCAAAGCACCAGCAATAATTAAAACAATAAGAGTCTTAAATATACTTGAGAAAGGACTAATCCATATCTCAATGTTTGCATAATTATCACCCAAATAATACCCTGTAATTGTTAAAAACAATGTCCAAATCAGACTTCCTGCAGTTGTCCAAATCAGAAAGGGGGG
>QCHH01000025.1 GCA_003279585.1 Prochlorococcus sp. AG-402-A08 | reverse complement strand
GGTGAAGTAGTTGAAATTCTTGTTGAGAATGGAACACCAGTTGAGTTTGGTCAAGTTTTAATGAGATTAAAACCTGTTTAAAACTTTTATTTATTGAGAAAGAATCCAAGCATTATTTAGTGCAGAAATCATACTTTTTTCTCTTGCTTTGAATTTCCCTGCAATATCAAGAGCAGTACCATGATCAGGTGATGTTCTTACAAAAGGCAGCCCAAGAGTTGTATTAATCGCGTCATCAAAGGCAATCAGCTTGATAGGTATGAGGCCTTGATCGTGATAAAGAGCAAGTATTCCATCAGGTGCATTATGTTTACTTAAGTTGCTATTCCACGCATGTAAAGATGTAATCCAGCAGGTATCTGGAGGTATAGGCCCATTAATTTTGATGGTTGGATTATCTAACTTCCATTCATTTAAAATAGGAATAATTAAGTTTTGTTCTTCTATTCCAATTTTCCCTTCTTCTCCAGCATGTGGATTTAAACCAGCTATTTGTAATAACGGTTTCTCTTTGAATTTACGACAGAAATTTAATAATGTATCTAATTTATATCTAATCAATTCTTTTGTTAAAGTATTATTTATTTTTTTAATAGGTATATGTGTTGTGGCTAATAAAGTATTAAATCTCCATCCAGTATTTGGTGATGTCGCTGTAAAAAGCATAGATGTCCTTCTATTAGTTAATTTGCCTAAGAATTCTGTTTGTCCTGCAAATTTATAACCAGCCTTATACCAGGCAATTTTTGAAATAGGTGCTGTTACTAGAGCATTAGCTTTTCCTTCTAAAAGTAAATTAGTTGAATTTAAAAGCCACTTATAGCTTGCTGATCCAGTAGATTCGTCAACTACTCCTGGAATTACTTTTTTGTCTAAAGGGATATCAATAATATCAAGTTTATTCGGATTGGGAATATTATTTATTCCATGTTTAATCAACTTTGAATAAGTTGAATAAATATTATTTTTGCATCCCACTAGTAAAGGTTTTATATTTTTATTTAAGTACTTAGAGCCAAGAGCTTTTAATGTTATTTCAGTCCCAATTCCGGCAGGATCACCTAATGCAATAATAAGTTTATTTTTATCATCTTTTGAAGTTTTAAATTCTTGCATTTTTAATTAATTTTGTGAATTTTTTAGATGAGGGAAAGCTTTTCGTATGGTTTGGCTTAATAAATGAAAGTAAGTTTATTTATGTTTTTGGATTTATATAACTAGATTTTAATTATCCATTAAAATGACGCGAGTCTTTTAAAAGAACAGTGAATAAAGATAATGTCGAAAATAAAGATTATTTATTTATCTTTATTTTTGAGAAACAATTTTTTAATCCAGATTTAAAATTAGGATAAATTAAAGGATACCCAAGTTTTTGGCATAATAACTTGTTATCCACTTTTCGATTCTCTTGCCAAAAAGATAATGCCATTTTGCTCATTGTTTCTTTTGCAACTTCAAAAGGTATAGTTGAAGGTAGAGATGTTTTAGCTATTTTTGCTGCGAAAGCAATAACATCAAGATTATTTGTGGGTAAGTTATCAGCTACGTTTACTACAGAGGGATTCTTTCCTTGAGAATATAGACCAATTAAAAATAAGACAGCACCTGCAATATCATCGACATGAACTCTTGAAAAAACTTGACCAGGCTTATCGACCATTTTGATTGTTCCTTTTAACAGGCTTTCAAATGTTGATCTTCCAGGTCCATAAATACCTGGCAATCTAAGTATTTGAACGGGAAGATTTGTTTCTAACCATTTTTTTTCACAGGAAAATCTGCGAATGCTTCTTTCTTGTTGAGGATTAGGTGATGTTTTTTCATTTACCCATTCTCCTTTTGAATCTCCATATACACCAGTAGTCGACAAGTAACCCACCCATTTTATATTTTTTGAATTTAGTAATTGAGTCTTTAGTTGATTTAGAACAGGGTCTTCTCCAGTTAAAGAAGGAGGAACACAACTCAAGACGTGGGTTGCTCCCTCGAAAACTTCTTTTGCGACTTCTGTCTCGGTGTTAAATATGAAATCTGCTCCTTTGCTATTTTTTTCTCTTCTGCTGCATAAAACTTGTGTTCCTAAATGTCTTCCTACACTTGCGATTCTCTGACCACTATATCCGCCACCAAATATGATTAATTTTGATTTTGGTGGCAGAGGATCCAATCGCTTGACAATATCTTGAATCATTAGTACAAATGTATTATGTTGATTTTTTAGCAATGATTGCTTCTTCTCTAAAGCCTAGTCTGATTTGTATGAATGGTGCTAGCAAATTAAGTAAACATAAAAGATTTTCCATACAAAGGAAAAATCAAAATCTTTTAAAACCTTTGTTTGCTTCAATTTTCCTTATTCTTTGTATTACTATTGTGCCCGAGAAGCCATCTAATTTAGCTTCTATATGTGAAAAATATAATTCTTCTGTTGCTTGTCAAGTGTGGTAGAACTTTAAGCTGCTTGCCAAGAATATTTGTCATTCAATTTTGATTCGGAGCTCTCAAAAGTTTTACTCTGTTTGGGTTGAGCCCACTTTAGAAGTCTTAGAGCTAAACGTATATCTCCTTCCGTCCATGCTCTTATAGCCATTGAACGTCTTGGGTCGTAAAAACGTTGTTTTCGGTACCATTCAAAAGCATCATTGTCTGTTTTGTTTCCATTGCATGAGAGGCAGGCAGGTACGCAATTCTCAGTGATACTTAATCCACCTTTACTTCTTGGTAAGACATGGTCAATTGATTCTGAATTTTTACCACAGTATATACAGCGTTTACTGGTGTATGCATGTAATGATTTTCGCCATCTTCTGTCACGTAACTTTGGACAGAGATCTTCTAAGAAAACCGCGTCCCTGCTATGCATACGTTATTAATTAACTAAATTAATTTTGCCTTGAGAGACCAATAAGTCAATGTATCGAAAATTGCATTTTTATATTTTATAAGATTTATTCTTGAATTGATTTAAGTTAACGTTAGCCTTTTGTATTGATATAAGTTGAATCAATAGTTATAACGATCTATATATTTGCCTTTAGGACTTTTTTCTGTATTCTCTATTGAATTTACTGTATTCTCTAATTCTTTATCATCACTAAATCCTTTTGAGGAAGATTCACCTGTATATAGATCACCTAAATAATTAATGCAATTTTCATATTTTGTAGGATCTTGAACTACTTCTTCAACAATTAATGAAGCTGCTTGTTTTGGAGAAGTTTTGAATAAACCTTGTTTTTTATTTTTTATAAATTGATAGGCTGCTTCCCAGCTAGGTTCATGAGCGTTGCCACCATTCCTCATAAAGCAATATATGTCTGCTCCGTTTGTGACTGCTGCATTAATTTTTAATCCAAAAGTAGAACTGCATACTAAACAAATTATTGAAATTGGTAAGAAGTTTCGTTTTATCCCAATTGGCATGATTTTAAGAGAATTTTCAACTTTAAAGTATCTATTTTTCTTTCTTCTGTCTAGTTTTAGTTTTTATTAGTGTATCCGTTTTATTATTTAACTTTTTTGATCTTTGATTTGATAATAACCTTTTTTAAAAACTGGTAAGTTAGATTTTTAAATTTTGATCTCATTTATTTTTTAATATGACTAAAAATATCTATTTTTTGATATAGTGATTAAAAAATTGTTTGTACTTACAAATTTAATAATGAATGCAGTACAAGCAAAAAAACAAGCATTCTTAAAAGAGGCTGTTTATTTCTTTAAAAATGCATCAGTTCATGCTGATGAAGGAGATTTAGAATCAAGTGCTGTTTTTATTTTGAAAGCACTTGATAAAGAGAGAAGGGCTGGTGGGGTTGGCCCTCAAGTGCTTCATCTAATAAAAACTAGATAGTTATTTAATCGATTTCTCAAATATTATTCGTTATTTAAGACTGAAATTGTTTTTGCAATACCTTGACCAATTGGAGTATTTAGTTTACCCATTTTATCAAGAGTACTCTCTAAAGCAGATATTACACTAATAATGTCTCTATCATTTACAAATCCCAAATGGCCTATTCTAAAGATTTTTCCTTTTAAGTGATCTTGTCCTCCGGCAAGGAGTATATCGAAGTCATTTTTTATTGCTTTTCTTATATCTTCTGCATCTAAATTCTCAGGTTTAACAGCTGTTATTGCTGGACTCCCAAAACTTTCATTTGTAAACAAATTTAAACCCATTGCTTTGATTCCTTCTTGCGTTGCTTTTTGATGCCGAGCGTGACGGGCAAATATATTATTTAATCCTTCTTTTTGCATCATTGTTAGTGAAGCTTCCAAAGCAAAGTATAAATTTATTGCTGGCGTAAAAGGATTACTATTGTTATTAACTGTCTTTAAATATTGTTTCAAATCTAAATAAAACTTAGGTAAATTTGATTGTTCATTTGCTTCCCATGCTCTTTGGCTCATGGCAACAAAACTAAGCCCAGGTGGAATCATATAACCTTTTTGGGAGCCTGATGCAATTACATCGATTCCCCAGTCATCCATTGGAATATTACATGCCCCTAGACTTGTTACACAATCAGCAATAGTTATAGCTTTCCCATGGTTTTTTACTTCGTTATTAATTGTTTTAAGATCATTAATCACTCCTGTTGAAGTTTCTGAGTGAGTTAAAATAACTGCTTTAATTTTTTTATTAGCATCTTCTTGAAGAATCCTCTTGAATTGATTTGGATCAAGAGGCTCTCCCCAATCAGCTTTTACTACTTCAACATCTAAACCATATGCTTTTGCAACTTTTATCCATCTTTCACCAAATTTCCCATTGTCGCCACAGATGACTCGATCACCTTTGCTTAATGTATTAATTATTCCTGCCTCCATTGCTGCTGTTCCACTTCCTGTAATTGTTAGGACGTCAGCAGTTGTTTGGTGAAGCCATTTAAGTTGCTCAGTAGTTTTTTGAACAATTGTTTGAAAATCTCCGCTCCTATGACCAATGGGATGTTTACTCATACAACTCAAAACATTTTCTGGTACCGGTGTTGGTCCAGGAATCATTAGATTGAGTTTGTCCTGCATTTACTTATTTAAATCTAGATTATTATTATTTTAAAAAATTATTTAGGGAATTTCCTCTATCGTCAGCTCTTCCAATGATTTGAATGAATTTACACTTCCCGTTTGGGTAGTTGCGGCTGCAAAGTCTGCAACAAGGATTCTTATTGGAAATAAATTTAATGATACTGAGATAATTGATCTCCCAAATGAAAAAAAATCAATTAAGGTTCCAGTCTGTTCTGCTGCATTACTTGATAATGGTGAGAGATCTTTAGCAATCAGTCATTGTCAGTCTGGATTAACTCTTGACATCACAAGAGGAGTAGAAGTCTGGGCGTATATTCAATTCAATAAAGCAATCAATAACGAAAGTTTTCAATCTGAAACGATAGTTGAAAATGGTTTTCCTAATTGGCTTGATTTCCACGGTGGTTATGGAGTAGGTAAATACGAATCATCTGGGTACCCATGCATATCTAAATTTGCGCGTGATTTGTTATGTATAAACCTTTACCCTCTCTTACCCAAAGGCAGTTCAATTAGAGTAGAGATTGTTTTACCTGAAGGAAAAGATCGTGCTTTAAGGACAAGTAACGAAGCATTTGGAGTGGTTGAGGGATTGTCTTTAATTGGGACACAAGCTGAGGTTCAAATTAGTGCTTCTCCTGATCAGTTGAAAAGCTGCAGGCGGACCTTGCAGAAAATCTGCGCTAAATCAACATTTGATGGATGTTTGACTTTTGTTATTGGTGAAAATGGAATGGATTTAGCTCTGAAATTTGGACTTCCAGCTAATCAAATTATTAAAACGGGTAATTGGTTAGGCCCTCTTCTTGTTGCTGCTGCAGAGAATGGCGTGAAAAAACTTTTATTATTTGGTTATCATGGAAAGTTGGTAAAACTCTCTGGGGGCATTTTTCATACTCATCATCATCTCGCTGATGGAAGGCTTGAGATTCTCACTTCACTTGCAGTTAGAGAAGGTATATCTTTTGATTTGATTCAGTTGATAAGTAAATCAACGTCTGTGGAAAATGCTTTGTTAACGCTTGAGGCACGTAACCCAGAGGCAGTGTCTTTGATTTGGGGGAGGATGGCAAAAGAAATTGAAATTAAAAGCCGTAATTATGTAAATCGATACTTGTCTTCATCGATGGAAATAGGATCTGTTTTATTTGATCGTAAAAGGCAAATTCGTTGGGCTGGTTTTGATGGTGTGCAACAAATCAATTCTTTAGGGTTAATTCTTAAGTGATAGGCACATTCCTATGCTCTTAATTAGTCTATTTGATAAGAATGTTTTATAAGGATTCATCAGGTTGAAATGGCTTCAATGATTTCAGAGGAAAAACGTAATCCAGCAATCGTAATTCTCGATTTTGGTTCTCAATACTCAGAATTAATTGCCCGAAGGATTAGAGAGACAGAGGTTTACTCGTTAGTGATGAGTTACACAACATCTGCAGATCAATTACGTTCTCTGAGGCCTAAAGGGATAATTTTAAGCGGTGGACCTGGTTCTGTTTACGAAGCAGGTGCTCCTTATTGTGATCCGGAGATCTTTAAATTAGGCGTTCCTGTGCTTGGTGTTTGTTATGGAATGCAATTAATGGTTCATCAGCTAGGAGGGTCAGTCAAGCCTGCGACTGGTAAAGCAGAATATGGAAAGGCTGCCTTAGAAGTTGATGATTCAACAGCTTTATTAACTAATGTTGTGAGTGGTTCAACAATGTGGATGAGCCATGGGGATTCAGTTCAAAAATTACCCAAGGGATTTGTCAGATTAGCTCATACTTCCAATACTTCAGAAGCAGCTATTGCATTGCACGAAAAGAGCTTTTATGGAGTTCAATTTCATCCCGAAGTTGTTCATTCTACTCAGGGGATGGTTTTAATTAGAAATTTTGTATTTCAAATATGTTCTTGTGAGCCAGATTGGACAACCAACCTTTTCATAGATGAAGCTGTTGCTCAAGTACAAGAACAGGTAGGCGATAAAAAAGTTTTATTGGCTCTATCCGGTGGTGTTGATTCATCAACTCTTGCATTTTTATTAAATAAAGCAATAGGGCCTCAGTTGACGTGCATGTTTATTGATCAAGGTTTTATGAGAAAAGGAGAGCCGGAATTTTTAATGTCTTTTTTTGATGAAAAGTTCAAAATAAAAGTTGAATACATAAATGCTAGAGAAAGATTTATTTCACAATTAAAAGGAGTTACTGATCCTGAGGAAAAGCGTAAAATTATAGGTAGAGAATTTATTAGGGTTTTTGAAGAGGAGAGTCTTCGATTAGGTCCTTTTGATTACTTAGCTCAAGGTACGCTTTATCCAGATGTCATAGAGAGCTCTGGAACAAATATTGATCCAAAAACTGGTGATCGAATAGCGGTTAAAATTAAAAGTCATCACAATGTTGGAGGCTTACCAAAAGATTTACAATTTAAATTGGTAGAGCCTTTGAGACGTTTATTTAAAGATGAAGTTAGAAAAGTTGGAAAATCACTTGGATTACCAGATGAAATTGTCAGACGACACCCATTTCCAGGTCCAGGGTTGGCTATAAGAATTTTAGGAGAGGTTACTCATGAAAAACTAAATTGTTTAAGGGATGCTGATTTAATTGTTCGAGAAGAGGTGAATAAGGCAGGTTGGTATAACGATATTTGGCAGGCTTTTGCTGTTTTATTGCCTGTTTATTCAGTTGGAGTCATGGGAGACCAAAGAACTTATGCATGGCCAATTGTTGTTCGTTGTGTTTCAAGTGAAGATGGGATGACTGCCGATTGGTCTCGCTTACCATATGAAGTTCTAGAGAAAATGTCTAACCGCATAGTTAATGAAGTAGAGGGAGTTAATAGAGTTGTTTTGGATATAACAAGTAAACCTCCAGGAACTATTGAGTGGGAATAGTTTAGGGCAGTAAAACCCAGTCCACCACTCAAAGTCGTTGTTCCCCGTATGTTCCCCGTAGGAATTAGGTGACAGAGTGACAAGGGATTTGAACAGTAAGTTCCCCGTATGTTCCCCGTTTCACCTTGTCACCTTCTCTGTAAAGACATCGTAGATAGTTCATTTTCTCTACACCTCAACCGTAGAGAACTTGTAGAGAAAACGTTGGAGAACAAGTGCTTATTTTGAAATAACTATTTTGCGATATATGTTATTCATTTGACTACTTTTATACGACGATTACTTACTCTTTTTTAGGATTTCACTTTGTCCTCCTTTGAAGTCTCCGTTTGATACAGAACAAAACTTTATTTCTTCTCCATTCAACTATGACATGGTTTCGTAGAGAAGTCGTAGGACATGGTGTTCTTCTCTCAAAGATAAAATATTTTTATTTTTTTGAAGTTATTAATTCTCCGTTTTAGAAACCGTGAACTGATACATACCTGCGAAGGTTCTGGGATGTTGCTCTCAAAATTTTGCCCAGTTTTTTAAGTTTGGTTTTTGAGGTGATGTCTCGATATTTATCAGTAGTATTTAGTATTTCAATAGCAGGTTTCAACATATCTTTGTAGTTCTTCCATCCACCAATAGATTTTGAATTAATTGGGGAACGAACTTGAACATTGCTTGCTGTTGAAACTGAGCGTGGATTTAGATGAGGCGTTAAATATGAATCATCCCATTCCCAACCTAACCAAGAGATCAAAGATTTAATTTCTTGGTTAGGATTGCTTACTAATAAGTCATAATTTAAGTCATATATTTTTGATCTAAATCTGTTCTTATATTCAGTCATTACTTCTTCTTGATTTAAATAAATCTTTGCGGTATCAACTAAGGAAGAGGAATATTCATTTCCGTTAGCAAAATGTGCGCGATAAATTGAAAGAATATTATCTAAAGGATTTCGGAAGCAGTGAATAATTTTAGAGTTAGGTATTTGCGTGAGAATAATACCTGCATATAGATAGTTAAATAACCATTTGTTAGTTGTAATTTTTATTATATTATTGTAATTATTTATTTTCTTCCAATACAATTCAGAGAGACTAAATTTTTGATCCTTTTCTTTCAACTCTAGAAATGATTCCTCGAGTATATTAATTTCTCCTAAATCATTAACATCAATATTCATACTAAGAATAGATTCCAGTAATGAGGATCCACTTCTTGGCATCCCTACAATGAAAATACTTTCCGCATTTATATCTAATATTTTTTGATTATGAATATTTTTATTTGATTCAATTAGCAATCTCCTAGATTTATTAATATAAATATTAGGTTTAGATGGTTTGATACCAAGTTTTAATTTATTTGCTAATTCAAGACAATTAGCGCTTTCTTTGTAATTTTTATTTTTATGAAGAATATTTGCTCTTGCGAAGTAAATATCAACTTTATCTTTGGGTGATTTATTATTTAAGATATTTTCAGAAAATAGTTGGTTTAACCATACCTTATTATTATCAGAAAATTTAATTAATGATATATTAAAGTATGCTTTTGTTAAATTAGGATTAAGTTTAATTGCTTTCATATATGAGATTTTTGCTTCTTTTAATTTACCGTGATCCATTAATATACTTCCCAAATTGGAATGCGCTTCTGCTAAATTAGGATTAAGTTCAATTGCTTTGAGAGTATAAATTTCTGCTTCTTTTAAGTTACCTAGATCTTTGAGTATAATTCCAAGATCGCAATGTGCTTTTGCGGAATTAGGATTAAGTTCAATTGCTTTAAGGTATGAGATTTTTGCTTCTTGCAATTTACCAAGATCTATTAATATTCTTCCCAGATTGGAATGCAACACGTCGATATTAGGATTCAGAAGAATTGCTTTGCAAGAAGATAATTCTGCGTCTTTTAACTTTCCAAGATTTTTTAAAGTTCCTGCATAATTTGTATATATTCTGTAGTCATTACATCCTTGTTTTATTAAATACTTATAACATTTTGCTGCTTCTGAAATGTTTCCTTGTGAATGAAACTTAAATGCTTGATTAATTAATTGTTCTTTAGAAGGTTTAGAAGGAGTATTGGGATTAATAGTAATATTGGTTTTAATTTCACCTAAAGCAAATGGAACTGGGAATGTTTTAATTTCATTCGCTTTCTTCTTTCCTTTGCCTTTTTGACCAGAACCATTCATCTTCTATTATCTTTTCTCTCTTGTAATGCTTCCGATTTTACTATTAATTAGAATCCTTATTAATTTTTTCTAAAATCATTTACCATTTATAGAGCGACAATAAAAGGTAGGTCTGTAAATTATTTCTCAGTAAAGTCATCATTGAGTGTATTTCTCTTTGTGATCCATCGGCACAAATCTGTTCCCCGTATGTTCCCCGTGATAAAATAGGGGGGCAAATCCCTGTCCATCACTCAATTTTTTCCACAGGTGCTATTGAGTGGGAATGACTTGTCTACTAAAAGGTAGATATAGTCTAAAAAACAGGGTTTGTCACAAGTACGCTTCCTGGTATTAGGTGACGAAACAACAGGGATTTAACCCCTTGTGTTTGTCACTGGTTTGTTTTGTGACCTTGTCAGCGTCTTCATGAAGAAATCGTAGAAAGATGCATTTCTATGAAAGATTAAATATTTTTATTCTGTGGAAGTTGTCAATTCTCCTTTTTAGATACCCAGAATTGATACATCGCTCTGAAAGTGTTGGGATGTTTTTCTTCAAATCTTTCCCAGTTTTGTAAGTTTGTTAGTGTTTTATCTTCTGGGAAATATTGCTTATAGAGAGATTTAATTGGTTTTGGAAGACAGAATCCAAGAAATTCTAATTCATTAGATTTGAGAGTTTCTTGTAGTTGGTTAATGGTGAATCTATGTTCTTGTGCGTGAAAGCATAGATCTCGGCATTCTGATGTTGAATAAAAACTAGATCTCATTTGAAGATTTTCAATCTCTGGGTAAGTTCCAGAAATTACATCTTTTCTGAATCTACGAATTTCAGTTGTAGTTGGTTTTAGATTTTTGCGAGCAATATAATTTCTTGCTTCAACAACATCTTTTCTTGCTAGTTTGCTATATAAACCCAATTTAAGAAATCCATTATTCTTTAAGATACCCAATAATGCTTTTAATCCTTTTAAAGGATCATTCATATGGTGTAAAACACCTGAACATTTAATCACATCAAATTGTTCTTTGAGTAAACTTACTTCTAATATATCCATCTCAATCAGTTCAACATTATCAATCCCAAGTTCATTTACCTTCCTTTGAGCATAAGCAAGACTAGATAAACTTAAATCTATAGCAGTTAATTGAGCATTCTTATACCTTTGTGCCTGTAAGATTTGTTTGCCTGTTCCGCATCCTGCAACTAGAATTTTTAATTGACTATCTTCATTATTGGAACTGATATAATTAGGTTTGATTTCATTATTAATTGCTTGGTTAACCTTAACCTTCTTTGAAAGATATCCATATCTCCACCTAGGATATGGATTTTCTTCATATTGATATTTTACTTTTTGAGAAACATCATCATTAATTGACCCTAATTTTTTAATATTTTTAGATAATTCAATTTCTTTTAAAGGTTCTGTTATTTGTAGTTCTATTAGTTCTTTGAAACTTTGATTAGAAGAAATAAAAGATTTTAAGCATAGTATTTGGTCAAGAAGTTTATATAGAGGGTAATAACAAGATAAAATAGAAATATTTTTTTCATTTAATTCACCATTTATACATCTATTGATGATTATATTGAGAGACGATTTTTCTGCTTCAGTTAATGAGTAAACATATTCATTAAGAAAGCATTGTTCTCCCAAGGCAATAATAAATTGTAATTGAGAGTAACTTATTTCTTTATTTTTGGTAATTTTATTGCATAAATATTTTCTTACATTGGTTAGCACTTTCTCTAATCTCATATCCTTAAAAGTTATCTTTTTAAGTGCATTAAATATGACTTTTTTATTTATAAATAAGTCTGTATTAGAGAAGTCTGAATCTAATTTTTCTAGACTAATGATTATTTCATTGCTATATAGAAAGTTAAATACTCCTAGTAATTCCCAATGAGATAAATCATTTCTCTCTAGCAAAAGATTTAATATATCTTTTAATTTTGATTGGTTTAATTGAGATGGATCTGAATCTTTTAAAAATCTAGTGATAGAAGAATAAATATTAGAAAATTTTGGATTAATCTCAATTACTTTTAGATAAGAATTAAACGCTTCTTGTGATTTACCAAGATCTCTCAATACATTTCCCAGATTGTAATATGCTTCTGTGAAGTCAGGTTTAATTTCAATTGCTTTGCGATATGAAAATTCTGCGTCTTGTAATTTGCCAAGATCTTTCAATATGTTTCCCAGATTGGAATGCGCCATTGCGAAATCAGGTTTGATTTCAATTGATTTGCGAGTAGATATTTCTGCTTCTTGTAATTTACCTAGATTTTGTAAAATTGCTCCATAATTAGAAAAAACTCTGTGATCTTTGAAACCTTGTTTTATGCAATATTGATAAAGTTTTGCTGCTTCTGCAAGATTTCCTTGTGAATGAAACTTAAATGCTTGATTAATTATTTGTTCTTTAGAAGGTTTAGAAGGACTATTGGTATTAATAGTAATATTGGTTTTGATTTCACCTAAAGCAAATGGAACTGGGAATGTTTTGACCTCAATGATTTTCTTCTTTCTGTTTCCTTCCTGACTAGAAATATCCATCTTCTCTCATCTTTTCTCTCTTTTGGTTCTTCCGATTTTACTACTAATTTTAATCCTTATTAATTCTTTCTGAAATCATTATTTACCACTTATAGAGCGAGAATAAAAAGTAGGTCTGTATATTATTTCTCTATGTAGAGAGCAGGTGACAAGGTGATAAAAACATAGTTGTTAACACAGAATTGGATGGAATACTCTAGTATTTCTCTACAAAAGCATTATTGAGTGTTTCCTTTCTTCTTATCCTTTGCTATGACAGGGTTTTACGTGCTATATGTAAAGATAAAATCCGTTGGTACGACTGGGATATGGGGATGTTCTTTTGCGATGGACTATTGAATGGGAATGACTTGTCTACTAAAGGTAGATATAGTATAAAAAACAGGGTTTGTCATAAGTTCACCTCTTGATATTAGTTGACGAAATAACAGGGATCTAACCCCTTATGTTTGTCACGGGTTTGTTTTTTGACCTTGTCAGCGTCTTCATGAAGAAATCGTAGAAAGATATTTTTCTCTGAAAGATTAAATATTTTTATTCTATGGAAGTTGTCAATTCTCCTTTTTAGATACCCAGAACTGATACATTCCTATGAAGGTATTGGGATGTTTTTCTTCAAATTTTGCCCAGTTTTGTAAGTTTGTTTGCGTCTGATCTTCTGGGAAATATCTTTTATAGAGAGATTTAACTGGTTGTTGAACCAGGAATCCAAGAAACTTTAATTCATTAGATTTGAGAGTTTCTTCTAGTTGCTTAATCGTGAATCTATGCTCTTGGGCGTGAAAGCAAAGATCACGGCATTCTGATAATGAATAAAAATCCCCTCTATTTTTTAAAGAATTTAAATTGATTAATTCACCTGAAACAACTTGTTTTCTGAAATTACGAATATTAGCGTCATTTGCCTGAAGTTTTTTTCTAGAAATATAATTCCTTGCTTCAACAATATGCTGTCTTGCTTTTTCGCTATATAAACCCAATTTAACAAAACCATTATTTTTTAAAACACTTACTAATGCTTTCAACCCTTGTGCGGGATTATTCATATGGTGCAATACACCTCCACATTCAATAACATCAAATTGTTCTTTTAGTAAATCAACTTCTAATATATCCATTTGAATTAGTTCGACATTATCAATTCCCAGTTCATTGATCTTCCTTTGAGCATAAGCAAGACTAGGTAAACTTAAATCTATAGAAGTTATTTGAGCATTTTTATACCTTTGTGCTTTTAATATTTGATTACCTGTTCCACATCCAGCAATTAGAACTTTTAATTGAATATCTGCAATATTGGAACTTATTGAATTAGGTTTTATTTCATTATTAATTGCTTGAATAATAGATATCTTTTGACTTTCTGAATGATTTCCAAACCTCCATCTTGGATATGGATTTACTTCGTATTGAGATTTTACTTTTTGAGAAACATTATCATTAATTGACCCGAGTTTTTTGATGTTTTTGGATAATTCAATTTCTTTTAGAGGTTCTATTATTTGTAATTCTATTAATTCTGCGAAACTTTGATTAGGAGAATTAAAACATTTTAAGGATGGTATTTTATCAAGAAGTTTATATAGACGAAAATAACAAGATAAAATTGATATATTTATTTCATTTAATTCAATATCTTTACATCTAGTGATGATTATACTAAGGGATAAATTTTCTTCTTCTGTTAGTGAGTAAATATATTCATTAAGGAAGCATTGCTCTCCTAGGGCAATAATAAATTGTAATTCAGAGTCATTAACAGTCTCTATATTGTTAGAGATACGATGGCATATATTTCTTCTTACTTTGATTAGAATTTCTTCCAACTTAAGATCACGAAATATAATTTTTTTAAGTGCATTAATTATGACTTTATTATTGATAAGTAATTCTACTGCAGAGACGTCTGAATCAAATTTTTCTAGATTAGTTATTAATTCATTGCTATATACAAAGTTAAATGCATTAAATAATTCTTCATGAGAAATATCATTTCTCTCTAGTAGAAGATTTAAGATATCTTTTAATTTTGATTTGTTTAACTGAGATGGATCTGAATCTTTTATGAATCTAGTTATTAAGGGATAAATTTTAGAATTTTTTGGATTTATATCAATTACTTTTAGATAAGAATCAAATGCGTCTTGTAATTTGCCAAGATCTTTCAATATATTTCCCAGGTTTGAATGTGCCTCAACGAAATCAGGTTTAAGTTCAATTGCTTTGTGGTATGACAATTTTGCGTCTTGTAATTTGCCAAGCTCTGTCAATATATTTCCCAAGTTTGAATGTGCCTCAGCGAAATCAGGTTTAAGTTCAATTGCTTTGCGGTATGAGAATTCTGCGTCTTGTAAGTTGCCAAGATCTATTAATATATTTCCCAGGTTTGAATGTGCTTCAGCGAAATCAGGTTTAAGTTCAATTGCTTTGCGGTATGACAATTTTGCGTCTTGTAATTTGCCAAGATCTATTAATATATTTCCCAAATTGTAATGTGCCTCAGCGAAATCAGGTTTAATTTCAATTGCTTTTCTAGTAGATAATTCTGCGTCTTGTAACTTGCCAAAATTTTTTAATATGTCTCCATAATTAGAAAATACCCTTTGATCTTTGAATCCTTGCTTGATGAAATATTTATAATACTTTGCTGCTTCAGAAATATTGCCTTTTGAATGAAA
>QCHH01000024.1 GCA_003279585.1 Prochlorococcus sp. AG-402-A08 | reverse complement strand
AGTAGCTTTACTTTTCATCGGGCGGGGAAATTCTTAGAGAAAAATGATGCAAAACAATGTCAGAGATGGCTTCTCATAACAGGTGCATTAGGAGTGGCCTTTTTAATCAGTCAAATGTTTGAATATTTTACTTTGCCTTTTGGATTGACTGACAATCTTTTTGCAAGTACTTTCTATGCCTTGACTGGATTTCATGGGCTTCACGTAACACTTGGATCAATAATGATAATGATTATTTGGTGGCAAACACGTGTCCCGTCTGGGCGAGTAAATTATAAAAACAAGTTCCCATTTGAGGCAGTAGAGCTCTATTGGCACTTTGTAGACGGGATTTGGGTCGTTTTATTCATCATTCTATATCTGCTTTAAGACGTAAATATTGATACTAAGCAAGAAACTTTCAATTAATTTGTTGCCACAATTCCACTTATTGGTCAGAATTCAGTTAATTAAAACAGTCTGAAATGCTTGTTGGAAAAGAACTCCTTGACAAAGCAAGATCTTTGAGCAACCGTCCAGAAGACGAAATAGCCAAAGGATGTGGTTATGTGGGGCCAAGCGGAAGAGTTTTACGTAAAAGTTTTTACCGTGCTCTAGTTGAAGCTAAAGGTTATAAACTCCGCTCAAATGGCCCTGGAAGAGCAGGGAATAGATCTTCAAGAGGAAGACAAGCAGAATTTAGAACAAAAGTTCATGGTAATGGCAATCTTCTAATCGGACATGCCTATACAAAAAAATTAGGTCTTGAACCCGGACAGGAATTTCGTATTGATGTACGCAAAGAGTCTGGAGCGATAAGTTTGTTACCACTAAAGAAATAATAAATCTCTAAAAGCAAATTTTATAAAGCTACTAATTCCAACCTTGCTCATTGAGCCACTCAGGGGTAATTACAGACCTTTGCTGGGGACTGGAATCGTTATTATTGAATTTTAGAAGTTTTTCTGCGTACTTTGCCATCAAATCAATTTCCAAATTAACCTTTTCACCAATTTTCAAAAACTTTAAAGATGTATTTGACCACGTGTGAGGTATTACAGCTACTGAAAATTCACATCCATCAAGGTATATCTCAGCAATAGTGAGACTTATTCCATTTAGGCTAATACTCGCCTTATCGCACATATATCGGCAGAACCTTAAATCATCCCAAGATACTCTCAAGTTCCAAGAATTTTTTAAATTTTCTATTGAAACAACTTCACCCAAACCGTCTATGTGCCCACTAACAATATGTCCACCTAATCGGTCAGAGAGACGTAATGCTGGCTCAAGATTAACATAATCATTTTTATGAGCTTTTTCTAAAAGATTTGTTCTCTTCAGAGTCTCTTCACTTATATTTGCAGTAAAAGAATCATTGATTAATTCAGAAACTGTTAAGCAAACTCCATCAACAGAAATACTATCTCCAAGTTTTAGAGGAGAAAAAGGCCTACATCCATCAACAACTACCCCCAAATTATTTTTCTTTATCGTGCCAATAGCCTGAATCAAACCAGTAAACATTATTGAGCCTACAACTTTTAGAATGCTAGTTATGGTATTTAGAAATGTCTTTGAAAAGTTTTTTGAATTTCAAATTTAATTTGGTCATGAATTATTCCAATTTAAAGCCAATTTTTCTTTTCTCTCAAGAGTAAGTATTGGTAATGACCAGCATTTATTCCAAAGATTTTCTTCTGGAAGAAAGAGAGATTGATACTTCCTGGGAACATTTATATTTTTTATCCGTAAGTTTGATAAATTTGTTGGTGGCAAATAACCTTTACTAATCACACGACTCAGAAAAGTAGGGCCCCATAACGAATCAAACCAGTCAGTAGGGAAAGACTCTTCAGACAGAGAAGGAGAAGCAAGTACTGTCCAATTAAGTGGACTACCCTCTTGGGGCAAAAGAACCGACAGTCGTGGGTCTTCAATAAGGCTATCTACACAACGAGATAAAGGCAAAACTGCTGCATTAGCTCTACCTGAAACAACCCAATTTAAAGCATTTCTATCATCAAATGACTTGGCTTGACTCTTGATTTTTGAAAAATCATTAACTAAATCTAGTTTTTGAGCTATTGAAATTAGAAGGTAAGGACTATTAGGAAAAACTATTTGATTTGTCAGAGACCTCGAAAAAATAACTTCCCAAGAATTCTTATTTTTCAGAGCCAGAGACTCTTCATTTCTAAAAAGTATCACCCAAGGACTAACAGCGAAAGGTAACAGCTTTTTTTTATGATCCTCCCCTAAGCCGTCGAGAAAAGAAGTAGCCTGCTTGCTGAAATTATTTCTAATATTATCTGCTTTGATTTCTTTAAGTAAATTAATAGGTAAATCAGAAATCCAACCATCATTTAAGACTAATAAATCAGTTTTTTCTTGAAGAGTTGAGTTGTAGGGAAATTTTTTTAACTCAATATCCTTTATAGGAAAAAACTTCCAGCCAGTAGATAAACTATTAACAAATTCACTTGGAAAGCTATTAGCAACTCCTCTCAAAGCTAATTTCTTTTGAGACTTTGAGCAACCAGATAATAAGAATAGAGAAGAAATCAATCCATATTTGATGAATTGTCTCCTGCCAAATGTATCTGTAGTCATCTTATTTAGTCCCGTTACAAGTTTTTTTCATTATTTGACTTAAATAGATTACCAACCTCCTTATCACACATTTCAATCATTTCTTTCTGAGCCAACCCCTTAATTTGAGCGAGTAACGATAAAGCTCCAGCTCCAACACCTTCTTTTACGTAACCAATCTCATAATCTCGAAGAACCTTTTGACTACTATCATTAAATCTATAACCACTAGCGAGACCTAGGATCTTCACTTTGAAAAAATTAGCAACATGATTCATTAAATGAATAAAAGAATTACTATTTTCAGAAAAAGAAAGTGATTCATCAACTAACCAAGATGTAGTTCCTATTGTAATTTTACCAACAAATTCAGAACGTGATCCAGGTTCAATTTCATTTAATGCCAAAGCCAATACTGCCAACATTTGACAACCTCCTCCTAATAAAATCTCCTGGCCAGATTCTCTAGCTCCCATTAAAAGACCAACTGCAATTGGCTGAAATGGATCACCAACAGCAGCCATTAGCTCAACAGAAGATGGGTTCTTTTTTAATTTTGCTGCCTCAAGTCCTTGTTTAACTAATTTTGTTTTTAATTCTGAAGGTGGATTTCTATGACTGCCGCTTATCAGACCATTAACATTTATACCTAACCCAGAAAGAACTGCAAAAGCTGTAGATGTCCCTCCTGGGACACACTCCGTGATCAAAAGAGATTTTTTTAGTTTCTTACCTATCTTAAAACCACCATCGATTAAAAGTTCAACCCTAATTCTTTCCATTGCACGCCCTGAACTCAAGCATCTAGCGGGCCCTTTATCGGGTGACTCTAGGGAAAGATGAGTAAAGGGAGGCGTTTGTAGGAGTCCTGCAGATATAATTGTTGGTTTAATTTTTAAGAACCTTGAGGCAACATAACTAATCAATGCGGGAGAGACCCCTGCGGGGAGAGGAGGCAAAGGCCATCTTTTTTTAAGATTAGGTCCTCTCAATAACAGTTCAGCATCTGCAACAGCTGTATAACGTCTAGATACAGCTGTTGCACCGGCAGCAGAAATCCCATCAATCTCTGCAGTTTGAGATCCAGCAAGAATCAAAAAGAATGCCGTATTGGAAATATTTTCTTGCCATCTTTGAACTCTTTCGTCAATATCTTTCTCTTGGAAGCCCTCTCCAAAAGCTAATACCCCTGACGGCAACAAAACATAGTTTTCTCCCTTCATTTTCAATCAATTAGATTCTAGAGAAATTAAGTTTTCTAGCAAAGAGGGTGGTTCAGGTATTGATGACTTGAGCCTAGGGAAAATCCAATAAGCCAAAGCATGTAAACAAAGAACGTAAACGATTTCTTGAGTGATAATTAGGCATAGTGCAACAATTTGAACTTGTCTCATATCAGGGGTAAAAGAAAGATTGAAAATGTCTATCCCTTTTTCAAGCAATCCTGCTCCAGCACGAGTAAGAATAACCCATAAATTCTCTCCAACCAACACAGACAACGCGAAGACCCTAACAAGAAAACCTATAGTCCCAATTGAGACTCCAACACTCCAACTTAACCACCAATTCCACCCCTTTTGCCAACTATATCCCAACCATATGGAAAGCAATCCATACGGGAAAAGTACTAGAGGTCCTCTTAATGGACCCATCAGTACAATTAATAACATTACGCATATTGTCACTCCCTCAATCCCTGTTTTAACACCTCTCCTAATCTGAAGAAGAGCCAATGGCAGTGGTAAAGCAAGACGAAAAACGGCTCCACCAATAGGTAAATAATAAAGCGCAATCCAAATCAAAGCTGTTGCAGCAGCAAGATAAGAGGACTCAACGATTTTCAAGGCTTTTCTCTTACTCAGAGGAGCTTTGTAAAGAGATCGACTTTTAGAAAAGTTTTTGTTATCTAAAATCAAAGTTTTTATCTTTTCAAAGATGTATTCTTTGAGAAATTCTCCTCATCAAAACGTTCGATCTTTTCCACCTCAAACTGGACACCTGCTTCTCTTAGAGCCTCAGTAACAGTCTCAGCGGGTGCAGAGGGATTTGCGCCTGATAATCTTAAAATAATTCTGTATGGCTGTGGATTAAAAATTGTCTTCTTTATCAATTTGTTTGATTTTTGACTAAGTCTATCTTTATTAGATAATGAATTTTCTTTATTTATATTACCCAAATCATTTATATTTTCTTTTTTATCATCTTTGATTCTTGATTTGATTTTTATTTTTTCATTAAGTTTTTCTTGCTTATTATTCGTTTTTAAAGAAGTGATTTGGTTTTCACTGAGATCAAAACTATTTTCCAACTTTTCGCCAATGAGAGTGTTTGAGCATGACTGAAGTGGAAAAAGGGTAACTATTAGAAATGATCTAATAAATATTTTTTCAACTACTCTTGAAATATTCAAAATATTATTTTGATTTTATTATCCTTACTTTACTGGCTCGTATACGTCCTGATTTAGTTGTAGAAGGAGCTTTTCGAGCACTGCTTTTTTTTGATGATGATAAATCTAAATCTTTCTTTGTTGGCTTTTTTGTAGAATTTTTCTTCTTAGATGCTGTCTTTTTACTTGATTTCTTAGCTGCCAATAATTCAACAGCTTCCTCAATAGTGATATCTTCAGCACTTTTGCCCTCTGGGAGAGAAGCATTTACTTTGCCCTGTTTAACATATAAACCATAAGGACCATTAAATAATTGAATAGTTTCTTTTTCTCCCTCTGGGATACCAAGATCCTTCAAAGCAGTTCTTCCTCCTCTACCTCTTTTAGGGATAGCTAAAAGCTCAAGAGCTCTTTCTAGGCTTACTTTAAGAACATCATCTTCACCTTTTATTGAGCGATAATCTTTCTCACCACCATTTTTACTCCAAACCACATAGGGACCAAATCTACCCAAACTAGATTGAACTTTACCTCCCTCTGGATGCTCTCCAAGTAGGCGTGGTAATTGAATTAATCCAAGAGCTTCCTGAAAAGTCAAGTTCTCTGGCTTTAAATTCTTTGGTAATGAGGTCCTTTTGGGATTAGGGGCTTTTTTTAAAGATTTATCATCTAGATATTCAAGTCCTTTTTTAACATCTATATCTTCCTCTTTTATATTCTCTGGCAACAAAAGCTGAACCTTTGATGAATCCTGCTTCAAATAGAGTCCATATTGACTACTTTTAAATAATCGAAGATTGCCTAGCTTCTTCTTACCTTTTGGAATCCCAAGATCTTTCAGTTCGACTACTAAACCCCTTTGAACAAAATGACCATATCTACCATTTAGTAGATATAAATTCTGTCCACTATCGGGATCAACGCCAAGTGATTCAGGCCCCTCGGCTTTTTGTTTTAAAATCATCTCTGCAGTATTCTCATCCAAATCTGCAGGAGTAATTTCCTGTGGAAGAGTAGCTGTTATAGGCTTGCCATTTTCACCAAGTCGCTTTGATTCCAGATATGTTCCAAATTTACCCAACCTAACTAGAGACGAAAGTCCCTCCAGGGAAACAGCTCGGAATTCCCCTCCATCTATATCTCCTTCTCTCTGTTGAACTTGATTCTCTAGACCAGTATCACCTTTGTAAAACCCCTTAAGGTATGGAAGCCAACTAACTTTCCCTGTTGAGATCTCATCAAGGGTAGATTCCATTCGAGCTGTAAAGCTAGTATCTACAAGATCAGGAAAATGTTCTTCAAGAAGTGCCGTGACAGCAAATGCTGTAAAGCTTGGAGTCAACGAATTGTTGTTGAGAACTGAATAACCCCGATCTACGATTGTTCCTATAATGCTTGCATATGTTGACGGACGACCTATCCCTTCTTTCTCAAGTGTTTTAACTAATGAAGCTTCGCTATATCTAGCAGGAGGCTGAGTTTGATGCCCCAACGCCTCTACATTAATAGCTATTGGAGAATCTCCAATAGCTAATTTGGGCAAAAGCACTTCTTGTCCTTCAAGTGCACTATCAGGATCATCAGTGCCTTCAACATATGCTCTAAAGAAGCCAGGGAAATCTATTCGTTTACCGCTGGCTCGAAAAGATACATCCGATGCTTGTAATTCCACTCCAAGCATTGTCAACCTTGCATCGGCCATTTGACTGGCAACTGTTCGTTTCCAAATAAGTTCGTATAAAGAGAGGTCTCTCCCTTGCAAGTTAGACTCTTTGGGTGTTTTAAAGCTCTCACCAGACGGACGAATTGCTTCATGAGCTTCTTGCGCATTTCTCGTCTTATTAGAGAATTGTCGCGGCTTTGTACTTAGATATTCAATCCCATATTTTGATTCAACACAATTTCTTGAGGCATTAATGGCCTGATCGGAAAGATGAACAGAATCTGTTCTCATATATGTAATAAAACCTCTTTCATACAAACCCTGAGCACATCTCATGGTCTCCCTAGCTGACAATCGAAGTTTTCTATTAGCTTCTTGTTGTAATGTGCTTGTTGTAAAAGGAGGAACTGGTTTACGGATTGAGGGTTTTTCCTCAACATTAGTAACTTTCCATTTATCTGTAGTTAATTTCCTAGCAAGTTCCTTAGATTCTTCTTCCTCTAGTAATTTGACATTTCGGCCAGGTTTTAATAATCCAGTTGACTCATCAAAATCACTACCACTAGCAATTCTTTGCCCGCCAATCGAGGTCATTTTCACCTCAAATTCACTACCTTCTTTTTCTAATTTTGCTTTTAAGTCCCAATAACTTCCGCTTTTGAAAGATCTCCTTGCTCTCTCTCTCAAAACGAGCAGTCTGACTGCAACTGATTGGACTCTTCCAGCAGATAAACCCCAAGAAACTTTTTTCCATAACAGAGGAGACAATGTATATCCAACTAATCTGTCTAATATCCTCCTTGTTTCTTGAGCATGAACTAATTCCATATCAATTTCTCTTGTTTTAGATAACGCTTTGGAAATTGCCTCTTTGGTTATCTCATGAAAAACCATCCTTTTTACAGGAATTTTCGGGTCAAGCACATTCATTAAATGCCAACTTATACTTTCACCTTCTCGATCTTCATCAGTCGCAAGCAACAATTCACTAGCACCCTTCAAAGATTGTTTTAATTCCTTGACAATTTTTTTCTTGTCTTTAGGTACCACGTACAAAGGATCAAAATCAGCAGTTGTATTAACTCCGATCGTTGCCCATTTTTCTCCTTTGTGTTTCGCAGGGATCTCAGATGCATTATTAGGCAAGTCTCTTATGTGCCCCATTGACGCAAGAACTTGAAAATCTTTCGGCAAAAACCCTTTAATAGTCTTTGCCTTTGTGGGACTTTCAACAATTACCAGAGTATGGTCAGTGGGCATCAGCTCAATTTTCCTCCTTCTTATCTAACGTACTGAATAGTAAAATGCATAGCCCAAAATGATAAAAAAGGCATATTTCATAACTTCGCTAGAGTTATAAAATCAGACACAGCTTAAAAACAATACATAAATGGGAGAACTTTTGTCTTTTCAAATATTCATAAATGAGCCTGTGGAGCTTTTAAATCTCTCTTTGAATGCTAAAGCTGTTCTTCCAGAAGCAGCAGTTCTAATGGCGATGCTAGGAACTCTTTTGGTTGATTTGGCTGGTGAAAAGATATCAACCCGCTGGTCCCCTCCAATTTGTTATGCAGGTCTTGGTACTGCTTTGGTTTTGTTAATAATGCAATGGAATGGAGAAATTCAAGAATCTTTCTTAGGTGCGTTTATCGCAGACAATCTTGCTATTGCTTTTAGAGGAGTTATAGCGCTATCAACTCTTATTTCTCTTCTAATCAGCTGGAGATATGCTGAACAAAATGGAAGTCCGATTGGGGAATTTGCGGCAATTTTACTAGCTGCCACTCTTGGAGCAATGCTCCTATGTGGCTCAACTGATTTAGTAAGTGTTTTTGTATCACTGGAAACACTTTCCGTTGCTAGCTACCTACTTTCTGGATACCTCAAAAGAGACGCAAGAAGTTCAGAAGCAGCTTTGAAATATTTGTTAATTGGTTCAGCTGCAGCAGCTGTATTTCTTTATGGAGCATCCCTTTTATATGGAATAAGTGGATCTACAAATTTAAAAGAGATAGGAATAACTCTAATAAGTGCTCCCACCCCTTTGTCTGCATTAGCGCTAGTTTTCGTATTATCTACAGTAGCTTTCAAAATTGCAGCCGTTCCATTTCATCAATGGACACCAGATGTGTACGAAGGTTCTCCTACACCAGTAGTTGCATTTTTATCAGTAGGTTCCAAAGCTGCAGGTTTTGCACTTGCAATAAGGATACTAGTCGGATGTTTTAGCGCTTTTGACACACAATGGAAATTACTATTTACCGTTTTAGCTGTTTTAAGTATGTCGCTGGGAAATGTTGTAGCCCTAGCTCAAAAATCTATGAAAAGGATGCTGGCTTATAGCTCAATTGGACAAGCTGGTTTTGTAATGATTGGATTAGTTTGTGGAACTGAAGATGGTTTTGCCGCAATGGTTTTATATATGGCAGCTTATTTATTTATGAATCTTGGTGCTTTTGCATGCATAATCCTCTTTTCAATACGAACTGGTAGTGATCAAATCTCAGATTACGCAGGACTATACCAAAAGGATCCGTTAATCACCCTGGGATTAAGTTTATGCCTTCTTTCATTGGGAGGGATTCCTCCAATGTTGGGATTTTTCGGAAAGATTTATTTATTTTTTGCTGGATGGGCAGATGGACAATACTTATTAGTAAGTGTTGGTCTAGTTACTTCTGTTATTTCAATTTACTATTACATATCAGTTATAAAAATGATGGTAGTAACAGAACCAAAAGAAGCTTCAAATGTTGTAAAAGCATATCCATCCATAGAATGGTCAATACCAGGGATGTCCCCTCTCAAAGTAGCTTTGATTTTTTGTGTTTTCGTAACTGCAATTGGTGGAATTATTTCTAACCCTCTCTTTGACTTTGCTGATAGTGCCGTAAACGGAACTCCATTGCTTCGTGAAGCTATTACTCTTGCAAGTAAAAGTTCAATTGGCTAACCAATTAAAATCATTGAAAAAATCTGTAGCGCGACTAACGAATGTAAATAAATTTTATGGGGAAGGCTCAGTCAAAGTGAAAGCTCTTGACAAGCTAAACCTTGAGGTTTTCCAGGGCGACTACCTTGCCGTAATGGGTGCAAGTGGATCTGGTAAAAGTACTGCAATGAACATACTTGGATGCCTTGACCGCCCTACGAATGGGACTTATGAATTAAATGGGACCGCAATAGAAAAGTATGATGATGACTTGCTAGCAGATATTAGGAACAAAGAACTTGGTTTTGTTTTTCAGCAATTTCATCTACTTCAAGAAGTTTCAGCACTTGAGAATGTAATGCTTCCAATGATTTATGCATGCGTCCCCTCATTAGAAAGAGAGAAACGCGCTGAAGAGGCTCTTAATAGAGTAGGTCTTGGGAACAGGATGACCAATCTGCCCAATCAATTATCTGGGGGACAGCAACAAAGAGTTGCCATAGCAAGGGCCATAATCAATCAACCATCCCTTTTGTTAGCTGACGAACCAACTGGTGCTCTCGATTCCAAAACTACTGAAGATGTTTTAAATCTTTTTGACCAACTTCATAGTCAAGGAATAACAATTGTTTTAGTTACTCATGAAGACAATGTTGCTCAAAGAGCAAAAAAAATCGCAAGATTTAGAGATGGCAAGGTAATAGAGATTACTAATAATTAACTCAGGCAATCATATGTAAGCAGACAAGACTTTCTCTTTATCCTCTTTACAAAGAATTAATCTGCCACTTGAGTCAATTCCTTTGATATCCCATTGATGTCCAGTTTCTTTTTCAATATATTTTCTTGACCACAATCTTTGTTCGACCTTACTGCGCAAAAATGCTTGATCATCTAAAAAATCCAGAGATTTTTCTATTGCATATAAAACTTCTGATGACCAAAAATTTATATTCATCGTTTTTTTTCCAATAATTTGCTTTAGTGAAATCCCCTCTTTAGGAACATTATTGAAGACGTTTAAACCTACTCCAACTCTTAATAATCTGAGTTTTCCTCCTCTAAAAGATAATCTAGGCAAGACTCCACATAATTTTTGACCGTTCACCAATATATCATTTGGCCATTTTATTTTGACATTAACTCCTATCCGTTCAATTCTTTCAACCAACGCTAATGCCACCGCTAACCCGTAAAGCTGAGAATTATTCTCCAACCTACCTTCTCTATTAATAGCTGCACTAACCCAAACACCTCCTTTTGGTGCATGCCAAATTCGACCAGCTTGACCTTGACCAAATCTTTGACAAGAAGAAAATAAAGCTATTGGTTGATTTTGCTTTACTGGTTTTTCTGCAATCCAATTTGATAGCTCTATTTCTGTACTAGCACAAATAGGTTTAAGAATTAATCTCCAAGATATGGGAGAAGGATGGTTTAATTTGTGATATCTATAAATCAACCCAACCCCTCTATAAGGTTTTTGATTACTCATACTTCAAAAGTAATTGGGTCTCAAAAAAATCAAGAATTATCCATTGACTTTTTCATCTCCTCTAACTCAACGTCAACCTCTTGGATTTCTACTGTCTTTACTTCATTCAGATCTAAATCAGAAGGAGGCAAAGCTATTGCTTCAACCCCTAATTTCAATTGAGTTCTCAATGTCTCTAATTCTTTCTCTATGTCATCACCTCCTTCTAATGCTGCAAACTTACTTTCTAAATCTTCTCCAGCCAACTCTAATGCTGCTTGCCCAGAAGCTTCCAATGCCTCAACTTTATCTTCCATTCTTTCAAAAGCTGCCATAGCAGACTTACTACCTAAATCACCAACTGCGCTTTGAATTTGTTGCTGAGCTTTAGCTGCCTGAGCTCTTGCTTTAAGCATATCTTTTTTAGTTCGTGCCTCGGCAATTTTTCTTTCTAATAACAAAAGACTTTTCTTTAATTTTTCAACTTGACCATTTTGTGTTTGGAATTGACTCGATAACGATTCAAAAGTTTCTTGAAAAGTTTTTTTTCTACTCAATGCTTCTCTAGCCAGATCATCCTCCCCTTTTTTTAAAGCTAATTCAGCCCTGGAAAACCAATTTTTTATTTGATCTTCTGCTTGATTAGCCTGACTCTCTAGTCTTTTTTGACTTGCAATGGCCATAGCAACTGCTTGACGAAGCTTGACCAAGTCTTCTTGCATATCAGCAACAGACTGATCAAGTATTTTTATTGGATCTTCTGCATCACTAACAAAAGCATTTAGATTTGCCCTTAGCAAGCGACTCAACCTATCTAATAATCCCATTAGGATCTTTTATGCAAACTAAAAAATATTAGCTAGATTTAAGCACTAACTCATCAATAGTGTCTAATTAAAATTGATTTTAGAAGACTTAAAACATAAAACAAAAGCAAAAAGAGAGCGGTCAATTTATACATGCTTAGAAGAAATCAAGTCTTCATGGAAAGGAAATGTGGGAGGCCTTATTCAAGATTGGGAAGAAATAGCTGGTGAGCAACTCGCATTGAATTGCACGCCACTTAACATTAAAAATAAAATCCTTACTATTGGAGCAAGCCATCCGCAATGGAGACAGGCTCTCCAATACAACCGTTTGGAGTTGATTGAATCTTTGAAATTATATGGATATCAGATAAAGGAGATACGGATTAGACAACATTATCCAATTGAACTAGTTACTAAAGAAAGTGAAAAAGAAATATGGGAAAGGCATCCAAGTAGAACTGATAAGAATGGAATGACCAATTGTCCTTTTTGCAAAGTTCCTTCTCCTAAAGGAGAAGTTAAATTATGGGGTAAATGTAGTTTTTGTAGAAGAAAAGAATTTAAAATAGAATGAACAATTTAACTTTAGGCTTCAAGTAATAAAATTCCCATTTGCCCCTTTGCTAATGTTTTGTATTTTGCTTTTTTGAAACCTAAAGAAAGTGCCAAATGAATTTGTTTTTCGCCTGAGGGAAAGTTAACTAAGCTCTTTTTAATATATGAATATTCCTTCCCTAAGCCAAAGAGTGATGCTATTGGGACCACATAAAAACTTAAATAAATTTTTTGGAATAACCCTTGGATAGAAGGTCCCTCAAAAGATCTAAAATCTAAGATTCCAGCTCTTCCACCAGGTTTCAAAATTCTTAAAGCCTCTCTAAACCCTTCATAATAACTGGAAAGATTCCTTAAACCATAGGCCATTAAAAGTCCATCAAATTGATCAGATGGCAGATTTGTTTGAAGAGCGTCACCATTTATCCATTCTATTGAAGAATAGTTTTGTTTAGATCTTTCTTTCGCAACCAACAATGCTTGAGAAGCTGAATCTATCCCGATAATATTTTCAGAACTCTTCATATATCTAGCCAAAAGTATTGACATGTCTCCAGTTCCACAACAAAGGTCTATCCATTTCTCTCCAAAAGTCGGATTAAGAATATCCAACAATCTTCTTTTCCAAAACCTATGTAATCCAAAGCTAAATATATCATTTAAAAAATCATATTTTGAGGAAATTGAATTAAACATTTCCTCTATAGCTTTAGTATTACCAGGCCTCATAGAAATCTAAGAAATTCTTTACTCGCACAAAAAACTTAATGTGGAGAAATTTATTTTACATCTTTTAGTGTAAATATTAATCATTCAATTGGTCTGATAGGTAAATTTTCCTTAATTAGATATTCTTTTATTTCGCTGATAGTTAATTGTCCATCATGCAATAGAGATGCTAAGAGAGCAGCTGAAGATTTTCCAAGAGTAAAAGCCTCTTTAATGTGTCTCAAGCAACCAGCTCCTCCTGAAGCTATTACAGGAATTGGAACCTTTTCAGCAATAGATTTAGTCAGTTCTATGTCATACCCATTATGAGTGCCGTCACCGTCCATAGAAGTTAATAGGATTTCTCCTGCTCCTAGCTCAAATATTTTTTCCGCCCATTCAATCGCATCCAAACCGGTATTATTACGACCACCACTCACATAAACGTCCCACTTATTCGGTATATTTTTGTTCTTTTTTGCATCTATTGCAACCACAATACATTGTGATCCAAAACGATTAGCCCCTTGAGAAATCAACGAAGGGTCTTTAACAGCACTTGAATTTAAACTTACCTTGTCAGCGCCTGCTCGCAGTAATTCATTTATTCCATTCAATGAACTAATCCCACCTCCAACAGTGAAAGGAATGGTTACCGCTTCGGATGTTCGTCTCACCATATCAACCAAAGTTGATCTTTTTTCGTGCGTGGCTGTTATGTCCAAAAAGACCAATTCATCAGCTCCAGCCTTGCTGTATCTACATCCCAGCTCAACTGGATCACCTGCATCACGCAATCCAACAAAGTTAACCCCCTTTACTACTCGTCCATTTGAAACATCAAGACAAGGGATCAATCTTAAAGCAACCATGATTTTTAAACAGGGGAACTGTTATGGTTGCCCAAACTTAAGCATTTTGATGCCATGGCTAAGCCAACCTCCCTTGCAAGGATAGGTTCAAAAATTAAGATCAATATTGAACGTGTAAGAGATCGCATACCTTCTTATTTGATCAACCAACTATCTGAAGATCCAAGAGGCACTGTAATCGATTACAAGATGACTGATGGTATTGGTGGCATTGGTGTGGTAATTAAAATGAATGATGGAAGCAAACATTGGTTCTTCGAAGATGAAGTTTCTTAACACTGAGATTACAAAGTGAGCGATGCTAGACAACTCCTTGGGATAAAAGGAGGTTCTGAAACAACAAACATTTGGAAGCTTCGTTTGCAATTAATGAAGCCCATCACATGGATTCCTTTATTATGGGGAGTCATATGTGGAGCAGCTGCCAGTGGTAATTATCACTGGGAATTAAGCAACATTCTTGCTTCGATAAGTTGCATGTTTATGAGCGGGCCACTCTTAACTGGATATACCCAAACAATAAATGATTACTTTGATAGAGAAATTGATGCAATAAATGAACCTAATAGACCAATACCCTCAGGAGCAATTTCACTTTTCCAAGTAAAATGTCAAATTTGGATTTTATTAATTGCTGGTCTTGGAGTTGCCTATTTATTAGATTTGTGGGCACATCACACAATTCCTTCCGTACTGCTTTTGGCATTGGGAGGTTCATTTGTAAGTTTTATTTACTCGGCACCACCTTTAAAACTTAAACAAAATGGTTGGCTTGGAAATTATGCACTTGGTGCAAGCTATATAGCTCTTCCTTGGTGGGCTGGGCAGGCTCTATTTGGACATTTAACTTGGACAACTGCTCTGCTTACTCTTGCCTATAGCTTGTCAGGGCTAGGAATTGCTGTGATAAATGATTTTAAAAGCGTGGAAGGTGATAAAAGCCTTGGTCTTGAATCACTTCCTGTTGTTTTTGGTATTAAAAATGCAAGTCGTATCAGCGCAGGAATGATAGATATCTTTCAGCTGGCGATGGTAGTTGTTTTGATAGCTATAGGACAACATTTTGCATCTGTCATTCTGGTTTTGCTAATAATTCCTCAAATCACATTTCAAGACATATGGCTATTACGTGATCCATTAAAATTTGATGTTAAATACCAAGCCAGTGCACAACCATTTCTAATTTTAGGAATGCTTGTGACTGCAATAGCTATAGGGCATAGTTCATTAATTAGTTTATAAAATTAATTCTTAATTCTAAAAATAGACTCAGAACTATTAAAGAAGGGTTAAAACCCTTTATAAATTGATTAATTTTTTAATTTATTTAAAACAGCCATGTAAAAACCATCTCCATTACCTTCCTCACCAGGCCAAATCTGTTTTTCATATTCCAATAAAAACTCAGACTTTAATTGAAGAAAGTTTTTTATCTGATTAAAATTTTCTTCAGGATGAATAGTACAAGTGGAATAGACCAATGTTCCTCCACTTTTTAATAAAGGAGCTAACGAGTTAAGTAATTGACTTTGAACAGAGACAAGCTCCTGAATATTATCTTGATTCATTCTCCATCTTGCATCAGGGTGGCGAGCAAGAGTACCCAATCCTGAGCATGGGGCATCGATTAATATACGATCAAAAAAACTTTTCCATTCTGGATGTTTGGCTAATAGTTCATTTGAATCAGCGACTAATATTTGCAAACAATTAATCCCAAGTCTCTGTGAGTTCGCAAAAATTTTTTTAGCTCTTCGTGATGATCGATCAACAGACCAAATCTTGCCCTCATTATTCATTAATTCAGCAATATGTGTTGATTTTCCTCCGGGTGCAGCGCAAGCATCAAGAATCTTTTCTCCAGGCAAAGGTCCTAATGATGGTGCAATGAGTTGTGAAGATCTATCTTGCACACTCCATTTACCTTCTTCATAGCCGGGCCATTTCCCAGGTTCACCAACACCAGCTCGAACCTCCAATCCGTGAGGACAGTTGGGAATTATTTGATTATGAATACCACAAGAATCAAAAATTTTTTTTACGTCTTTTAAATCTGCACGTAATTTATTCACTCTTATATCAATAGGACTAACACAATTAAATGCTTTAGCGATCTTATTAGCATCTTCGACTCCCTTCCAATTAATCAATTCATCTGCGAACCAAAGAGGAAGAGATTCATTTTTTGCTAATTCTAAAGTCGAATTATTTGATTTGGGTAGTTGAAGACCTTTCTCTTTGGTTCGCAGAGCAGATCGCAAGATTCCATTAACAACAGGGGTCAATTTTTTCAAATGATGAGTTTTCGCAAGCTCGACAGTTGTATTGATTGCAGCAGCAGGGGGTATTCGCTTCATTTTCAAAATCTGATAAAGCCCAAGATGCAATAACCACCTCAATAAGGGAGGCTGTTTTTTAGTCGGTACTTTTCCTAAAAAATCAATCCAACAATCTAAGTAATATCTCTGGCGAATTGCACCATAAGAAAGTTCAGTTATTAATGCTTTATCTATGGGTTTAAAGGAATAAAGATTAAAGATCCTTTCCAATGCCACATCTGCGAATGCGCCTCCACCTACCGCTTGGATAACCTCCCAAGCAGCTCTTCTAGCATCTAAGCCTTTCATAGATGACATATTTTCACTCAAACGCAATCATTTAAAATCCAGTTCACAGTGATTTTTTATCTATACAATCATAGACCAAAATCCCTAAAAAGTCTTTTACTGCAGTGACTTTCAAAGGAATAGTCGAACTAGGCCAACTCAAAAGGTGTAACATAAGCTACTTTTAACCTCCTCTTAAGAAAGTTAAATTTGATACAACTTCTTTAATGTGTGAG
>QCHH01000023.1 GCA_003279585.1 Prochlorococcus sp. AG-402-A08 | reverse complement strand
AAGGAATTAATGTCTGTAGAGCGATACCAAGCAACTTGTTAGGTACTACGCGTAAAATTTGGAAAACAGGATACAAATACCACTCAGGAAGAATTTCTAATGGTGTTGCAAAAGGATTAGCTTTATCTCCAAGGAATGCAGGGTCTAGAACTGCTAAACCAACAACACATGCAATTGTTCCAAGAATTACTACTGGGAAAATGTATAAAAGATCATTTGGCCATGCTGGTTCTCCATAATAATTATGGCCCATACCTTTAGCTAATTTTGCTCTTAATTTGGTATCAGCTAGATCAGGTTTCTTAAGAGTAGACATGGTTTAAGGAGGTTCTTGAAATAATTAAGGTTTATTTGAATAAATTATTTTAATTATAAGGGACCTGAGATTCCTTGTTTTCTAATCATTAGAAAATGCATCAACATAAATACTGCTAGCAGCCATGGCATTACAAAAGTATGAAGGCTATAAAATCTTGTCAAAGTTGTCTGCCCAACACTTTCTCCGCCTCTCAATAGTTCGACCATAAAGTCACCAATAACTGGAATAGCAGCTGGAACTCCTGACACAATCTTAACTGCCCAATAACCGACTTGATCCCAAGGCAATGAGTAGCCTGTAACTCCAAAAGCAACTGTTATAACTGCCATAACCACGCCTGTTATCCATGTCAATTCTCTAGGCCTTTTGAATCCGCCAGTCAAATAAACGCGAAAAACATGCAAAATAAGCATAAGTACCATCATTGAGGCACTCCATCTATGAACGGATCTAATCAACCAACCAAAGCTGACGTCTGTCATCAGATAACTAACTGAGCTATAAGCTTCAGTTACAGTAGGTTTGTAATAAAAGGTCATCGCGAATCCAGTCGCGAATTGAATCAAAAAACAAACTAGTGTTATTCCACCAAGACAATAAAAAATGTTGACATGTGGAGGAACGTATTTTGAAGTGACATCATCAGCTATGTCCTGTATCTCAAGACGTTCCTGGAACCAGTCATAAACCGGTGAAGAGTTCGCCATCCACTTATGCACTGTACTTTCAAATATCTTACTCGATGTGCCCCTTGGTCGCCGCAAAAGATCAATCCAATGCTTTCTTCTGTTAAATCTTTAACTAAGCTACTGCAAAGATTTTTTGCAGTATTAATCTGCTTTGGGATTTTATTTCAAGTCTTTACTCAACCGGCAATTGCCCTCAATGATGGACAATTGCTTGTTATTGAGGCCTGGAATTTAGTTAATGCGGGTTATCTAGATCCTAAGAAATTTGATGAGATTCAATGGAAAAAACTTCGTCAAAAAGCTCTTGAAAAACCTATAAATAATTCTCAACAAGCCTATTCAGCTATTGAAGCGATGCTTCTTCCTCTTGGTGATCCTTATACACGCTTATTAAAACCAATTGATTACGAAGCGATGAAGAAAAGCAACATAGGAAGTGAAATTAATGGAGTTGGACTTCAGTTAGGAGCAAGAAAAGAAGATGGAGAGATAGTTGTGATATCTCCTCTTGAAGGCTCTCCTGCCTCGGATGCAGGAATTAAAAGTGGAACAATTTTAAAAGAAGTCAACGGGCAATCTCCAAAAAAGTTAGGGCTTGAAGCAACAGCAGCGAAATTGAGAGGGCAAACAGGAACGCAAGTAATAGTTGAATTAGAGCAACCTGACAATGAAATAAAAGAAATTTCTTTAGAAAGAAGAAGTGTTGATTTAAGACCAGTTAGAACTAAAAGGATAAGAAATGAATCTCATACATTTGGTTACTTAAGAATTACACAATTTAGTGAAGGAGTTCCTGAACAAGTCAAGGAAGCTTTGGAAGAGCTTTCTGACAAAGAAATAGATGGACTCATTTTAGACCTAAGGAATAACTCTGGAGGTTTAGTAAGTTCTGGACTCGCTGTGGCTGACGATTTCCTTAGCAATATGCCGATTGTTGAAACAAAAAAAAGGGATTCCATAAATGATCCCATCAGTTCTGGTATAGAAACTCTTTATGATGGCCCTATGGTTACTCTTGTAAATGAGGGAACAGCAAGTGCTAGTGAAATTCTTGCTGGTGCGCTTCAAGACAATAAAAGATCAGAACTTATAGGTAATAAAACTTTTGGGAAAGGCCTCATACAATCTTTAACTAATCTAAGTGATGGCAGTGGTTTAGCTATTACAGTTGCCAGCTATTTAACTCCAAGTGGAAGAGACATACAAAATCTTGGAATTGATCCTGATCGCCTCTTAGAAATGCCAGAGCCACTTAACCCAGGTTCTGATGAGGATAGATGGCTTTCAGATGCAGAACTTATCATGCAAGCAACTTTGGACAAAGAAGAAGTCTCAGAAAAATTATCAAAAGAGAGTCAAGTAAAAGAGGAACAATTAATAAGCCAAGATATGGAATAAGTCATGTCAACGAGAACTTATTTTGACCCTCTGCATCAATCAATTACCTTAAATAGCTCAATTCCAGAGGAGAAAATGGTGATGGAATTAATAGATTCCTCCCCATTTCAAAGATTAAGAAGAATCAAACAATTAGGTCCTGCTTATTTAACATTTCATGGCGCAGAATCAAGCAGGTTTACTCATTCACTTGGTGTATTTCATATTGCAAGAAGAGCAATAAATCATTTATGCGAGTTAGATTCTAGATTAAAAGAACAAAAATTCATTGTGTATGGTGCTGCTCTTTTACATGATCTTGGGCACGGGCCACTAAGTCATACAAGTGAGGAAATATTCAAAATCAAACATGAAGAATGGACTGCAAAATTAATAAGTTCAAATCAAGAAATTGCTATGATACTTAATAGATATGGAAAGGATAATGCAAAAAAAATTTCAGATTTGATCCAATCAAGAAAAGCACCAGAAAAATCAATTATTTCTTTAATTAGTAGTCAGCTTGATTGTGATAGGCTTGACTATCTAATGCGAGATAGTTATACGACAGGAGCAAGATATGGTCAATTAGATATTGATCGAATAATATCAGCTATGACACTCGCACCAGATGGTGATTTAGCAATAAATCCTAAAGGAATAATGGCAGTTGAGCATTATTTAGTAATAAGAAATCTCATGTATAGAAGCGTATACAATCATAGATTAAATGAAGTTTGCAATTGGTTATTAGAACAAATTATAAAAACAGCAAGAAAAATTGGTGCAAAAAAAGTATGGGCTGATAAAAACATGTCTGAATGGCTATGGAATCATGAAAAAATGAGCCTAGAAAGTTTTTTAGCTAATGATGATATAGTAACTGGGTATCATATTAATAAATGGCAAGAATCTAATTTTGATAAATTATCTAGTCTCTGTAAACGTTTTATAAATAGAAATTTATTAAAAGCATTAAATATATCCTCCCTCCCTTTAGAAATCAGACTAGAATCTCTAGCAAAAGCTAGAATACTATCAGAAAAATATTGCATTGAGCCAGATAGTTCCTGTGGATTAAGAGAACAAATAGTTAAAAGCTATCATCCTTATAAATATGGACTTCGTTTATGGGATGGAGAGAACCTACAGGCTCTAGAGGAAGTCTCACCATTGGTCGATAGATTAATAGAGCCTAATCAATCTTCATGGTTAATTTATCCTAAAGAAATAGAAAGTGAATTAAAAATAGAAATAGAAAGTCTAAAAATAAAAATATAATTGAAAATGAATTCGATACCTCAAAAAATTATTGTCAACATAGAAGATAGTAAATATCTAAGTTGGAAATTATGCTTAATAAATAAGTTGAAAAGTCTCAAGTCAACCAATATAGAAATCGATTGCAAAAATCTCGATCTTTCATGTACAGATATATTAGAAATTATTTCAATTGCGAAAGAAAATAATTGTGAAATAATTGGTTTTTGTTCGACATCTTTAAAGACGATAGTAAGTTCTCAATCATTAGGTTGTAAATCTCAATTTATTATTGAAAATAATTCAAATGAAACATTAAAAATAAATGAAAAAAGTTTAACTTTTTCAAAAACTTACTTTCATCAAGGCACCGTTAGGTCAGGAGAATATATCGAAAGTTCTGGAGATTTATTAATCCTTGGAGATGTTAATCCGGGAGCAAAAGTTAGTGCAGAGGGAAATATTATTATTTGGGGAAGGCTTCTTGGGATTGCGCATGCAGGCAACAAAGGAAACTCGCAAGCAACAATATCCGCACTTCAACTTAGACCTGTTCAACTAAGAATCGCTAAAAAAGTAGCTAGAGGGCCTAAAGAGAAACCTCAAATTGGTCTTGCAGAGCAAGCAAGAATAGATTCAGAAGAAATTATAATTTCCCCACTGGAGACTTCATAGTTCAATAAGAAAAACAGTAGGTTTTTAAATTAAAAGCACCAAGAAATTACTTCTAAAGACCTGAGAGATGTCTTCAAAAGCAAACCCAATGCAACTGATCTGACAACAAAGCTTTTTTCTTTATCAAAATCGAACTAAAGTTTGACGAATCCAAGGAGGTCCGTGGCGACAGATACGCGCGTCATTCTTATTTGCTCAGGCAAAGGTGGGGTCGGCAAGACAACCCTCACAGCAAATCTTGGCATTTCACTTGCAAGGCAGGGATTAACCACTGCCGTATTAGATGCAGACTTTGGCTTGAGAAATTTGGATTTACTGTTAGGTCTTGAAAACCGAATTGTGTATACGGCACAAGAAGTTCTTGAGGAAGAATGCAGACTTGATCAGGCCTTAGTGAAGCACAAGCAAGAATCCAATCTATCTTTGCTTCCTGCTGGGAATCCAAGAATGCTTGATTGGTTAAAACCAGATGATATGAAGCGCATAGTCGATATGTTAAAAGAACAATTCAATTACGTCTTAATTGACTGCCCTGCAGGAGTTGAAGACGGATTTAAAAATGCTATGGCAGCCTCTCAAGAAGCAATTGTGGTTACAAATCCTGAGGTATCGGCAGTAAGAGATGCAGACAGAGTAATTGGTTTGCTTAATACAAATGCTATTAAACCAGTGCAGTTAGTTCTTAATAGAGTAAGGCCAAAGATGATGGCCAACCAAGAAATGCTTTCTATCGACGATGTAACTGATATTTTAGCCTTACCTTTACTTGGCCTTGTGCTAGAGGATGAACAGGTAATTGTCAGTACAAACCGAGGGGAGCCTCTAACTTTAAATAGCGTTAATTCCCCAGCAGCTAAATGTTATCTAAATATTGCCAAGAGGTTACAAGGTGAAGATATTCCACTCATCGATCCCGTAGAGGAGAGTTCAGGATTTGGCGCGAAATTTAGAAAACTAATGCAAACAAAAATTTTCTAAATCCATGGCAATGACACTTAGAGACATTATCAACAAATTACTACGCAGACAGCCGTCTAGCGCTAGCACTGCGAGAGAGAGGTTGCAACTTGTTTTAGCTCATGATCGATCAGATCTCAGTACAGAACTTTTAGATCAAATGAGAAGAGAGATACTTGATGTGGTAGCAAAGTATGTAGAGATAGATGTTGATGAAGGCGCAGTAAGTCTAGAGACAGAAGATCGGATGACCGCATTAGTTGCAAATTTACCAATAAAAAGAACTATGACTGGTCAAATCAAACTTAAAGAGCCTAAGAATCAATCAGAAGGAAGTTCCCAAGAAGATGAAGTCACAGATCAAAATTCTTAATCAATTAAAAGATGGCATTCATTGCTTGAATCAGATCAAAAAAATATTTAAAAAGTATTTCCAACAAAATTCCTATACAGATTAACTTTTAAATTACTTTGTTAGGTAAGATAAAATAATTGCCGGCTTAGCTCAGCGGTAGAGCAGCGCTTTTGTAAAGCGAAGGTCATCAGTTCAAATCTGTTAGCCGGCATCTTTAGAAACCAGAACTAAAAAGATCTATTTAGATTTACCAGAGATAATCCAAATTAAAAAAGCAATAATAAAGAAGTTGAAAAATTTTAATTGATAAATCCAATCAAAACCCATTATTGGCAATCGAAAAAAACACCAAAAAAAAGACTGCAATAATAAAACGCTAAAAAACAGATAAAGCATTCGTAACTTTTAATTCAAAACAACTGAACCAGCCCTTAACAAATTCCATTTCCCATCGTTCCATTCAACAACTGTGCTTGCAAGACCTGAGGATTTTGGCCAAGGACCAGGAGCAAGTATTGGAATACCAGGGAATTTAATCGAAGCTTCTAAAAAATCTTTAACAGGTGCTTCTCCAGAAATGTTTGCACTTGTAGTTGCAAGAGGACCAGTTTTGAGAAGCAAATCTCTTGCTAGGCTTAGAGCGGGGACTCTGAAACCTATAGAATTAGAATTGTAATTAAGATTCTCAGAAATATTTCCTATTGTTGGCAAGACAATTGTTAATGCTCCAGGCCAATATTTTTTTGCCAATTTTAAGCCGTCTTCTCTAGCACAAGGATGAACAAACTCAAATAAATGATCCAAACATCCTCCCATTAATATAAGTGGCTTAGTTGAGGGCCTTTTCTTGATAGTCCATATTTTTTTTGAGTATTTAGGGTATGAACAAAGTGCTGGCAAAGTATCAGTAGGAAATAAAGCTAAAGATCCCTTTTTTAACTTTAAAGCTAACTCAGAAATTCCAAATTTCTTTTTGATCATTTCATTTTTTACGACAAATAGCATAACGCTTTATTCCGCTTAAATCTTTCTCAAAAGAAACTTCCTCCATTCCAATATTCTGCATAATATTAGTTATCTTTTCACTTTGATCATAATGATTTTCAAGGATTAACCAACCTCCTTTAGCAAGAGCATTTGATGCCCCATTGATGATTTGCTTTATAGCGTTCATTCCATCTTTTCCACCATCCAAAGCGATAAGAGGTTCATGATTTTTCACGACTGGATCTAATTTTTCAATTAGAGCAGAAGGAATATACGGGGGATTACTTAAGACCAAATCAAAACTTCCCCACCATCTTTTTAAAGGTTCCCACCAATCTCCTAAAGAAAATCTCACATTCGCATTTGGCGCAATAGATTTTAAATTTCTTTTTGCTAGGTGTAAGGCATTTTTACTAATATCAACTGCATGTCCATTCCAGTTAGGAAGAGATTTAGCTAGAGATACCGCGAGCGGACCAGATCCTGTTCCAAGATCAGCCCATCTTCCAGAATTAATATCAATCACTTTTTTCAAAGCAAGATCAATCAAAAATTCTGTTTCTTGTCTTGGAATTAGCGCCTCTGCGGAAGCCTCTAACTCAAAGTCTCTCCAAGGGCACTTAGAAATCAAATATTGAAGTGGGGTTTGATCTTTCAAATGAGATTCCCAAATAACTTCTAATTCATAAATTGAGATTTCTAAGGAAACAAAATGCTCAGGATTCAAAATTATTTTTTGCAACTTACCCCACGAAACTCCAGCAGCTATATCCAAAAGCCAATCAAAATCAACTTTCCTTCCCCCTTTCAATATCATTTTTTTTCTCCATTGGAGAAAAGTATTACCAGGAATGGATTTAAAAATCAAAATAATATATTCATTTAAAATTTAGGGCCTTCTTCTAGAAGTAACAATATATTTTTAATTTGTAATGGTAATTCTCTAACTAACTTTATTGAATCATTTATTTTTCTTACCACAACAAGTCCAATTAATGCTTCCGCACCAATATCTCCAGTTGATTTCAAAAATAAAGTTTTACAAGTAAGTCTTATTTTATTTTCCAGCTTAAATTGACTATTTAATAAAATCTTTTCTCCGTGAAAAAAAGATATTTTATATTTTATTTGCATAGAAATCACTGGTATTTCAAAGCCCTTGTTAGATAATTCGGAATATGAGCATCCCACTTTATCTAATGCATCAATTCGCCCCTCTTCTAAGAAATCTAAATAAGAACCATGCCACATGACCCCTGCGTGATCAGTGTGCTGAGGAAGAACTGTTTTTTTTAATCTCCATCCATTATTTGTTGAACTCATCCGAAAGAAGAAAAATTATCCTAGCCTTTAAATTTAATATATTAGGTCTTGAAGCAATACCTTTACGGTAAAACCTCAGTAGTAATGATGATCTCAAGCAAATACTTGAGATCTTTAATTTAATTAAATCCTAAATTACTTTTTAGGCTGAGGGCTCAATCTACCCTTGCTTGTATCGGAATAAAAGCTTGATTTCTCACCATCACTGGTAGAAACAAAGAGACCAATAAGAAAGATCGTTGGTACTCCAACAAATAAAAGACTTGCGGCAAATCCAAAACTAGTGGTTTCCATACCGAGGTTTTTACTCAGAACAAAATTAATGAAATAAACTATATATCCCTTAAGCAGAAAAATTGGGGTTTGAATCAAAGAGACTGAGATTTTGTAATTTGCCGAAAAATTATGATTTAAAACCGTCTATTTATTTATTTGCATTTGAATAGCCAAAAAAAATTTTCCAACCACCGATTTTGAGTAGATTTAAGACCGGATTTTCAGTTTTTTAAAATTAATTTGAGATGAAAACATCTTAAAAATTACAAAATCAATTTAAATTCGAAAAATTCTTTTTTTTCTTTTTTTTTTACTTTTTCTAGGCTACCACTGCCTATTCGCCATTTTCAGCCGCTGAAAACCAGTTGATTTTCACTCAAGAGTGTCAAAAGTCATTTCAGGTCTCTACATCCTGTGCATTAACTCAAGCAATACCATTTACGATCATTCGAGTCTTGCTGCATTAAGCAGCTTCGTTATACGAACCTGACCCATGGGATTGCCCTGGTATCGGGTGCACACAGTCGTGATCAACGACCCTGGCCGCCTCTTGGCCGTGCACCTCATGCATACTGCTTTGTTAGCCGGCTGGGCCGGCTCAATGGCCTTATATGAATTGGCCATTTTTGATCCTTCTGATCCAGTACTTAATCCAATGTGGCGCCAAGGCATGTATGTCATGCCCTTTATGGCCCGCCTAGGAATTACAGGTAGCTGGAACGGATGGGATATAACCGGAGCAACCGGAGTTGATCCGGGATTCTGGAGCTTCGAAGGTGTTGCTGCAGCTCATATAGTTTTCAGTGGTCTTTTGATGCTTGCTGCCGTATGGCACTGGACATATTGGGACCTTGAATTGTGGGAGGATTCCCGCACTGGAGAACCAGCTTTAGATCTTCCAAGAATATTTGGAATTCATCTTTTCTTAGCTGGCTTGACATGCTTTGGATTTGGAGCCTTTCATTGCTCATCTGTAGGCATATGGGTTTCTGATCCATATGGATTAACTGGGCATGTAGAAAAAGTTGCTCCTGTTTGGGGTGCAGAAGGATTTAATCCATTCAATGCTGGAGGAATTGTCGCCAATCACGTTGGGGCAGGACTTTTAGGAATAATTGGTGGAATATTTCATATCACCAATAGACCTGGAGAAAGGCTATATAGAGCTTTAAAGCTAGGTAGCCTTGAAGGCGTTCTAGCTAGTGCTCTAGCAGCTGTTCTTTTTGTATCCTTTGTAGTTGCTGGAACCATGTGGTATGGATCAGCGACAACTCCCGTTGAATTATTTGGTCCTACTAGATACCAATGGGATTCTGGGTATTTCAAAACTGAAATCAACCGCAGAGTTCAGGAATCTATGAATGATGGTGCTTCGAAAGCTGAAGCTTATGAAGCCATTCCTGAGCAACTTGCTTTCTATGATTATGTAGGGAATAGTCCTGCTAAAGGAGGTCTCTTCAGAGTTGGAGCAATGGTTAATGGCGATGGAGTTCCAAGTGGATGGCAAGGTCACATCTCATTTACTGATAGCGAAGGCAATGACTTAGAAGTTAGAAGAATTCCAAATTTCTTTGAAAACTTCCCTGTCATTCTTGAGGACAAGGATGGAAACGTTAAAGCTGACATTCCTTTCCGTCGCGCCGAAGCTAAGTACTCGATCGAACAAACTGGAGTCACAGCTACTGTTTACGGTGGTGAATTAAATGGACAAACATTTACTGATCCAGTAATAGTCAAACGTCTAGCAAGAAAGTCTCAACTTGGAGAAGCCTTCAAGTTTGACAGAGATCGCTACAAGTCAGATGGTGTATTCAGGAGCTCACCAAGAGCATGGTTCACTTATGCACACTTGTGTTTTGGCTTGTTATTCCTCTTCGGGCACTGGTGGCACGCAGCCAGAACTCTCTTTGGCGACAGATTCTCAGGTATCGATCCAGAGCTTGGGGATCAAGTTGAGTTTGGTCTCTTCAAAAAACTTGGAGACGAATCAACACGCCGAGTTCCTGGTCGAGCCTAAATCAGGATTCTTTACCCCCTTATACCGAGAACTTAGATGGAAGCTTTCTCCTACGTGCTAATCCTTACTTTGGCACTTGTAACGCTCTTCTTTGCTGTCGCATTTCGCGATCCTCCGAAATACGACAAGTAAATAACAAAAAAAGCCCTGAAATTTCAGGGCTTTTTTTAATGTCTGAATCTTAATTTAAAAAATTTTATTAACTTAGTCTTAAATATAAATAATTTTTTTTTAAATAAAAAGTAGTTTTATTTAATCTACCCCTTCTCAGAAGCCAAATAAATGTTTAAAGTTAGTTAAATCATTGAAAAGGGCTGCATGCAGTGCCCATCTTGTCAAAATACAGACAGTCGAGTTCTTGAATCTCGTTCCGCTGATTCTGGAAGAAGCGTGCGAAGAAGAAGGGAGTGCTTAAATTGCGACTTCCGATTTACCACTTATGAAAGAGTAGAAACAACGCCAATTACTGTTCTAAAAAGAAGCGGAGCAAAAGAATTATTTAATCGCAGTAAAATAATTAATGGTTTAAGCAGAGCTTGCGACAAAACACTTATGAATGGAGCTAAGATTGAATTTATTGTTGATGAAATAGAACTAGAACTACATCAAGGAGTTCGCAAAGAAGTAAAGACAAATGAAATTGGAGAAATGGTTCTTACTCATTTAAAAGATATTAATGAAGTTGCTTATATCAGATTTGCCTCTGTTTATAGACAATTTGATGGAATTAATGATTTTATGAAAACCCTTGAATCACTAAAACCAATAAAAAAAGAACAATTGGCATCAGTTCTTTAACTAGAAAGACCTATCCATAAAGTAGAATTTAATTTCAATTTGGTCGGCGGGCCATTTTGTATTTCTATCGCACTGTCCTAAAAAGGCAGACCGCCATTCAAGCATGTCTGAAAATCCAGCAAGCAACGTTCAAGAAAAAAATCCTGAAAAAGAAATATCATTACCTGAGGGAAATAACTCAAATTCAGTAAGTGCAGAATTTGAAGAGAATTCCTTTAATGAATTAAAAGAAAACGATATTCCCAAAAACATTCCTGCTGCTGATGACTCCTCGAGTAGAATTAATAAGAGTGATCTTGAAAGTGCAGGTTTCACTCTTGATGAATTTGCATCTTTACTAAGCAAATACGACTACAACTTTAAACCTGGCGATATAGTTAATGGAACTGTTTTTGCTCTTGAATCCAAAGGAGCAATGATTGACATTGGTGCAAAAACAGCTGCTTTCATGCCAATGCAAGAAGTATCAATAAATAGAGTCGAAGGCCTGAGTGATGTTTTACAGCCTTCAGAAATTAGAGAATTTTTTATAATGACTGAAGAGAATGAGGATGGTCAATTATCTTTATCAATAAGAAGAATTGAATATCAACGAGCTTGGGAAAGAGTTAGACAACTACAAAAAGAAGATGCCACGATTTATTCAGAGGTTTTTGCTACGAATAGAGGTGGTGCACTTGTTCGAGTTGAAGGGCTTAGAGGCTTTATTCCTGGCTCCCATATAAGCACTAGAAAAGCCAAAGAAGAACTAGTTGCTGATTTCTTACCCTTAAAATTCTTAGAAGTTGATGAAGAAAGAAATAGGCTAGTACTAAGTCATCGAAGGGCTTTAGTTGAAAGGAAAATGAATCGCCTTGAAGTTGGAGAAGTTGTTGTAGGAGCCGTAAGAGGAATAAAACCTTATGGTGCGTTTATAGATATCGGGGGTGTAAGTGGACTGCTTCACATTTCCGAGATAAGTCATGAACATATTGAAACTCCTCACTCTGTTCTAAACGTAAATGACCAAATGAAGGTCATGATAATAGACCTAGATGCTGAAAGAGGACGAATTTCTCTTTCTACAAAAGCACTTGAACCAGAACCTGGAGATATGCTGACTGACCCTCAAAAAGTTTTTGATAAAGCTGAAGAGATGGCAGCAAGATATAAACAAATGCTTCTTGAGCAAGCCGAAGAAGGAGAAGATCCTATTGCAGTAATGACTATTTGATTATTTACTTTTATAGAAATGGCAGAGCTTTTAATTAAGAATAGTTCTGCTGGTTTTATTAAGGCAGTAATATTTGATAAAGATGGAACATTATCCAATAGTGAGCAATACTTATTAGAACTAGCGAAAACTAGAATTGAGTTTGCTGTCTCTGAATTTAAAAAATTAAAAATAAGCAATTTTAGAATTTTTTTATTAAGAAAATTACTTAATTGTATTTATGGATCAGAGAATAAAACCCTTTCAGCCAAATCATGCCTAGCAATTGCTTCTAAAGAGCAAAATATTATATCTACAGCAACAATATTTACTTTATTTGGTTTTGATTGGTTTAAATCACTGTCAATGAGTCAAACAATCTTCAATGAAGTAGAAATTTTCCTTTCTAATAATCAAGACAAGATAAAGAAAAAAAGGACTTTAATTTCAGGAGCATTTGATCTATTAGTTGACCTCAAAAGAAATGGAGTGAGTATTGCATTAATGACAAATGATACTCAAGCAGGAATAGAAGAATTTATTTACAGCAATAAATTGGAAGGTATATTTGATTATCTTTGGAGTGCTGAGAATAAACCGTCAAAACCTAACCCAAAAGCAGTTATAGAACTTTGCAAAAGAATGAAGATAAATCCTTCTGAATGTGCGCTTATCTCAGATGCCGATACTGATTTAAAAATGGCCAAAGAAGCAGATGTGCCAATAATAATAGGCTTTACTGGTGGATGGAAAAATCCTCCCACTCTTACTGAAAAACAATTCATTATCGAAAAATTAAATGAATTAAATATTCAGATAAACACCTAAAGTAGTATTCAATTCAGATTTCCAATGAGTAGATACGTTTTCACCTCTGAATCGGTAACAGAAGGACATCCAGATAAAATTTGCGATCAAATAAGTGATGCTGTTTTAGATGCTCTCTTAACTGTAGATCCGACAAGTAGGGTTGCATGTGAGGCAGTCGTAAATACTGGTTTATGCCTGATAACTGGAGAAATAACTTCTAAAGCGGAGGTTGATTTCAATAAGCTTGTTAGAGAAGTCATCAAAAGCATTGGCTATGAGAGTGCCAGTGCTGGTGGATTTGATGCTAATAGTTGCGCAGTCCTAGTTGCACTTGACCAACAGTCTTCAGATATAGCTCAGGGAGTAGATGAAGCTGAAGACCACTCAACAGATCCATTAGATCAAGTTGGTGCTGGTGATCAAGGGATTATGTTTGGTTTTGCTTGTGACGAGACTCCTGAACTAATGCCGTTGCCAATTAGTCTCGCTCATCGTTTAGCAAGACAGTTGGCATCAGTTAGGCACCAAAAGTTAATTGAATATCTTTTACCTGATGGAAAAACCCAAGTAAGTGTCTCATACGAAAACGGAGTCCCCTGCTCCATAGACACAATACTGATTTCTACTCAGCACAAATCAGAAGTCGATGGAATAACTCTTGAAGAGGAAATCCAAAAAAGAATTGCAAAAGACCTTTGGAAATTAGTTGTTGAGCCAGCCACAGAGGATCTAGCTTTGAAACCTTCAATAGAAACTACGCGTTTTTTAGTGAATCCAACGGGGAAATTTGTCATTGGAGGTCCTCAAGGAGACGCAGGACTCACAGGTAGAAAAATAATTGTAGACACATATGGAGGATATGCGCGCCATGGCGGTGGGGCTTTTTCTGGCAAGGATCCTACTAAAGTTGATAGATCCGCAGCTTATGCAGCAAGATTTGTAGCGAAGGCTTTGGTCGCAGCAAATCTTGCAAAAAAAGTTGAAGTCCAACTAAGTTATGCAATTGGCGTAGCCAAACCAGTATCAATACTTGTTGAGTCTTATGGCACCGGGAGAGTTTCAGACGCTGAATTAACTCAGATTGTTCAAGATCACTTTGATTTAAGGCCAGGCGCGATTATAAAATCTTTCAACCTGCAAGAACTTCCTAGGCTAAGAGGCGGACGTTTTTATAGAGATATTGCAGCTTATGGTCATTTTGGAAGAACTGATATTGCGCTTCCATGGGAAGACATAACTCAAAAAGCGAAAGAACTAAGTTTGCTCATATAAAAAGATTTCTTCAATAAATGTTAAATAATTCTCTCGTACTTGGTATTGATCTTGGTACATCGGGCGTAAGGATTGCAATCATTAATACTCAAAAAAAAATACTATTCACATCATCAAAAACATACTCTAAAGGTCTTGAATTATCAGAAGACTGGATAAAGAGCCTAAAAAATCTAATACATGAAATTCCAAGAGGTCTAAAAGAAAAATTAGTTTCTTGTTCAGTGGCGGGGACATCTGGAACACTTTTGGCATGTAAAAAAAATGGAGAGCCCATCGGAAAAGCATTACCTTATTTCTTATCCTGTGCGGAATATTCATACGAAATTGAAAAGTTATTCACAAAAGATTGTGCCGGCTCAAGCACAAGTGGAAGCGTCGGGAGAGCGCTAAGACTTTTAGCCTTATACGGTAATGAAATAATCTTAAGGCACCAAGCAGATTGGATCAGTGGATGGCTTATTAATAATTGGGAGTTTGGGGAAGAAGGTAACAACATTAGGTTAGGTTGGGAAATATCAAATAGTTCATGGCCAGAAAATTTTCAAAATTTAAAATGGTTAAAATGTCTACCTAAAATAATTCCTTCAGGTCAAATGATGGGGTATATATGTACTAAAAAAGCCAATGAATTAAGCCTACCCAAAAATCTTCAAGTAATCGCAGGAACTACAGATTCTAATGCTGGGGTTTTAGCCACTTTTCCAAATAAAAATGATGGGATAACAATCCTTGGAAGCACAATAGTAATCAAAAAATTTGTCAATAAAGCCCTTACCGGGAAAGGCATCTCAAATCATAAATTATTAGGGAACTGGATATCTGGTGGAGCATCTAATACAGGGGCTGCGATACTATTAGATTTCTTTAATCTTGAATATATTGAGGAATTAAGCAAGCAAATAAATCCTAATAAATCAACAGGATTAAGTCTTCTTCCGCTATCAAGTCAAGGGGAAAGATTTCCAATAGATGATCCCAATTTACAACCTAAGCTTGAGCCAAGACCGGTCAGTGACTCTCTTTATCTACATGCATTATTTGAAGGATTGGCAAAAATAGAAGCAAGAGGCTGGCAAAAACTTAATGAATTAGGAGCTGAGTTACCTCAGCAAATAATTACTATTGGAGGAGGTGCAAAAAATATTACTTGGAAAAAAATAAGAGAAAGAGAAATCGGTATACCAATAAAAATTTGCAACAGACCACCCGCAGCAGGAGTAGCAAGTATTGCTTTGCAGAGATTATTATGAACAAAGTAATAAATTCTTTAGAAGTTTTTTAATCTCAATTTCTACAAATCTAACTAACTTATTAATTAACTTTATAAATTCACTATAAAAAATTTTATGAATTCCGAGCCAATCACCCAAGAATCAAGTACAAGAATATGTAATCACATGAACAAAGACCATGAGAGTGCAGTCAATGCTTATGCGAAATATTATGGAAAAATTAAAACTTTCAAATCAGCGCAAATGATAAGCCTATCTCCAGAATCTTTTCAGCTTAAAATTGATGACCAGACATTAGAAATAAAATTTGATCATGTTCTTCAAGACTGTTCAGATGCACATAAAACATTGGTTAGGATGATTAAATCTATTCCTGAATAATGAATTTTGCTTCCAAGAAAATCATTAGAAAACTAGCTTTCTAATGATTTTTCAAACTGCCTGTGCAATTGGACAAAAGAAAATTAAGGAGATTTCAAGTTATTTTTCAATAAGGTACTTACGAATTGGTAGATTATTAGGGTTAAAGCCGGGATAGCTCAGTTGGTAGAGCAGGCGACTGAAAATCGCCGTGTCCCCAGTTCAAATCTGGGTCCTGGCACCATCTATCTCAACAATAGATACCTCTAAAACCCTTGGTAACACAAGGGTTTTTTAGTGTCTGAGCACCCTAATCAAATCAACTGAATTGGTCGATAAGTGGTCGGTAAGTAAGATATATTTTTCATGCCCTAATTTTCAGGTCATTCTTAACCAATACTTACCGACTAAAGAGCAAAGAGATGAGCGCTCAAGATCCCTTTAATTACAGTAATTTCCCAAACATTTATCAACTACAGCACCTAGTTGAGGATGACGTTCCTTTACTTCTAAGAGTCTTTTCTTGTAATTGAATCTTTGTGCTCTTGAACTCGTATCAGATAAATCATGCAGCGACTTTATTGCGATCAATAATCTTACGAATAGTGGCTACCGCAAGACCTGTCTGATCTCTAATGGTTCTCAGTGAGTCTCCTTCTTCACGTAGTCGCAGAACAAGTTTTTCCTTCTTGTCAGAGGTCTTTGGTCTTCCACCTAAGTTTCCACCTGTCTCTCTTCTGTATTGAACGCTTTCTCTTGTTCTTTCTTGAATGAGAGACCTTTCAACCTCAGCAAGACCAGACAAAAGAGCAATCAATACAGGAGCGAACTTACCTAAAGCAGAAGTATTGACCAGACCGTCCAAAGTACGAACGTTGATTCGTTGTGCTTGAAGTTCATGCAAGCGGTTAACCACCTCAACTTGCGATCTTCCAAGTCTGTCCAGTTTCGACAAGACAAGTTCATCACCATTCCTAAGCATTGCCAATGCTGCTTGCAATTGAGGTCTGTCCTTTTCTTTCTTCCTACTGCTGATGTTCTCTTCAAACACAACCTCACAACCTGCTTCTTTCAATGAAGCAACTTGAGTGTCAGTGGTCTGACCACCAGTGCTGACTCTTGCGTAACCAACAATTTTATTCACTGTACTAAAAACATATATTGTTAGTAGCACTATACATGATATGACAAGTGTACACTGTTTTTATTACACACTGAGTAACGAAATAACATGCTTCTAAACATTTTAATTTGTATGTTTGACCTTTGCTACTTACTAATCGGTTATTAGCACACGTATTTTGTGCTAATAACCTTATCTGTTGACATTATTCATTACGTTTGAAAGTATTGGGATGGTTATCTTCAAATCTTGCACAGTTTTGTAAGTTTGTTTTAGGAGGTTATGTCTTGATATTTATCAACTTGAGTAAGGATTTCAATGGCAGGTTTCAGCATATCTTTGTAGTTTTTCCATCCACCAATTGATTTTGAATTGATTGGGGAACGTACTTGAACATTACTTGCTGTTGAAACTGGTCGGGGATTTAGATGAGGTGATAGATATTTATTGTCCCACTGCCAACCCAACCAAGCGATCAACGATTTAATTTCTTGATTAGGATCGCTCACTAGTAAATCATAATTTAAGTCGTATATTTTTGATCTAAATCTATTCTTATATTGAGTCATAATTTCTTCTTGATCTAAATAAACTCTTGCTGAATCAACTAAGGAAGAGGAATAATAATTTCCTTTCGCAAAATGTGCTCTATAAATTGAAAGAATATTATCTAAAGGATGGCGAAAACAATGAATGATTTTTGCGTTTAGTATATTCCGAGCAATAATACCTGCATATTGGTAATTGTATAACCATTTATTAGTTGTGATATGCAATTCAGTCTTATTATTTACTTTTTTCTCATATAATTCAGTAAGATTTATCTCTTGTTTAGAGTTCTTACACTCAAGGAATGATTCCTCTAAAATATTAATTTCACCTAGATCATATACATCATTGCTCATACTAAGAATTGATTCCAATAATGTAGAACCACTTCGCGGCATTCCTACAATAAAAATACTCTCAGAAGAATTTATTTGTTCTTTTTTATTAATTTCTTTTTTGTCAGATTTAATAAGTAATGTTCTAGATTTATTGATAAAAGTATCAGAGTTAGAAGGATTAAGATCCAGTTTAAGATTATTTGCTAATTGAAGATACTTAGAACTGTCTTCGTACTTTTTTTCGTTATGCAGAAAATTTGCTCGTGCAAAGTAAATATCAACTAGATCTTTAGATAATTTATTATTTAATATATTTTTAGAGAATAGTTGATCCTGAAATACCTTATTTTCATGAGAGTATTTAAGTAAAGATAGTGAATAGTATGCTACTGCGAGATCACGATTAATTTCAATTGCTTTGCGAGTAGATAATTCTGCGTCTTTTAATTTACCAAGATCTCTCAATATGATTCCCAGATTAGAATGAGCGTCTGCGAAATCAGGATTAATTTCAATTGCTTTGCGATTAGATAATTCTGCGTCTTGTAATTTACCAAGATCTCTCAATATGTTTCCCAGATTGGAATGAGCGTCTGCGAAATCAGGATTAATTTCAATTGCTTTGCGCTATGACAATTCTGCGTCTTGTAATTTGCCAAGATCTTTCAAAGTGTTTCCAAGGTTGTAATGTTCTTCTGCTAAATCAGGTTTTATTTCAATTGCTTTGCGATATGACAATTCTGCGTCTTGTAATTTTCAAAAATCTTTCAA
>QCHH01000022.1 GCA_003279585.1 Prochlorococcus sp. AG-402-A08 | reverse complement strand
AAAAAAGAGTCTGATTATCAAGATGCTTTATTCAGAGAAGCTAATGATTTGTAGTTTATTCTTACTATTTCTTTCTTTTAGTTTTTTATACTCTGATTTTGATTATATTTATTCTTGATTCTTTAAAAATTAGCTTTATTCTGTTGAGATGAGTCATATTAGTTGGAATTATTGTTTCCTAGAAATATTTTTATTTGCTTTTGTTTTTTCAATATAGTCGATTACTTGTTTGCTTTGTTCAACTGATAATGATGATAGAGGTGATGAAGCAGGTATTTTTAAGAGAGTGCAGGTGGCAATTATCTCTGGAGAGTCAACGCATAGTGCTTCTGCAAGTTCCTTTACTCTCAATTTAGCTACTTTAAAATTCATTGTTTTTGATGGTCTAGTAAAGATTTAGATGTTTATTTTCTTATTTTATTGCTATGTGTAGAAGTATAAGACTTGAAATTGATTAAATGAGTGATGACAATGAGTTGAAGCTGACCCTTAACAAGGTTGTCTCATATGCGGTGTTGCGAATGGAATCCACATCAGATGCCAATGTGAGAAGGTGCATATTTCAAGAATATAAAGAATGGTTAGGAAGTTCAATTGATGATTGGATTTTGGCATTGCCTAATGATTGGGGTAAGTCTGATGCGAACTTTTATTAGTGTTATCAATACATTAAATTTAAATCTATTCTGATTCGACTTTTATAGTTTAGTAATTAATGTTTTTTTTTTTAACGTAATCGTAAACTAATTAACAAGTATCTTTGTGTTAATCATTAATCACTTTGATATAAAAATATCCATAGTATGTAGTTTGAAGGTATGAAATCGACTTATTGCTGGTTTACTTAAAATATTTTAAATATAGTCACAAACTAAGTTTTTATTCTATGAAAAAGCTGTAGTGACAAATCAAATCATTAAGATATTTATTTAAGATTGCTTTGATTTTGTTATTGCTTATAAATTGCTTATAAATTTATTTATTACATAATATTACATTTGACCGTTTATATTTTGTTGTATTTTTATTCATATTTAAATTGATATGACGTTGATAATCTAAAGTAATAATTATAGTATTTGAATTTGCTTTTCGAATATGTCTTTAGATCAATTAAGAAAATTTTTAAAGGAAATGCAGAATGACAAATCTTTAAAGGATGAAGTGCTTTCATCATCAACGGCAGATGACGTAGCCCTAATTGCCTTAAGGAGAGGTTATGAATTTTCAGGAGATGAATTGCTCCGATTTTCTGGAAAAAAAGTTGGAAGAGTAACAGTACAAAAGAACGATGTGCCAGGAGAATATAATTAAATAGTCTATTTTCTTTTTCTTAGCTCTTTGACAAGTTCGTCCCACTCTTTACCGGCTTTAAGATAATTATCTCTTCTTCGTCTATAGATTAATAAGTTTAAGAAGTAAATAGATAATAACAATATCATTACTATTAGAATAATACAATTCATTTTAAATGATTTACATTTTTTTATTATATCGATATTTAAGTAATATGAGAATCGAAATTTCTTTTAGATAATTTTTTATTGTAAATAAGTGATGATACTCCTTTTTCGAATAATAATTACCCATTTCTAACCATTTTCAACTAAGATGTATTGTAATATTTACTAAATTTATGGATATCACATTAATAGCCATAGCTATTTTTATCTTGATTGCAATAGTATTTCTTTCACTATTCTTGTTTAAAAGTATTAATAAAAAATCTTTTACAGCAGAAGACGGTTCTGTTTTTGATAATCAAGCTGATCTAGACTTGTATCAGGATTTATATTCCAAGACAAAGCCATTATTTAGTCCTGATTCAGAGAAAGGTTCTTCTCAGCAAATACTGGGATTTGAGAAAATCTTCTTATTCAAGTTAACAACAGAAGGTTTTCCAGATTTAAAAACCCTTGTAAAATACCGAAAGCAATTTAAGTCACTATCTGATTTAATTAATACTTAGATTAAATTTGATTTTTTTTCATACCCTGTATACTAATATTCAAATAATTATATAGGTAACGATGAGTAAACTCGAATATACTGAAGAACAACTATCTGAAATGAGAGAAGATGCTTTTGTAAATATCAAGGAAGCATGTAAGAGACTTCAAGAAAGAACAAAGTGTGGAAACGATGTTGTAATTGAAATGTTAAACGAAGTGTCTCAATTTTATCTTATCCAAGATGAAAAAAATAAATCATAGATTACTAAAATTGTTTCAGGTTTTTTTTAATCTTATATTCTTTAAATTGTTCGGGATTTATTAAGCTAGTACTAGTGCCTTTAAACAAACTAATATCATCAACCGATCCATCCACCTTGATAAGATTATTTATTACTCCTGTAAATGTTATATCTCCCCCTGTTGTACTGGCTAAAATTGTAGTTGGATTAAATAACTTTAATAATTGAGGTAGGACAGTTTTACCTTTTATAAATTTACCTGCAAGTGGTAAAGAAAAATCTATTACTGGTGTTATTAATAAATCTATATTTCTAGGTTTTATTGTTTTATCAAGAAAACCATGTGGCTCAATATAAATTGAACCTTCGATTGAATCAATAATGTAGCCATTTTCGATGTTAGGTACTGATGCACCTGATGTGGCTTGAATATTTAGGTTTTTATTTTTAAAGCTTTCTCCGGGCTTGAGTGTATTTATTTTGGTAAAACCAATTTGACTCACAACCTTGCTAGCTGCTTTTGAAGCAATTACTGGGATACTTTTATCTATTTTTTTCAGTGTGGGAGGATGGGCATGATCCTGTTGGCCTTGAGTTAGCAATAAAAAATCAATGTCTTGAGGTACCTCGATTTCTTTACCCAATTTCCCTTTTATTAGCCATTCTCCCGGGGGGAATGTCAAATCGCCATTCAACCAAGGATCAATCAATATTCTTGCTTTGTTCAATTCAATAAGCCAACCATTAGCTCCGTAATAAGTCGCTCTAATTGTCATGGGTTTTACTGTTAATATAACTATTGTTAATTAATATGGTGGTTTAATAGTACGTTTTGGTTTGTTAGTGATATCAATATATAACTAATATTATTATTAATATAATAAAAATCAGAATTATTAGAAGTGCAAATTTTTTAATATATTTTTGAAATTCATACAACCAATCATTTTCCATTGTATCAATTCTTTTCTTTCATTATATACTTTCAACTTTTACATTAAACGGGAAATTTAGATATATGTCTTGTTTTTTGAATCTCTCACTTAAGAAAACATTTTACTAGTATGTAATTATATCTCAAAATACCATGACTATTCGAGATTGGGAAGGAGTTGCGCTAATTATTGGGCCTGGAGATATTGGTAAATGCATTTCCGATTATTTGAAAACTGTATCACCATGTTTAGATGTTATTTCCTGTGGTCGTACACTATCTAATAAAAATGATATTTATTTAGATTTGGAAAATGAGCATTCATTTACTTCTTTTGAACACAAAATTTCTCTGTTTAATAAGCCTCTTCGTCTAGTTATCAATACAAGTGGCTTTCTTCACTCAAAATTTATAATTCCCGAAAAGAGACTTTCCCATATAAATCGCTCTAATATCATTAAAAATTTCTCGATTAATGCTATTGCTCCCATTCTTATTGCTAAAAGTATTGAACAATTTATTAGACCTGACCTTCCCTTCTCCTTCGCAAGTTTAAGTGCCAGAGTTGGTAGTATTGGTGATAATAGACTTGGTGGTTGGTATTCCTATAGAGCTTCTAAAGCCGCTCAAAATCAATTTTTAAAAACCCTTAGTATTGAATGGCGTAGGAAATTTCCATTGTCAATTGTATCTATTTTGCATCCGGGTACTTGTGATACAAAATTATCAAAACCTTTTCAGTCTAAGGTCCCTAAGGACAAACTGTTTAATCCTTTACAGTCGTCAGAATATTTAATTAATATTATTTCTGAGCAAAAACCATCTGATTCTGGCAAGTTTTTAGCCTGGGATAGAAGTATTATTCCATGGTGATTATTGGATTAAATTAATCATAATATTACTATTGCTCAATTTGATTATTAATTGTGTTTTTTGTATTCTAGGGGCGTATTATATTAAAAGCGTTACATTAGTAATTTGAAAAAGCATATAATAGCAATAGGGGGAGGTGGGTTTGGTAGATGCATTTCATCTTATTTAATTGAACAATATATACTTAATCTTTCAGGAAAAACTAGCCCAAAAATTTGTTTTCTTCCAACCGCAACTGGAGATAATGATAGCTATATTGTTCGCTTTTATTCACTTTTTAACAGCCTCAATTGTAAGCCAAGTCATCTTGAATTTTTTAAAAGAACAACCAACATAAAAAACCATATTATGGCTCAAGACGTTGTATTTGTTGGCGGTGGAAATACTAAGAGCATGCTTGCAATTTGGAAAGACTGGGGGATGGTTGATTTACTTAAAGACGCCTACAATGAAGGAGTAGTCATGAGCGGAGTAAGTGCAGGAGCAATTTGTTGGTTTACAAGTGGTATTACAGACTCATGGGAAAATGAATTAAGGATATTACCCTGTTTAGATTTCATTAGTGGGACTTGTTGCCCTCATTATGATGAAGAACCTTCTCGTATCCCTTATGTAAAAAAAATATTGCTTGAAGAAAAAGTAACTAATTGTATATCTATTGAGGGTGGTTCCGCTATGCACTTTATTGATGGAAAACCTTATAAAAATATTAGTTTTAAAGACAATAAAAATACATATAATGTATTCCTTGATAAAAATGATATAATTGAGAAACCTTTTGATAAAATTCAATTATAGATTGTTTTGTAATAATTTACATTTGTTTCTCAACTTATAAAATCTATTAATATTAAAAAGATTATATTTGTTTAGTAGTACCTAGAATGTTTTTATTCTTATTGTCATTTTCAGAGATGGGTCTAAGTTTACCAATTGTATTTATATTATTTATCTTTGGTGGTTTCTTTCTTATTAGCTTTTTCATAACAAGTCCTAACATGGATACAAAAGGTTTATTAAGAGTTCTATATTCCAAACCAGTTAGAAAGGCGGACGGTACAGTTGAGTATCCAGAAAGTAGAAAAAATAAATTTTAAACATATTAGAACCTTTAAGGATTTTATAGGGCCTTTTATCGTTGATAATCAGAAGTAATAAATGGATTTTAATTAGATTTTATTGTTCATTCAGGTTCTTTCTTTTGTGAAAGTTAGAAATTCCTATAGCCTCATAGCACTCTTGAAGAGTAACGTCTTATGTGAACCTTAATCATGTTGTAAAAATTGGAAAAAAGCCTGCTTGCTAATTTCGAGAGAAGCAATAACAAAAATATAAATAGGTCTTTTCTTCCTTCTGGTTTAAATGGGAAAGCATTAGAAATTTCTCTGGATGATATACCCTCTAGAAAGGAAGTAAGAGAAGCTATCCCCACGCACTGTTTTACTCGCCAGACGAATAAATCTCTTTTTTACCTTTCTAGAACAGTAGTTATTCAGATTTTAGTTGTTTTGTTAGGTCTCTCTATTCCTCTTACAAAAGAGATGATTCCCATTTGGTTTTTATATGCATTACTTTCTGGTACAACGTCAATGGGGCTTTGGGTTTTAGCTCATGAATGCGGCCATGGCGCATTTTCTGATAATCGTAAATTAGAAACACTTGTTGGTTATTGCCTTCATTCCTTTTTACTAGTTCCATACTTTTCATGGCAAAGGTCCCATGCTGTTCATCATGCTTTTACCAATCACATTACTGATGGAGAGACACATGTTCCTGTTGTGATCTCCGGTGATGGTCAAACTGAAAAAAGAGGTGGTGAAAATGAAATGAAGTCATCATTATTCTTTGGGAAGATTCTGTATGGCTTTAATCAGCTATTCCTGCACTTGATTCTTGGATGGCCAGCATATTTACTTCTTGGTAAAACAGGTGGACCTCGCTATGGAACCAGTAATCATTTCTGGCCAACATCCCCCTTCTCCAAAAAACTGTGGCCATCGGTATGGGCAAGAAAGGTATGGATATCAGATTGGGGAATACTTTTTATGTTGCTTCTTTTGACCTCTTGGTCTTTAATTTATGGACTATATTCAATGATTAGTCTCTATTTAGGCCCTCTAATCGTTGTAAATATTTGGCTAGTGATTTATACATGGCTTCACCACACCGATACTGATGTTCCTCATCTCGGTGCAAGTCAATTTTCATATATGAGAGGTGCATTCTTATCTATCGATCGTCCCTACGGAAGAATATTAGATTTCCTTCATCACTCAATAGGCTCTACTCACGCTATTCATCATATTGAACCAACAGTTCCTCATTATCATGCAAAACTTGCTACGAGAATATTAAAAAATAAATTTCCTAAAGTATATTTATATAATCCAACTCCGATTTACAAGTCTCTTTGGCACATAGCTACAAATTGTGTTGCAGTAAAGAAGGATTATACTATTGATAGATATGTATGGAAACAACCCAATAACTATCTATCTTAATTATGAAGAAAGATATTTAATATTTTTATATTAAATTAATATGTCAAAAAATGATTATGAAAAGTTCCTATTCAAAATTGATCAATTAAATCAATTGGTTGAATTAATTAATAATTCACCTGAAAAGTATAAATTATTTATTAACTGTAAAACACATGAAGATGTAGTGCAACTTGCAAAGCTATGGGGATATGAAATTGGAAAGAGGTGGGGAGAGTCCTAGGCCATCTGATTAAAGCACTTAAGTTACTGCCCTCCTCCATTACAGCTCCAAACCTTGGAGGGCATTCCTTGGGTATTCTTACCGTCGATGCGAAATGTTTTCGTTATGCATTCATTTTGTGAGTCAGCCCATGCTGAAATCGGTTCTAAATCAGTGGATATTTTATTAACGGATTTGGATAGGGAAATTATTGAGAATGAGGTGAATACAAGAGATAGAGTACTCAATCCTGCACAAAGCAGGTATTTGTTATTGTCGAATAATTCCTTTAGCATCTCTAGAAATGATTATTTAGTATCAACAATACTTATGATTTAGAGATTGATCTAATTAAGTTATCCTTTGAAAATATTAGTAACTTATCAATTTTAAATTTCAATAACTTAATTTGTTAGTGCTTACTATCTTCATTAATAAAGGATTTATTTCTTTTTTTCAAACAAGTCTAAGATCTTTTTCAACCTATCTGTATTTTCAAAGTTAGGACTTGCAGTAAGGAAAATTACTAAAAATATCATTAGCAACCCAATACTAGATACACCTAATAATAGTTGTTGGAATGGGTCTAAGGATTCAAGCATTTCTATTTGGATAAAACTAATAAATACTCTATTTATGATAATTGAACAAAAGCCTTTATAACACTATAGAAACTATATGTTTTAGTTCTTGGATAATTATTTTTTCTCTTTAGTTTCTTTCGGCCATCTTGCCTTTAAATTTAGAGGGTTTTTGAGATTTATCTCTACAGGTTTTCCCTGAGCTAATGCGATCAAAGCTTTAAACGCCCACCCACCAAAAATTAATAGTACTGAGATTAAAAATATATAACTTATGTTTGTAATCATAAATCTTATAATAATTTAAAAATATATTATTATGTTATTTGACAATTTTACTATATCTATACAAATAGTGAATTATTTTCTTAAATTTTAATAAATTTCACTATCTTTTATTCTTATTTTTTTATTTGTGTTTATCAAGTTCTATAGGTTCTCAGGACAAGATGTCTATCACTTCAAAACCCTTTAGGCTAGTCATAAATACTTACTATATTTCTTTCTTTTATTCTTTAATTGTGTTTGTTCTACCATTTTTTTATTATTTTTTTAACTTCTATTGATTTTTATCCAATTTGGTATGATTATAAAAAAGATTTTATATTTTTGGATGATCAACAATACATATTTAAATTCCTTTTTTATATTATTTGGCATTTGTTCTCTTATTTACTTGTTTTTCAATTTTAGATCTGGCAAGAATCAAATAAACAATAAAATCGTTTTAAAGAACTTATTAGAAAGTTTAGATATGGATTTGCCTGATGAATTGAAAGCTTTAGATAGTTCTTCTACTGATCCTCAAAAATTTTCATAGTCTGTAATTAGATTTGATCTAATGTCGAAATTTAGTTTTGATGATACTGAAACATCAGGAATTTGGTGGTCTACTAATGTTTCTATTAGAGATCTATGTTTAGAGCTTAAGGAAGATACCTCCTGCGACGACAGTGAAATAGTTGAACTGCTCAGATCTATAGCAAAATCAATTGATATTAATGGTTTATAAGTTTTTAGATATAGAATTATATATATTATTACTTATCCCATTGCAGTTTCCATTGTGAAGACTTCCATTGCCTTGTCCAGGAATTTCGAGTCTTATTTTCATTCTCAAGTTTTGTTTTTAACCAGTCTCTAAGAGATGTCGGAACAATATTTAATTCTTTCTGAATCATTTTCAGTTTAACCATATCAGCACCATATCCTGATCTTTCAATCCAATCTGCCATTACTCCTATGTCGTATTCCAATAGCTTTATTGCTGCTCTCGGTATCATTAAATAATTGGTTTGAATTCCTTCTGAAGAAACTATGCTTTGGAGAGTCATCGCCATTTCTAGCCCTGTCAGCTCCTCACCGGCAATATTGATAGATTGATTCTTATATTTCTCTGGTTTTGATAAAACACCTCTTACCCATTTACCTATATCCTCTACTGCGATGGTTTGCCACTTAAAATTTTGCCCAACTATACCTGGGAATATTTTTTTAGAAATAGTGAAGCCGGGTAATTTATTTTCGAAGTTTTCAAAGTAACTTACTGGCCTTAATGTTGTAGTAATTATTTTAAGATCTAATTTTTCAATATATTCCTCTATATCCCATTTACTCGTAAAATGACCTGGAGCCAAATCATTTTTTAGTGGATCTTTTCCTTTGCTTATTGAGCTAAATATAAAATGATTTAGCTTTCCTTTTTCATATGCGATTTTAACTTGATTTATGAGGTTAAAACCTTGTTGCATTTCATATGATCTAACAATACTTCCTCTAAATAATTTCCAACCTTTTGTAGGGGTTGTATTACCAAAAATCACGTCTACACCATCAAAAGCTCTATTGAGGCTTTCAGGATCCATTAAATCACCTTTAACTAGTTCAACATTCTTAAGTTTTCCTAGCTCAAAAGCTTTTGAGCTTTTTAAATTTCTTGTGATTGCACGTATTTGATATTTATTTGTTTTGTTTAGTTCTTTAACTACTCCCGTACCTTGCCTGCTTGTAGCCATAGTGACTGCGATAACAATCTTCTTGCTTACACTTGACTCGATAATTCCACCTTGTTCAAGCACGTTTCAAACCCTATTTACTAAGGAATGTAAAGCATAAGTGAATTTATGTAAAGTTGCTCTTGCTGAAGCTAATAGTTGATCGTCTGACTAAATTGGTTTTTGCTGATCACCAATATCTTATGCCCTCTGTTGAGCTTTCGTAAAGGAATGTTTTATTTGGTTTTATACATTACAAATATTGGCTATGTATTTAGTAGTACTAAGTTTCGTCATTATGGCAAATGAAGTTCTTGCAGAAATTGTTCGACAAAACATTATCTTTGATGTTGTCGACGGCATTCCTCCATCAGAAGATGAATCCGATGAAATTAGATCCTTCCGCTCCCAGATAGAATCTGACAATTTACTTCTTGAATATTCAGCCGAAGAGTTAGGTTTTAATAATGTGTTATTTGAGTACCAAAGTCAGGGATAACCTTTAATCAAATTAGAAATTTAATCAAGTCCTTGGAATAATTCTTTGTGCACAACAAATGTATGGTATAAACATGTCCCGTTTTCTGGGGATAATCGTTCTCCGTCTTTATTCCATGCCAAAGAACAAACTAAATCTCCATCCCATTTTACTTTATGCTCATTTATTTCCTTAGACCATTCTCTGACTTTACTAAAGTGCACCGGCATATATTTGCCTATCTTTCTGCAAATCTCACATAGCACAGATAATATTGGTGGCTTCGAATCTAATCGTAGTTCTTTTGTAAGTGACGGTTGAGTAAATACACCAACATATCTAATATGATCAATAATCTTTTGTTCTTTATTATTTAAATTTGCTTTTATACATGCTTCTTCAAATTCATCGACGGGTGTAATTGGCCGTAAGTTTCTTATCACTTCAAGGCATTAAATTTTCTTATATTTTGTTATGTTAGCAAATACTTGTTCTTTTTCATATTAATTTTGAAGCTCATAGACCATTGAATTATATTTTTATACTTTATATCTTTTTTTTTATTTAAAAAATCCACTTGTTCGATAAACAGCAGATTGTTCGGCTATCTTGATTTTGAGATTCTCTGACTTTTCTTCATGATTCTCAATGTAACCCCAGTCATAGCTTACTTAAGCTGGAGTTAAATGTTACAAATTAAAATATCAATGGTCATATCCCCTGATGACTGGTATTTATATTGGGTCTTACTAAAGAACATGCTTCCTTTAACATTCGCTGGACTACTAAGTACACCAGCTCCTACCGCCCCAATCATAGGTATCGCGTTTATGGCCTTATTTGGAATTATGGCTGTCGTTGTTGGACCTAATTACGATGGTTTTAACGATCCCAATACCTCTAAATAATTAGATTATCTAGCTAAATTAAGTGGGTTGATATGTTCTGCATGTTTACCCACTTTTTTTGTGTTTTTAAGAATCACATCATTAATAAATAATTACTTCCTAATCATTAAATAATTTTTTATGTACGTATAATAAAAAATAATGTATAGAATACTTGCTGGCTTTTAAACAATAGTTTCTATCTTGTGTATCAAACTGTCTATTTTTCCTTTTTTGGTTCAAAACCAGTTACTAATGAATAAATTTATTCCTTTTTCTGCTATTTATAACTAGCTTTATATAACTTTTATGGGAAATTTGTTATTTGCTGGACTTACTAGTACTCCAGCCCCAACAGCAGTTCTAGTTGGTGTTGCATCAATTGCATTATTCGCAATCGTGGGGTTAATGGTAGGTCCTGACTATGATGGTATGAATGCTCCTGAGGTGAAAAAGTAGATTCAATAAAGTTAAATACTTAAAAATAACTAAGAGTAATACATTAATTATTGCTCTTAGTTGTTTTTTAGATTTTGTAAATTAAAAACTAATTTCTCATACGAAATTTTATCTACTGGATTTAATGCTATAAATTTATTTTTATTTAGAAAGTTTTGAATATTTTGATAAAATAAATACCATGACTTATTAAACTTTAAATTGACTTCTCTGCTACTTCTAGCTCTTTCTAATTTATCTCTTTTAAGTCTTCGATTGAAACAGGTTTCTTTTTTTTCTAAACATACAATATTTATAGTCTTGTTATAGTTTAAATTTAATCTATGAGCGAATATTCCTTCTAATATTATGATTTGCTGGTCGCCTTTATAGTTCATTCTTATTTTTTTCTGTGATGAATGCTTTCTCTTAAAGTCGTATTTATGAAATAAAATTATTTTATCCTTATTTGCTATAGATCTAATTAAATTGTTTATTTTATTTTTATTGATACTTAAAGGCCTATCATAAATATCTAATATAAATATTGATAAAAATCGGATTAACAAATTATCTCTATAATATGAATCTGTTTTTATTACTATTGAATCACAAAATAATTTTGATAATCTACTGCTTAAATATGACTTTCCAGAGCCAGAAGGTCCTGTGATTACTATGGTTCTCATTATTTACTTTATTCTTTATAGCCTAATTATCTATTTAATTTTACTATGATAGTCTATTTTTTGTAACTAAGTTCTTCGGTAGTCCAGTTTCTATTACTAAATCTGTTTTCAATAAATCTTAGAACTACTATTATTACAGGAATGTGCATTAGTCCACCAAGAACGACTGTGATTTGGTTGTAGGGCATAATCTCTTCTAATAATTGTTTTTAATATAAGATATTAATCATTTGCTATCATAGTATGTATCTTTTAGTCATATATTAATAATCTATTTAGGTATAAATTACATAATTTCAGATAATTCCTTTTCGAAAAACCAATTTATTTCACCAGTTGTAAGTTTAACTACTAGGCCAAATTGATTTCCATCTACCATTTTATATCCAACTAGTTCGACTACGGGCTCCTTTCTTATTATTTCTAGAATATTTTTTGGTAATCGATCTTTTACTTCATTAATATCCACTCTTAAATTTTGTCCCTTTTGAAGATTTGAAGAATCTCTTATCATAATTAATCCTATTAATTCATGTTCAAGGATAATTCAGTTATCCAATTATTGATAGTGACAATTGATTTTCAATTCCACTATATTTAATATATTCTTGAAATTCTGATGAGTTAAATGCCTTTTGAGCTGCAGCTTTAGATTCAAATTCTACTATTACACCTAATTGACCACCATCCCATTCGTTTAAATCTGAATTTTGATTTACATCTTTAGCAATGATTGTTCCACCAACTGATCTGAGCCATGGAACCACAGTTTTTACATATTCAATGAATTGTGCAGTGCTTTCAATTTTGGCCTGCTTGAGCCAATAGCCTTTGGTTCCCATCTCTTTATTTTTTCTTTAGATTCTCTCATGGCTTAGACTCGTTCAGTTGGATATGGGTAAATTATTAATGTTTTTATTTATATGTATATTTACTTCTATTCAATATGAATGATGGGGTACAAATTAATTTATTTTAATTATTATTCAATATAGATATCTTATACGAATAGGTCATATTATGAGCTATTAATCTCTTAACTAATTAATAGGATTTATTGTTTCAAGTTTTGACTTTAACTGCATCGCAAGATGTTGACGACCGACTGCTAGGACTTTCAGAGTGTCTTCATGCATTCTTAATTGTGCATCTGCAACTTGCATCCCCTTAACGAGTTCCTGTACTTCTTTAGGCAGGGATTTAAGATCATATTTTTTATCTTCAAATGTTAGAACTGCTTCCCTTTCATTTGATGGGGTATTTGACATTCATTTAATATATAATTCATAAATAATATAGCATTCATTCCATTCTTAAAAGCTCTTAATAAATTGTTTATCGCAAAACTCTTTATATCTTCCTTGCCTATTTATTAATTCATTATGGTTACCTACTTCACATATTTTGCCTTTCTCAATGACCACTATTTTATCTGCTTTTTGTATAGTTGATAATCTGTGAGCGATTACCAAGACTGTTCGACTATGCATCGCTTGTTTAAGACCTTTTTGAACGGCCTCTTCCGCTTCTGCATCCAAAGCACTAGTAGCTTCATCTAGTAATAAAATTGTTGGATCACCTAGTAAAGCTCTGGCAATTGATATTCTCTGTAGTTGGCCTCCAGAAAGATTGACACCTCTTTCTTCTATATATGTTTCATATCCTTCGGGGAATTGTTCAATAAAATCGTGAGCATTTGCAATTTTTGCAGCTTTTACAATATTCTCTCTGGTGGTTGGCCGTCCAAACCTTATAGCTTCTGCAATTGTCCCAGAAAATATAAATGTTTTTTGTGGAACTATGCCTATTAATCTTCTCAGACAGTTGGTATTTATTTTGTTTAAATTATATTCATCAATGAAGATTGATCCAGTTTTAGGTTCTATGAATTTCAATATTAATGAAAAGATTGTACTTTTCCCTGCACCCGAAGGACCAACTAAAGCAACTATCTTCCCGTTATCTATCTCTAAACTTAAATCCTCTATTACGTCATTGTTCTGATTATAAGCAAAGAATACATCCTTAAAAGTTATGTTGCCTTTTATTTTATTAGTTATAATGCCTTTATCCGATGTAGAAATTTCTTGTGAATTAGTTGTTATTTCATTTAATCTTCTAAGTGATGCCTGACCTTGCTTTAATTCATTGTAGTTTGTGGTTATATGGCTTATTGGATCAATTAACATTATTAATGCTGTAAAATAGCTTCCAAATTCTTCGTTAGACATACCTCCAGATTGTATTCTATAAGTTCCAATGGCGAGGATACTCAAGATACCTATTACTTCAATTAATCCAACGATTGGATGTTGAAGTGCTACAAGTTTTAGCATATTAAATTTAGCTTCTTTATGTAATTCAACTTGTTTATCAAAATCATTTTGTAACCACTGCTCTACTGCAAATGCTTTAACCATTGGTAGTCCTTGAATTGCCTCTGAAAGTAAACCTGCTAAAGAGCTAATTTTGTTTTGACTTTTTTCGGATGCTTTTAATACTCTGCCTCCAAAATCACTAACTAATAATGAAATTAAGGGAGCTAATATGATTGTTGCAAGTGATAAACTCCAGTCAATAAATATCATATAACCAAATACGGCTAATAGTTGAAATATTGATGGGGTCGTATCTTGAATGGATTTATAAATAACTTCTCCAACTCGATCAACATCCTCTGTAAGTCTGTAAGCGATATCTCCTGAAGAGAGTTTTTCTATGAAAAGAATATTACTTCTTTGAAGTTTTCTAAATATTGTTGTTCGAAGATCTTGGCTTAACGCTAATGCGGGTTTTGCAAGGAGACTATCTTGTAGATATTGTGCAGTTTTTTGAATTATGAAAATAATTAGTGCTTGCAAAATTACGGTCAAAACTAGTTTTGTATTTCCTTGACCAATAGCAGGTATTAACTTTCCTGATAGCCATGCGAGTATTGGCCAGCAAATTACGTATACAAACATGCTTATTCCACCCAGCAGTAAAATTGGCCAATGTTCCTTAAGTCCCTCTATTAGGTAAATGAAATTTATTTTGTTTTTTTGTTTCATTCCATCAAACTATCAATGTTTAATTTAAATGCACATAAATGAAATTAGATCAATTTCTTAAATTTATTGGGATCGTTCAAACTGGAGGAGAAGCAAAATTGATTATTAAATCAGGAAAAATATCAGTTAATGGCATAGTTGAAAACAGAAGAGGTAGAAAATTAATTGATGGTGATCAAATTATTTTTGCAAATGAAACATACATTGTTCCAAATTCTGATCCTCTAGGCCGTAAGTTGGCAAGAAGCGAAAAATGAGGAGCTAGCGTGCGTAAACCAGTCATCGCAGGGAATTGGAAAATGAACATGACTTGTTCTGAGGCGATAGATTACATGCGGGTATTAATCCCCTTGTTGAAAGATATACCAAAAAAAGATAGGGAAGTTGTTATTGCACCCCCTTTTACAGCCCTATACCCTCTCTCTGAGTTCATTAAGGATAAAAGCCAATATCTTTCCCTATCTAGCCAAAATGTTCATTGGGAGGATAGCGGAGCCTATACAGCCGAGGTTTCTCCTCTCATGCTTAACGAGCTTTCTGTTAGATGTGCAATTGTTGGGCATAGTGAGCCACGAAAATATTTCAGTGAAAGTGATGAACAAATAAATAAAAGAGCCCAATCAGCCCAAGATCATCAATTAATTCCAATTGTTTGTGTTGGGGAAACTATTGAACAAAGAGAGATGGGCGAAGCAGAAAGGGTTATCAGAAGGCAAGTTGATCAGGGTCTTGAAGGCATAGATGTAAAAAGGCTCATAGTCGCTTATGAACCAATTTGGGCAATAGGAACTGGAAAAACATGTGAAGCCAATGAAGCAAATAGAATTTGTGGATTAATTCGTAAATGGACTGGTTACGAAGATGTGATTATTCAATACGGTGGATCAGTTAAATCAAATAATATTGATGAAATTATGTCTATGTCAGATATTGATGGTGTATTAGTTGGTGGAGCCTCATTAGATCCTACAAGTTTTGCGAGAATTGCTAACTACGAAACAACAAAATAATAATAATTATCTGCCAGAGCATTGGGCAAAAGAAACCCATTTAATGGCAATAGTAAATATCACTGATGATTCATTTAGTGATGGTGGACTTTATATTGACTTACCGTCTGCAATTAATCATGCATCATTATGTATTAAACAAGGAGCACACATTCTAGATATTGGGGCTCAGAGCACACGACCTGGTGCACCTGAGGTTGGAGCCGAGATTGAGATTAAAAGATTGGTTCCATTAATAAAAGAGTTAAAATTATTACATCCCGAGATACCAATTTCTGTAGACACCTTTCATCATTCTGTTGCTGAGAAAGTAATCAATGCTGGTGCTGATTGGGTTAACGATGTTAGCGGGGGAAATCATGATCCCGAAATCTTTAGTGTTATTGCTGATAAAAATTGTCCTTATATTTTGACTCATAGTCGTGGAAATAGTATGACAATGGATTCTTTAGCTATATATTCAAACGTTGTTAAGGATGTGAAAAATGAATTACTTAATCAAATCGATTTAGCAGTATCGAATGGAGTAAAAAATGAACAAATTATTATTGATCCAGGAATAGGTTTTGCAAAAAATGTAAATCAAAACTTGACTTTGCTTAAAAATATAGAGGAATTCGTTTCTATGAATTATCCCGTATTAATAGGAGCTTCTAGAAAAAGATTTATCGGGTCAGTTATTAATGAACCTGACCCCCTAAAAAGAATATTTGGAACCTCTGCAGTAGCTTCTAGATGCGTAATTGCTGGAGTTGATATTTTAAGAGTTCATGATATTAAACAAATTTCTCAGGTTATAGTAATGACCCAGTCAATTATTTAATATATAATTAATTTTCTGTATTAACTCCTTCAATTCTATCTTCTACTTCTTGGTAAAGTTCTTTTAATTGTTCAATATTTTCATCAGATGTTTCCCAATATCCCCTCCCATTAACTTCTAATAATGTACCGACTATTCTTCTGAAACTATGAGGATTCAATTCCATTAATCTTTTCCTCATCTCTGGATCATTTATAAAGGTTTCATTTGACTCTTCATAAACAAAATTATCAACTTGGCCACTAGTTGCACTCCATCCTAAAGTGTAATTAAGTCTATTTGATACCTCTCTTACTCCCTCATATCCAGACTTGAGCATTCCTTCGTACCATTTTGGATTAAGTAATTTTGTTCTAGAATCTAATCTAATAGTTTCACTTAATGATCTGACCTGAGCATTGGCTGTAGTTGTGTCAGCGATGTAACTGCTGGGAGCTTTACCATCATCTCTAAGATTTTTTATTAAATTTGTTGGATCAGAATCAAAATAATGACTCACATCTGTAAGTGATATTTCTGAAGAGTCAAGGTTTTGGAAAGTAACGTCAGCTGTTTTCATAACAGATTCAAATACATCCCTGTTCTGATTCATTTCTCCTGGATTATCCGCATTAAAAGCATAAGTTTTCCTTGAAAGGTACATTTCTTGTAACTCATTTTCTTCTTCCCATGTAGAATTTTCTACTGCCAAATTGACATTCGAGCTATAACTTCCACTTGCATTTGAGAAAACTCTACTTGCGGATTCCCTAATACTTTTCCCTTCCTTTTCTGCCTGCTCAAGGGCATGTTTTCTTACAAAATTTTGATCAAGTGGTTCATCTGCTTCAGCAGCCATTTTTACTGCTTGATCAATCAATGCCATTTGGTTAATAAATAAATCCCTGAATACACCAGAACAGTTCACTACTACATCAATTCTTGGTCTTCCTAATTCCTCAAGAGATAATAGCTCTAATTTATTGACCCTTCCAACAGAGTCTGGCTTAGGTTTTACACCTACGAACCACAAGATTTGTGCAAGTGATTCCCCATAGGTTTTAATGTTGTCAGTACCCCAGAGTACGCAAGCAATAGTTTCCGGCCATGTACCTTGCTCCTCTTTTTGTCTTTCAATAAGCTTGTCAACAACACCTTTAGCTGATGCAACAGCCGCTACTGTTGGTATCGATTGGGGATCTAAGGCATGAATATTTTTTCCACTTGGTAATACTCCAGGGTTCCTTATGGGATCTCCCCCTGGGCCAGGAATAACATAATCACCGTCTAGAGCTTTTAGTAGGCTCTCCATTTCTTTATCTGCGCATATTTGCTCTAAACAAAATCTCAAATAGTCAAACAACTTATCTAGCGAATTTGCATTTACTTTTTCAAAACCTGCTTTCTTAGCTGATGCTTGCCACGGTGATGGGATTGAGAAACCAATTCCTCTTAGGAATTCAACAATAAGTGTCCAGATATTCTTTTTCATATTTACTCTCCCATCTCTTCCTGTAAGAGACTTAACCATTGATCCAACGGCTTCTCTTGATGTTTCAGTAATTAATTTATTAAGTTCAACATCTTCTAATATTCCTTTGTTATTACCTTCATAGACTTCCTCTATTGTTTTCCCTTTTGATTCTGCTAATAGACCTGGCAAAGATCTGATTCCATCATCTTCTCTTTCTATTGATGCGATACTTACTAATGTTGCAATAGCTTCTTCAGCAGTAGCTGGTTTTCCAATAGTATGTAATCCACAAGGTAGTAATCGACTTTCTATTTCCATTAATTGTTTATAAACATTCCCTACTACCAAATCTCTTTCATCTATTTCCAATTCGGAGGCATCTTTTTCAGGAAGTTTTACATCTTCATCAAGATTACATTTCTTTGATGTCTCAACTATTGCGTTAACAATTTGAATTCCTCTCCCACTTTCACGTAACTGTTGATAGGAACCAACTAATTCGCCAAGTTCTTTTAGACCTTTATATAGTCCTGCATTTTCAGCAGGTGGAGTTAGATAACTAATTGTTGATGCGTATCCTCTTCTTTTTGCGATTGTTGCTTCCGAAGGATTATTTGCTGCGTAATAATAAAGATTAGGCAGACCTCCAATTAATGAATCGGGGTAACAAGTCTCACTCATACCCATTTGTTTCCCAGGCATAAATTCAAGTGATCCGTGGGTACCAAAATGAAGAACAGCGTCTGCCTTCCATACTTTTTCTAAATATGTGTAATAAGCAGCAAAACCATGATGAGGACTAGCACTTCTGGAATAAAGCAATCTCATAGGATCTCCTTCATATCCAAAAGTTGGTTGTACTCCAACAAATACATTCCCAAATTCTTTCCCATATATAAGAAGATTTTGTCCGTCACTATTTAAATTTCCAGGTGGCTTTCCCCAGTTCTCTTCAAGCCTTTCAGAATAGGGAGTCAATTTTTCATATTCTTTTACACTCATTCGATGAGCTATTGATAGTTCAGGAGATCCTTGTAAGGCTTCTGGATCATTTATTAATGTCTCCATCAGTTCTTTAGGATTCTTAGGCATATTTTTTATGTCATAACCCTTCTGCTTCATTTCTTCTAAAACTCTATAAATAGAGCCAAAGACGTCTAAGTATGCAGCTGTTCCAACATTTCCTTTATCAGGGGGAAAACTAAAGACAGTAATCGCTAATTTTTTTTGGTCTCTTTTTTTTATTCTTAGTGATGACCATCTAATAGCTCTTTCAGCTATTGCGTCTACTCTGTCTTGCAGTGTATGAGCTTTGCCAGTGGCATCATCACGACCAGATAAAACTATTGGCTCAATAGCTCCATCTAATTCAGGAATCGCAATCTGAAGCGCAACCTGAACTGGATGAAGACCTAAATCACTTCCTTCCCATTCTTGCGTTGTTTGAAAAACAAGTGGAAGTGCAACCATATAAGGTCGATTAAGTTTCTTTAATGCCTCCACTGCTTTTGGGTGATCTTGCCTTGCAGGACCTCCGACAAGTGCAAAACCGGTAAGCGAGACAACGCCGTCTACAATTGGTTGATCAGGGTTGATTGGATCGTAATAAAATTCATTTACTGGCTTAGAAAAATCTAATCCACCACAAAAAATAGGTATAACTGTTGCTCCCCTGTATTCAAGTTCTTGAATTACGGCA
>QCHH01000021.1 GCA_003279585.1 Prochlorococcus sp. AG-402-A08 | reverse complement strand
ACTTTGTCGATGACAAAAATGGGTTTCTGGTAGGAACTAATAGGTTGATTCTGGAGACAAATGATGGAGGGATTACCTGGAAAGAGAGAAACTTAGATATTCCAAACGAAGGAAACTTTCGTTTGATAAGCATTGATTTTAAAGGCGAAGAAGGTTGGATTGCAGGTCAACCAGGATTGATTCTTCACACAACTGACGGAGGAAAAGATTGGACTCGTATCGATTTGGGAAATAAGTTGCCAGGAGACCCATATTTGATAACAACAATTGATACTGATTCTGCTGAGCTGGCAACTACTGCCGGAGCAATTTATAAAACAACTGATGCTGGTACAAATTGGGAAGCAATAGTTGTTGATACTTCTGGCTCTGGAGGCATAAGGGAATTAAGACGTACAAATAATGGTGGCTATCTAAGTGTTAGTAGTCTAGGTAACTTCTTCTCGGTTCTAAGCCCAGGTGAGGAGTCATGGAGTCCTCATCAAAGAGCAAGTAGTAAGAGAGTTCAAAGTGTTGGTGAACAGCCAAATGGCGATTTATGGATGCTTTCTAGAGGAGCCGAAATCAGATTTAATTCAGATTCTGATGATGTCGACTCTTGGTCAAAGCCCATAATCCCAATCGTCAATGGATATAACTATCAAGACCTTGTTTGGGATCCATCTAAGTCCATTTGGGCAGCGGGAGGAAATGGAACTTTATTGGTAAGCAACGATAATGGAAAAACATGGGAAAAAGACCCCGTTGGTGAATCTGTTCCAACAAATTTCATCAGAATTCTATTTGTGGACGATTTAAATAGTGACAGGCCTAAGGGCTTTGTATTCGGAGAAAGGGGCAATTTACTGCGATGGCAGGGTTGAAATTATAAATTTTTGATGATTTCCATGACTCTGTGTAACCACCTTGCAACAGAGATCGTTTCTTTTGATTTCGCTTGATAAGATCACTGAGCTGATTAAGTGAGGCTATGGCTGCCGGCTCTACCGGGGAACGCCCGTTTTTTGAGATCATTACTAGTGTCCGCTATTGGATCATCCATGCGGTTGCACTTCCTGCGATCTTCGTGGCAGGATTCCTATTTGTGTCTTCTGGGCTTGCCTACGACGCTTTTGGAACTCCTAGACCAGATACGTATTTTCAGGCTGGAGAAAGCAAAGCTCCTGTTGTTGTTCAACGCTTTGATTCCAAGGCTGAACTTGACACGCGTCTGAAATAACCAAATTTCATCTGATTGCTTTATTATCCATGCAAGTCAATCCAAATCCAAATAAAGTTCCGGTTGAATTAAACCGAACAAGTCTTTATCTTGGACTCTTACTTGTTTTTGTAATGGGAATTCTTTTTTCCAGTTACTTCTTTAACTAAATCTCTTTATCATGAGCAAATTAAAAGGACCTGATGGACGAGCAGGAGATCGTCTGCCAAATGGTATGCCTGCTGTCTCCTGGGAAAGACGGTGGACAGAGGGTGCACTTCCTTTATGGTTAGTGGCTACTGCAGGTGGAACAGCTGTTATTTTTGTTCTTGGTATTTTCTTTTACGGTTCATACACTGGTATTGGTAACGCTGGTTAGTTTTAACTAGAAAAATACTATTTATTTTAAATAACTAAAAAACCAACTGACATTTATTGTCGGTTGGTTTTTTTTTTAAAGCCAATACTTATCTGTAAATAATTTGATTTTGTCTTTAGTTTTATTTGGTACATGATCTTTTTTAGTAACTAGCGCATTTTTTAATGCATTATGAAAAGAGCTTGAAGGCCTTAATGATGAGATTCTTTTAGCGATAGCAGAGATTATTGATTTTGCAAAATTTGCATTTTCCTGAAGATTTTCAATGACCATTTCGACTGATACATTTTCGCACTTTTGATTCCAGCAATCATAATCAGTGACCATGGACAGGCTTGAGTAGGCAATTTCGGCTTCTTTTGCCAATCGGGCTTCCGTATGGTTTGTCATACCTATGACTGAGCATCCCCAATCTCTATATAAATTTGATTCTGCTCTTGTTGAAAATGCTGGTCCTTCCATAGCAAGATATGTTCCTCCAATATGCATTTGTTTTTCTTTGGTTAATAGTTTTTCTATTTCTTGCGAAAGTATTTGAGAAAGAATTTCGCAAAAAGGATTTGCCATGCTTATGTGAGCTACAACTCCATTGTTGAAAAAAGTCAATGGTCTTTGATGAGTTCGATCAATAAATTGATCAGGAATAACAATGTCGCAAGGTTTGATATTTTCTTTTAACGAACCCACAGCTGATGCCGATATTAACCATCTCACATCTAGAGAGCGCATAGCCCAAATATTTGCTTTATATGGAATTTCGCTTGGGTTTAAAGTATGTTTCTCTCCATGGCGAGCTAGAAAAACAATCTCTATTCCAAATAGATTGCCTATGAGTAACTTATTAGAAGGTTTTCCATAGGGAGTGTCTATGCTTAATTCGACTAAATTTTTAAGATTTTCAATCCTATATAGTCCGCTTCCTCCAATAATTCCTAATCTTGCTTTTTTGAAATCATAGGCATCTGATTGTGTTCCAGAAATATTCAAAAAATCATGTTCAGTGATCATCTTGTTCTAGCTGGTGGTGGGCATACGCATGCCCTTGTGTTGCTCAGGTGGGCGATGAATCCAAAATTGAAGCCATCTGGAATGATTACTTTAGTAAATAAAGCAAGTACAACCATTTATTCTGGGATGTTTCCAGGTGTCCTGGCAGGTAAATACAATCTTGATGAAATACTAATTGATTTAAGGAGCCTTGCTTCAAAAGCAGGGGTATCATTTGTTTTGGCGGAAATTGAGGGGATTGACCCTAAGAAAAAAAAATTACTTTTAGCAGGACGTCCAGAGATTGAATATTCTTTATTATCTCTGAATATAGGAGCAAAAACTAACTTAAATTTTAAATCTTTAATTGGAGGAGGAGATAGAGATTTAGCTGTTCCAATTAAACCTTTTTCTGAATCCTATAAATTTATTGTCGATCAAGATATCCACAAAGATGATCCTTCTGCAGAACCGTTTGTAATTATTGGTGGTGGATTCGCTGGAATAGAAATAGCTTTTTCTTTAAGGAAAAGATGGTCAAAAAGATCTATTATATTAAAAGTTAAATCAGCCAGAAAACTCAGTAAAAATCTATTTAAAAAATTAAAAGATTTAAAGATTCAAATAACAGAAAAAGATCAATCTATTTTATATCCAAAATTAATATGTACTGGTAATAAATCATTTGAGTGGATAAAGGATAGTGGTTTTGCTATAAATAAAGATGAGAGGATATTAACAAAAAATACTTTTCAAGTTTTTAATTATCCAGAGTTGTTTGCTGTAGGAGATTGTGCAGTTATTAAAGATCATCCCCGCCCTTCTTCTGGAGTATGGGCAGTTCGTTCAGCCACGCCACTGGCTAAGAATTTAGAGAATATAAGCAAAGGTTTGAAACTTAAGAAATGGAAACCTCAAGTAAAAGCAATACAACTTTTAGATATAAATTCTAGTGATAAGGAATCTAAAGCTTTTATTTCTTGGGGGCAATTGATGATTGGCCCTTTTACTTTCCTATCAAGATTGAAAGAATCAATTGATAAAAAATTTGTCTCTAAATTTTATCTTATTAAAGATATGTATTCAGAAATATTTGATAAAAATGAGATGATTAAATGTAGAGGTTGTGCAGCAAAATTAGCTTATAATCCATTAACTTCAGCTTTACAAAAATTAGATTTAATAGAATCTTCAAAAGATGATTCTATTGATATAGGTTTATTAAACTCTAGCAAGACTTTGATACAAAGTGTCGATGGATTCCCTTCATTAATTAGTGATCCATGGCTGAATGGCAGGCTGTTAGCTTTTCATTCTTGCTCTGATATTTGGGCATGCGGAGGATCTGTGGTCTCTGCACAAACTGTTGTGAACTTGCCATCCTTATCTAATGATTTACAGCAAGAGTTGTTATTTCAAGTATTGGAGGGCATTAATTCTGCTTTAACTATTCAGGGAGCAAAACTTATAGGTGGGCATACATTAGAATCAAGAAAAATCTCTGAAGAGCCTTTCTCTCTAGGAATTGAAAGCTCGTTAACAGTAAACGGAATCGTTGATGATAAAAAATATTTTTGGTCTAAGGGAGGAATGAAAAAGGGAGACCAAATTCTAATTAGTCGTCCTTTGGGAACAGGAATAATATTTTCTGCATTTATGAATGGACAAGTAAAGCCTTATATACTTGATTCTGTTTTAAGAAAAATGAATGAAAGTCAGCATCATATTGTCAATTATATTAATCAATTAAAAAATATATATCCAAACTCAAAAATTATTAATGCATGTACTGATATAACTGGTTTTGGTTTGCTAGGTCATTTATCTGAAATGTTGGAATCGTCAAATAGCTATCAATTAAAGATGAATTTGGATCCCTTAAAAATCACTCTTGATCTAGATAATATACCAGTATATGATGGTGTTAAAGAACTTGTAGATATTGGATTTGAAAGTACTTTGGCTCCTTCAAATGAAATTTTTTTAAAAAATATTGAAGGAGATAAAAACTTAAGATTTGAACTGATTTCAGATAATTTTAACTCAAATGGATTGTTTTATAGCACTATGCGGAAAATTCTAGTAGACCCACAAACTTGTGGCCCTTTAGTTGTTAGTTGCTCATCTATTTATTCAGAAAAACTTATAAAACAAGGGCCTTGGATAAAAATAGGATTTATTTCTTAATAAATACTTTTAAAACTATTTAGAAAATAGTTGTTTCATCAATTAATTTCATTCTTTGCCGTTTTATTTCTATTCCTATTTTTTCTCCAGGTTCCCAACCTTTGGCTATTAAATCATCTCCTTTGATTGGAGACTCTATATGCTTCCAATTAAATAGCCAAGATTTTAAATATTCTTTTAGAGAGTTTTCTCTACATATTTCAAGTATGAAAGAGGATTCATTAACATTTATTTCCTCTAGAGTAGTGGTCCACTTCGATGGAGGCCAATTTTTATAGAAATCATTAGTTTTTATATCTCTGAGTGATTTATTTAATCGACATGCTCCTTCTATGATTTCTTTTTGTTGTTGATTTAAATGTAATCTATTTGCTAGAGAGATAGGGTTATTAGATTCATAAACTAATGCTGTTAAGGGTTCAATATTTGACTTCTTTGCAATGAAAATTTTCTCAATGAGACGCGTATCATACTGTAACTTTGAATCAACTATTTTTAGTCCTTCACAGGTTTGTAAATTTTTTAATGCATTCTTCCAATATTTACTTTTTAAAAGTAATTCTAGTTCCATTTTTAGTCTTATTGATAATGCTGAAGGTGCTAAATCAGTATTATCTTCAATATGCCAATTCCAAGGCCAAATATCGATTGTATCTTTTATTTGTTTTAAGGCTTGATCTGATAGATGGAAATCTAATTTTGCAGAATAGCGAGAAGATCTAATAATTCTAGTTGGGTCTTCTAAAACACTTGATTGGTGGAGAAAGTCTATTTTTTTGTTTTCAATTGCATCTAATCCTGAAAATAAATCAATTAGTCTATTATTTTTGAGTTCGATTGCCATTGCATTTATATTAAAATCTCTTCTTGGTAGATCTTTTTTGATTGTAGATAATTCGACTATTGGATTTTCTCCAGGTATAGGATAGGTTTCTTCACGAGCAGATGCAATATCAACTTTTGTTCCATCAATTATTACTTCTGACGTTTTATAAGTTTTATTATTGCGTATGACTTTTATTCTTTCTGCTCCTAGAACTTTTTGCAATTCTTCTACATAGGTTGATGTCTCCCCTTCAATGATTAAATCTAGATCATTGAAGATGATTTTATAATTTTGATTTTTGGATTTTGTTATTAAGTCTCTTACAACTCCTCCAACTATTGCAATAGAAGTTATATTAACTGAGACTGCTGCATCAAAAAGAATAGTTAGAATTCCACTGGGTAATTCTTTGATCTCTTTTTCAATTGTAGATTTATCAAATAATTCCATGAAAAATATGATTTTATTTAATTAACATTCTTTGATTAGATTTTACTCATCTATTAATTTCAATGGAGCTAATCTTGGGTCTAATATTTTTGGTCCCATACCTGGGAATTTTATAGCGAGTGAGATTTTTTCTCCTGAACCAAAAACATGTGTGATTTTTCCTTCTCCAAATGAAGAATGTTCGACTCTATCGTTAACTGACCATCTCTTCCCTGGAGAAGGACCAGAATATGTTTTTCTTACTCCATTTCCAGCTTCACTAGGAAAGGACTTTGTAATACTTTCGCGATCAATTCTAGTAAGTCTATCTAGATTTTTCTCTCTTCTCAATGAAGCCCCTCCAGATAGTGGGATATCGCCTTCAACAAGCTCTTCTGGTATCTCGGAGAGAAATATAGATGCGATAGCAGGTTCTCTCATCCCTCCCCACATTCTTCTCTCAGATGCATGAAAAAGAAATAGTTTTTCTTTTGCTCTAGTAAGTCCTACGTAACAAAGTCGCCTTTCTTCCTCTAAGGAAGATGGATCATCAAGTGATCTGTAGCTTGGGAATAAGCCTTGCTCCATTCCCAAGAGACAAACAATAGGGAATTCCAAACCTTTACTGCTGTGCAGAGTCATTAATGTGACTCGATTTGAAGCAGTGTCTTTATTATCGGCATCGCTTGATAAAGCAGCAGTTGATAAAAAGTCTTCTAAATTTGCATCTTCACTTTCTTCCTGATATTGCAAAGCGGCATTAACTAATTCTTGAAGATTGCGCCTTCTTTCTTCCGCCTCATCTGTTCCTATCGCAATTAATTCACTTAAGTAGCCACTTTTTTCTAAAACTAATTGAACTAGCTCGGCTGGACTTGAAGAAAGAAGATGACTTTGTAATTCATTGATAAGCTCACTAAAAATCAAAAGACCTTTGGCTGACCTTCCTGCAAGTGATCTGACAGCTTCTGGGTCATTTACAACTTCCCAAAGAGGTATTTTTAACTGACTAGCAGCGTCATTCAATCTTTGAACTGTTGTTTTACCAATTCCTCTTTTAGGAACGTTTAAAACTCTTAGAAGACTGACACTGTCAGATGGATTAATTAAAAGTCTTAAATAAGCTAGTAGATCTTTAATTTCTCTTCGATCATAAAAACGCAATCCTCCAACCACAATGTATGGAATACTCCAGCGGACCAAAGAGTCCTCAATCGCTCTTGATTGAGCATTAGTTCTATAAAGAATAGCCATATCTCCCCAATTTAATTCTGGATTCGAGGCATCTAAAATTCTTAGCCTATGAACAACTGCTTCTGCCTCTGATATCTCATCGTCACACCTTGTTAATTTAATAGGCTCACCTTTTCCCCTAGTTGCTCTAAGAACTTTATCTATTCTTTCTTTATTGTTGGAAATTAGTGAATTGGCTGCTTCGAGAATGGTAGAGGTTGACCTATAATTTTCTTCAAGTTTTACTAGAGTTGAATCATTTGGATTGTCTTTGCTTTTATTCCCAAAGTCCTCTTGAAATCCCATTAATATCCTAAAGTCCGCAGCTCTAAAGCTGTAAATACTTTGATCTGCATCGCCAACAACAAAAACTGATCGATTATTCCAATCTTTAAAAGAAGATGGATCTTTGCCATTGGTAACCAATTGTTTAATTAATTCGTATTGGGTCCAATTAGTATCTTGATATTCATCGACTAAAACATGTTTAAAACGATTGTGCCAATAAGTTCTAATGTTTTCATTTTGTTGTAGTAATTGAACAGGTATTAAAAGAAGGTCGTCAAAATCTAATGCATTATTAGCAGCTAAAGCTTTCCTATAAAGTCTATAAGTTTCAGCAACTAATTTACCTCTCTGTCCCTCTTGACTCTTTAACAACTCATCAGGAAGCAAACATTGATTTTTGGCATTACTGATTGCCCAGCGGACTTTTTTGGGCTCAAATCTTTTAGGGTCTAATTGTAAGTCTTGTGTAACTATCTCTTTGATAAGACTTTGTGCATCTGTTTCATCGTATATTGAAAATTGTCTAGTCCATGTCAATCCTTCAGGATCTTTGAACTTGTCAATATCAAAGCGTAATAATCTTGCAAATAAAGCGTGAAAAGTTCCTATCCATAATTCACGACTTATTTCACGATATATACGATTACGAATTTGTCTTTGTTCAGCTACTAGTAAGGCAGACCAAGGCTTTCCATGAATGACATTTGCTAAACTTTTTGCTAAAAGTAATTCAAGTCTATCTTTCATTTCTCTTGCAGCTTTATTTGTAAAAGTAACTGCAAGAATAGAGCTTGGATCAACTTTATATTCAATAATTAAATGTGCAATTCGATGCGTAAGTGCTCTAGTCTTTCCACTTCCTGCCCCTGCTATAACCAATAATGGACCATGAAAATGGTCAACTGCTTGAGACTGAGCTTGGTTTAATCCATTTAAAAATATATTGTTTGATTTTTTCATTTTAAAGACTGAAAATACATTAATTTTAATTTAGTTTTATCCATAGTAATAAAGATAATTTTATATTATTCTAAGTAGGTAAAATAATGTTATTTTATTAAGTTAGAACTCACATTTTTTTGTTTATTTAGTTTGGAAAGTATTGTTTTTATTTGATTAAGCTCTGAATGAGAGTTGACAATTGAGTTGATTTTTGTCTGAGGCATTTTTAGCTTATTTGAAATAGTTACCAACTCTTTTTCTAAACGATTTTTATACTCGTTTAGTTCCTTGATTGATTCTTCTAGCTCTTTTTCTGTAGGACTTTGCATTTTTTATCCAGACAATAGCTCAAATTAGTGATATACCCTTTGCTTATAAGCTTTTTGAGATAACTCTATGAATGATTTTAGTAAAAATTCTTTTTACAGTTAAGAAGCATTGCGTTCTGAGCTAACTTTCATTGAAATTTGACTGTAAGTCTTAAGTTAAATAAGTAATGACTAGTAAATCATTACTTATTTAACTTTTTTACTTTTAGAGCCTAGGTAGTAAAAAGATGCTTGATGCGTTCTCTAGAACAGTTGTAAGTGCTGACGCGAAAGGTGCAGCAATTGGAAGTGAGGATCTTGCAGATTTAAGAAAGTACGTAGCAGATGCAAATAAAAGAATTGATGCAACCCTTGCAATAACTCAAAATGTTTCTTGCATAGCTGCAGATGCAGTAGCAGGAATGGTTTGTGAAAATACTGGACTAACTCAGCCAGGGGGACATTGTTATCCCACTCGTCGAATGGCTGCTTGCTTAAGGGATGGAGAAATTATTTTGAGATATGTAAGCTACGCACTCCTTGCTGGGGATCCTTCTGTTCTTGAAGATAGATGTCTCAATGGTTTAAAAGAAACTTATTTGGCTCTTGGAGTCCCAACTTCTAATGCTATTCGGGCAGTTGAAATAATGAAAATTGCTACAGTTGCAATTATGACTGAGACAAATACTGGAAGAAAAATGTTTAAGGGAATTAATTCTGGATCAGGAGCACAATGTAAAGATATCGCAGCGGAGGCAGCATCCTATTTTGACCTTGTAATAGAGGCTTTGAGTTGAACGTTCAACTTTAATTTAATCCCTCTTTTAAAGCACTTCCAACCAACTCTTATAAATTCACTATGAAATCTGCAGTTACAACCGTTGTTAGCGCAGCTGATGCCGCTGGAAGATTTCCCAGTATGAGCGACTTTGAGTCTGTGAAAGGTTCTTTTGATCGGGCAAAAGCTCGTCTAGAGGCTGCAGAAAAACTTGCTTCTTGCCTTGATAAATTTACCAATCTTGCCGTTGATGCTGTTTATCAAAATGGCTCATATGAGCAGGCTAATAAAGATAAGTGCGTGAGAGATATTCATCATTACTTGCGTCTGATTAATTATTGCTTAGTCACAGGTGGCACTGGTCCCTTAGATGAATGGGGAATATCAGGTATGAGAGAAATTATTCGTATCCAGTTACTACCAACAGCTGCATATATAGAAGCATTTATTTTTATTCGAGATGAAATTAAAATAAATGATGTTATGAGTCAGCAAGCCGAAACAGAATTCAAAGGATTATTGGATTATTTAATAAACGCACTTGCATAAAAAATAAATTAATTTAATTACAATATTGTTATGGTTTTAACTAATAATTTGAAATCATAATGATTAATTCCTGGGATTCAAATAAATATATAGAACTTTATCAAGATTTTTTACATCCAAATCCAAATATTAATTCTCAAGCATTTTTGATTTTAAAAAAAGAATTTCAAGTTAAATTTATGGATAATCTTTTAGCTAATCTTGAAGAAGAAAATTTATCTATAAGAAGAAAATCAATATTAGCTTTGGGTATGCTTGGAAAAAAAACTTTAAGATCAATCGTTCCATTATATATGGATACTAACAATACAATTGTTAAAGTAAGCTGCCTTAAAACGATGATCAAAGTTGTTGTTAACTTTAATTTAGAAGAATTAACTCAGGAGGAGATGTTAGTAGTAGATTCAGGACTTAAGGATGATGATCCTGCTATGATATTGACCTCCATTTGTCTTTTGAGGCAATTAGGCAGAACTGGAAGAAATATTTTGATCAAAACTTCTAGAGATCAAAACTTATTAAGAGCTAAAGCTTCTATTAGTGCTCTTTTAGAAATGAAAGACCAGACTGTTGATGATTTGTTCTATGAATTATTAAATGATAAATCTATTGATCCAATGATAAAAGAAGATATTTTAAGAGATAAAATGAATTGATACTTTATTTTGTTATTTAACTCTTTTAGTTATCGATTTTTTTTATAGCTAATTTAATTACTGCTCTAACATTTTTATCTTTCTCAATCTTAAGGAGGTCTTTTAGAGGGCTGATAGCTTCGTTAATATCAAGTTGCATCAATGACATTACAGTAGCTTTTCTAATATTTTCATTTTTGATTGTTAGTTTTGATATTAAGGTAGGAATAAATGATTCTATTCTATATAATTTACCAACTAATTTAATAGCTTCAATCTGAACATTTTCAGCAGTATCATTAATAGCACTTTCAACTAACTGAATTGCTTCATGGTCTTGCGACTGTCTAATGTGATCTTCAAGTGCTGAAATCGCAGCTGATTTAACATTGGTGTTTTTTGATTTAGCCGCTCTTTTTATTGCATTTGGTGCTTTGGCTCCAATAAATTCTAAACACCAAGCTGCAAGACCATATTGCATTTCTGTATGACCTTGGCTCTCTAAGACAATGATTAGGTGATTTACAGCAGCCTCGCCGAAAATTGCAATTGCACCAGCGGCTGAGCATTGCACTACAGAATCTGAATCATTGGTAAGTGCTTTTATTAAATGAGGTAAAGCGGCTGGATCTCCAACTAACTTTAGAGTCTTGGCCGCTGCTCTTCTTTGTATTACGTTTTTACTATTAAGAAGAGCATTAATTAATTCAGGTAAAGCGGCTGGACCTATTTGAGCTAAATCTTTTGCATGACTTCTTCTGACTAAACCATTTTCATCGTTAAGACCTTCTATTAACAACGTGATGTCGTTTTGAATTGATTTCTTCTTACTTCTTATGTTTTTTTTGCTACTTCGGGGATTTGAAATCTCTTTTTTTGTTGTTAGTTTATTTTTCGAGGAACTATCCACTTTTTTTATCGACTTGAAAGCTTCTTATATAATCTAGATTAAAGTATTCGCTGCAATGTTATTACATGTATTTTCATAAATAATATCCTTTTATATTTAATATGAATATAATGCTCACAGCTTATCCATTAAATAAAGATCCTTTAATTTCAAGTGAAATCCAATCCATTTAATAATCTACCTAAAATCAATAAAAGAGATGCTATCAATATTCTTAGAAAACCAATTTCTGAAGTTAAGATTTTAGCAGATTATTATAAAGCTGTATTCCAATTAGCAAATTACCCATGCGAAGAATCTGAAATTATACTTCTTGAATTTATTAAATTTGACTACGAAAAACTTGAATATAAGATAGCAAAAAGAAAAGCTATAGAAGTACTTGCTATTTTTGGTTGTAAAAGAGCTATACCAATTATTGCAGATTTTCTAAAAAATGATGATGATTATCTCGTTGAGACCGCTATTTGGTCATTAGGTAAACTTAAATGTGATGACAATGATATTATTAATGTCATTTGTGAAATATTATATAAGAAATTTAATAACAAAAGAGTAGTAATACAAACCTTAACTAATTTAGGAGTTAAGAAAGAAATAGATAAGATAAGATCATTAGCAACGGACACGCAATCCTCAAATGGAGTTAAAGGGGCCTCTCTTGCTGCATTAATAAAACTGTGTGGCGAAGAGGATAAGCTAAATGATTTGAAGGATTTATTGAGTCTATCTAATCAAAATGATAGACATTGTGCAGTTCAAGATATTATAAATGCTGGTCACTTATCTGTTTTACCTTCTTTAATCAAGGCCCCAATCTCTCCATCATTTAAATTACAGGCAATAGAATCTCTTTGGATTGGTGATGTAGTATTTTGGAAAAATATAAATCTCGTTAATTGTATAGATTCAGTCATTATTGATGATCCAAAAAAAATTAATACCTTAAAAATTAAAAATTTTAAGAAAGATTTAGTTTTTTTGATAGACCAACTATTTCATACAGACTTTAATAGATGTTATCAATCAATGAAGGAGTTAGAAAAATTCCCCTCAGATGAAGTTTTGTATTACCTAAATAACAATTGGGATAGAGCAAAATCAGATTATGGAGCAATATATTTCTTTATAAATACATATAAAATATTATTATCTAAGCAATTATATGATCAATCACTTTTAGAGAAAGTAGAATTTTTATTATCGGATAATTGGTCTAATTATATGAAATTTAAATCTTCAGCAATACAAATTTTGGGCTGTTTAAATGATACTAAATTCTATAATAATATAAATCAATTCTCCGATGATAGATATACACCTTATTGGAAAAATAGATATACTGCCTTACTTGTATTACAAAATAAGCAAATACATATTAAAAAAGATTTTGCTAAACTATTTTTGAAGGACAGTAACAGATTTGTGAGATTAAAAGCAAAGGAAATATGTTCATAGTAAAGATATATTCAAGCTCTATCTCCAATTCTCATCTATAAAATAATCAAAGTTTTCTATTTTTTTAAATATTAATGCCCCAAAATCCGATCCCCAAATTTTTTTATTAGTTTCTACTTCATATCCAGAATCTTCAGAAATAAGATATTTTTTATTAACTCTCACTTCACTTTTTACATAAGTCTTATATTTCCCATATTGTATATAGCAACTACAGCCTGGTTCTAAAGTTCCTGAAAAATCCCCTGGGCTTGTTTCTCTAAAATGCATAGAACAACCAGTCTTTTTATATAACTTATATTTAGATAAGTTATCTAGAAGAGATATATCTAAAGCACCACCAGTAAATCTTTCTTTATTTTCAATCTTATGATTATTTAAAATAAAAACTTCTTTTTCTTGGGATAATTTATTTATAGACTGTCTATATGGATTCCATATATCGTGTTGATATCTCTGTTCTGAATAAAACGCAAGACATTTATAAGTTGTAAAAAATAATGGCCGAATATGTATTTGAATATGTGCAAAGTTTTTTGGATTATCTAATGCTTGTTCCTTATTACTAAATACGCCTGAAACTATCTTTGCAAATTCTAGTAAAGTTTTTTTTCTCATTTTTGAGATATAATTTATTTTTTTATAGAACGTATTTCAGATGCGTAAGAGGTTTGTAGGATAGCTAATGAATCTATTGCTCTTGTAACAGAAGATCTACTTCTTAAATTGTTTGAGACAAACCATATTCTTTCTTCTGTACAAATATGACTATAGTCTGAATAAATAATTAGAGTTCCATCATCAAGAATTTTATACAATGAAATTACTTGAACTGCCTCGGTGTATCCAACGCTCCTAATTATCTTTCCTTCTGTTTTAGAGATTTCTATAGGAATGAGTATACTTTCTCCAGAAGAGTTTTCTTTTTGAATCTCCTCACCCCATTCACTTTTTGTTTCCCAATTAATTAGGAATGCTTTATTTACTGCATTAGTAGTAATTAAATTATCTTTTAAAAATTTAATTACTCTAGAGTCGTTGCTTTTAGAAGGAACTATTTTTATTGTACTTCTTATTTCTTCAAACTCTTGAAATGCTAGTGAATGCCCGCTTCTCATTGAGTTCCATTCCCCAACGCTTTTTAAGAAAAACTCATCAATATTCATCTACTTTACTTGAGTTGGGATTAATAATTTATTTTTAGACAATTAAATAATTTCACAAATGTCGCTAGTAGCAAAAGATTTTGTTATGGATGAAGTTTCTAGAAAACTTTTTGTTTGAAAACCAATTGGAGAATTCCAAGACCTCATATATGGAACTACATCTTCACCAAAAACATTATTATATTCATCAGAATCTATTAGAAAATCAATATGAGCTTCAAAACCGAGATTATTTAATATATTAGTACTGTGCGACACTTCGGTTTGACTTATGATGGGCCTACCAAGAATATGTTTGTATCTTAACTTGATAGATTTATATTGGCTAATACTATCAAAGTAGAAATTTCTATAGATAGTTGATTTACAAATTTTTCTTGTAAATTCTCTTACTGTAATATCACCATTCCTTAGTTTTCTTTCAATATCGATTGGACGCTCAGATTGCATTAAAGATAAGTTTCCAAAGATGTTTTTATATAATGCATTGATTGCTACAAGTAATGAATCATCATCATTAGGAACAAATTCATTGATTTGAAGAATATTGATTTCTGCATTTTCTTTATTTAGTATTTTGTAGTTATAACTTTCAATCTTATCTCTTCTGTAACTGCTCATAACTTTGTTATGAATTAAGTTTTCGAATTGTTTCGGCTTGGTTTTAGATGTGACTGTGAATTTTTCTTTTTCTCCTGGCATCGATGCTCCTCTTATATGTAATCCGTAGGTTGTTTTTTTACTTCCAGATACTCTACTTTTATTATACTTAACTGGATTTTTATTAATAGCTTCCGCTCCTATTCTGAGTGCTTTATATGGGATACTTGACATATCAATATTTAGTATTAAGTAAGTCTAACAATATAAATAGAATAAATATAAATTTTTTCTTTTTAGTTATCTATATTTTTTAATTTCTTAATACTTGTTAGGAATTCATTGGCTTTTCGGTTGACTTCCTGAAACTCTGTTTTTATTAAATCCAGCAATGGTTGCTAGTGCAAACATTCCAAGTAAAGCTCCTCCAAGCATTAGTCCTGCTCCCTGACTTACGCCTGCTCCAACAGCAACAATAATTGAATCACTGATTAATAAACTGATTATTAGAGCGGGCGTGAAAAGCCTCCAACGTGTTCCCCCTATTCCTAGTGCGTAGCTTAAAAAATCAAAAAGCCCAGTCATTAGTAGTCCAGTCATTAGAAAGAAATTTCCTTCTAGTTGATTTTGATTAAAGCCCTCAATTCTTTTCATGGCTTTTACGCCAACTAATTTTCGAACAGGAGCACGCCCAAAATTTCTAGCTATAAAAAATGCTAACTGGCAAAAAATTAGGTCAGATATAAATATAGTTAGATAGCCTGTTTTGAAACCAAGTAATGATCCAGCTAAAAGTGAATAAACTGAGCTAGGCAATGCTGGAAGAATTACGCTTATTCCTCGAAGTATAAGAATTCCCAGAGGTGCCCAAATGCCCATTTCTTTAACTGCACTTCTTAATGGTTCTATTCCATAAGTCTGAATTAAGAAGACAAGTAAAATAAAACCAGCTGTGAATAATGCAATAGTAAGCGACTTTTTTAATTTTTCTTTTTTCAAATTAAACTCCTGGTTGTAGAGGATAAGCTCTTAAAAGATTTCTAATTTAATTATCCTATTTAAAAAGTGTTTATTTAGTTAATCCATAAAGATTTACTTGACTTAAAATTAATCAATTTTATGATTTTTGCCACGAAACTAAAATAAAATATTGAAGCTTTAAATTTGATGGCCAAATCTCCTATAAAAAACTTGGTGACTGGAGGAGCTGGTTTTGTCGGTTCTCATTTGGTTGACCGCTTAATGAAATCAGGAGAAAAAGTTATATGTCTGGATAATTTTTTTACCGGGAGTAAAGAAAATATTGAAAATTGGATTGGTCATCCATCTTTTGAACTCATACATCATGATGTTACCGAGCCCATCAAGCTAGATGTTGATAGGATATGGCATTTAGCTTGTCCAGCTTCTCCAATTCATTATCAATTTAATCCTATTAAAACAGCTAAAACGAGCTTCCTCGGGACTTACAATATGCTTGGATTAGCTAGGAGAGTTGGAGCTCGAATATTATTCGCAAGCACTAGTGAGGTTTATGGAAATCCCGAAATACACCCTCAACCTGAAAAATATAACGGCAATGTAAATCCTATAGGAATACGTAGTTGCTATGATGAGGGTAAACGTGTTGCCGAATCATTATGTTTTGACTATATGAGAATGCATGATGTAGAAATAAGAATTGCTAGAATATTTAATACCTATGGTCCTAGAATGTTATTAAATGATGGAAGACTTATTAGCAACTTATTAGTTCAATCAATACATGGAAAGGACTTAACTATTTATGGCAATGGTAGTCAAACCAGAAGCTTTTGTTTTGTTGATGATTTGATAGATGGTTTAACTTTATTCATGAATTCTTCAAATATAGGACCTATGAATTTAGGTAATCCTGAAGAATTATCTATTCTTGAGATAACTAACTTCATTAGAAATACATCAATTCAGAAAGTAAATCTCAAATTTTTAAAAGAACTAGAGGATGATCCTTCGAGAAGAAAACCTTCAATTCACCTTGCACGAAAAGAATTAAATTGGGGACCAAAAATAATGTTTGAAGAAGGATTAGCAATTACAAGAGAGTATTTTGAAAAGAAATTAAACTTTGCAAAAACTAAATAAGTACTTATCTATTTTCAATATAAAAAGTTAATCAATATGATATTATAATGATAATATCATATTGATTATTTTATAATAAACTCATGAATTCAAAGGCAAGTAATGAGACAATTATCGTAACAGGTGCCGCAGGTTTTATTGGTGCGGCTTTAGTTAAATCTCTTCTTGTTTTGGATTTTAAAGTTATAGGTATTGATAATTTAAATGACTATTATTCTACTTCCTTAAAAAAGTCTAGATTGATTGAAATTGAGAAAATTTCCACGAAAAATGGAGAATGGTTTTTTCATGAGATTTCTGTAGAAGATAGTAAAGTATTACAAGACATAATTAATAGATACAATCCACAAGTTTTTGTTCATCTCGCCGCGCAGGCTGGTGTTCGTTATTCAATAACAAATCCTGCTGCATATATACAAAGTAATTTGGTGGGTTTTGCAAATGTTCTTGAAGGATGTAGGCAGAATAAGATTCCTCATTTGATTTATGCATCTAGCAGTTCTGTTTATGGTGGCAATAAAAATCTTCCTTTCTGTGAAGAACAAGCAGTAAATCATCCAGTTAGTTTGTATGCGGCTACTAAGAAATCTAATGAATTAATGGCTCATGCCTATAGCCACTTGTATGACTTGCCAACAACAGGTCTTCGATTCTTTACCGTTTATGGTCCATGGGGAAGACCAGATATGGCTCCAATGATTTTTGCGAGATCAATTTTAAATAATGAGCCAATTCAAATATTTAATTACGGTAAAATGCAGAGAGATTTTACTTATATCGATGATGTGGTAAAGGGGATAATTCGTTGTTGCTTCAAGAAAGCAAGTATTGATGATGATTTTAATCCTCTTATTCCTAACCCTTCAACTTCATCTGCTCCTTTTAGGATTTTTAATATAGGTAATTCACGACCAACTCAACTAACATATTTTATAGAGTTATTAGAGAAGAATTTAGGAAAGAAAGCTATAAAGAATTTTCAACCTATGCAACCAGGAGATGTTGTTTCAACTGCTGCGAGGATGGACTTGCTTAATTCATGGGTAGAATACAAACCCACAACATCTATAGAGAAGGGTATTAAATTGTTTTCTGAATGGTACCTAGATTATTTTAAAAATACTTTTTGAAGAATGGGTTTAAATTTTTTCTGATTATTAAAAATTAGACTAATCCTAATAATTTAATTCTGAAGAGAGCAACATTTTTTGATTGGATTGGATTTGAAATTAGAAAAGGATGATTTTTAATCTTCTCAAAAGTTATTTCAATCTTTTCATCGATTTTGATATCTTTATTATTTTCTAGATTACAATCCTTCCATGCAGCATCAAATGCCATTGCAAAACTATCGGCATTATTATATAAATTTTCACCAGAGGCCTCTAAATTCATAAGAAAAGAAAAAATGTTTAATTCATATTAGCTCCTTAATGGCATATTAAAAATGGTAATATAGTTAATCATTTTTATTTTGCTCGTTAAAGCTTATCTCAGTAGGATTTCTGCTTTATAATCTAACTATTCATTTGGAGATAAATGATATAAAAACCAACATAAATTAAGATTATTGTATAAAATATATTTGAATATCAGCTATTGATTATGCCAGATATAAATGATTTTTTAGTCTTAATTATTATAGTATTCATTTTACTCGTGAACTTATTTCGAAGAAATCGAAATTAGAATTATCTAATCTTATGAATGGTTTAGGCAAATTAATTATTTGGTCTTTAAAATAATCAACTTTAAAAATTTTAACTTGTAGTGCTTTTGGCAATCAGGAGTCTCTAAGAGTTGTTCCCAGTCTCAAAGCTAAAACCCCTGCAAAAATAACCATTAAAAATGTTATGCCAGCAAGATCAGGTGAATTTATACCTAGACCTGAGGAGAAATCTACTTTGGATAGATCAAATGTACTTTGAACTCCTAGTAAAAGGGTCATCATCTCTTAACTACTAATTTCATTTATGCTAACTCAGATTGAAATGATCTTTTAATTTTTTAGCTTCTAGTATCAACTCTTATGCAGTTTTGTAATAATTAGGATCGCTCTACTTACTAACTCATGACTTAAATGCCTTTCATTTCCAAAGAATAGACGTGTAACTAAAAATATTAAAAGTATTACTAACACTTTTATAGGTATTAAAAAGCACCTTGTTAGAGGTGCTTTTTAATATTCAAATGTTCCTATTTGAATGGTGCCAGAACCCAGATTTGAACAGGGTACGAAGCGTGAATAAACCAGACTATGACTGGTGATTGCTTGTCCTGGTAAGCGAACTTACCGACTACTTACCGACCAGAGGTGCTAATCTAAGTCCACTGTAGTCCATCTTTATTATTAGGAAAGGTTCTCGTCGTGGTCGGTAAGTCGCTGCCAGCAAAATGGAAGAGAATAAATGTCCATGACAACAGGGCAGCACTTGGAGTTGGTGCAAGAATTTCATATCCAAATAACCTTTTTTTGAAGAAGCAAACTAATTCGCCAAATATTTTTGCTGACTGGTTGCCACATGAAGAAGAAGATCCAAGAGTGGTTCCCAAAGGTAAGAAAAGGAGAGCATTTTCATATTCAACTGGTACTGATGACCCTCGTAAGGCAGCACAATCAGCAATTGCTTGGGTCGTTGATAAGCAGAAAGAATTAATAAGGATTGAAATTAGTAGTAAAATCGGAAAAAGCAAAAGAGAAAAAAGATAAGAGAAGATGGGTGGTTCTAGTCAAGAAGGAGAACGAAAGACAAAAGTCACTGAAGTAAAAATATTCAATGTTCCATTTGATTTAGAAGACATGAAAGAAAACATCTCTATTACTACTAATACTTCTTATAAAACTTCTAAAAAACAAATAATCAATCAAGCATTCAAGTTTCATTCACAAGGAAAGATTCAAGAAGCAGCAAAATATTATCAATATTTTATAAAC
>QCHH01000020.1 GCA_003279585.1 Prochlorococcus sp. AG-402-A08 | reverse complement strand
ACTAGAAAAACTAGATAAGCCTAGAAAGATGAGCAATCTCAGTTCTATTTTCACCACTTTCATTATTTCCATATCATTTTCACTGATGGGATGCTCAGTTGAATCTCAGACAAACGGGACTCCTGCACTTTTTGAAACGAAAGCAGAAGCCGAAAAAGCAGCAAAAGATTTCAATTGCACCGGAGCTCATAAAATGGGAGATAAATGGATGCCTTGCAAAAATCACGCAGATCATCAAGACGCAGGAAATCATGAACCTCATGATTTGCACCACCATCATTAGTTTATTTTTAGATAATGACAAATTCAAATAGTACCGTTCAGAAAAATTCCGAAGGTCCTTCTCATTGCGGAAGCAAACCAAAAAAAATTGCATTTGGGATAGCACCACTCGGATTTATATCCATTGGAATTGTTCCCATGGGAATTATTACCATTGGGATTGTTCCCATGGGTGTCGTTTCTATTGGCGTAGTAGCTATGGGAGTCGCTAATGCCTCAATAGTAGGAATGGGTATATTTTCTGCAGGAATAACAACTATGGGGCTAAAAGTATGGAGTCCAGAGAATAATGCAATTCATGAATCAATAAATCGTTCAAATTCTCCTTCTTCAAAAAATATATATGCTTATCCAACTAAATCTCAGGCAGAAATCGAAGCCAAAAAACTCGGTTGCGTTGGTGTCCATAAAATGGGGAAGTTGTGGATGCCTTGCGCGACCCATATCAATCAAAACTAATATTTAAGGTATAAAAAATTTATAGTTCTTGTATTAACTAATTAGGAAGGCAGTGAACAAAAACAACTTATTGAATTTTTAATACAACTATTAGATTTCATTACCATTTGAGAACTGATGTGAATTTCTCTAAGAATATATATCTTCGACTAGCATTGGTCCCTTTTCGCAAATTTGTTGCTGTGAGGGGAAATTCTTAACTGAACAACAACACTGACCTCTATCTGAATTATTTATCCAATTAATTATGCCTGTTCGAATTGGTTGAGGACATATGTCTCCATCTTTAAGGTGATTAATTTCATCGCTTGTTAAAGGGTCGCCATGTTCAAAAAAAAGAGATTCTTTAAGCCTGAAAGAACATGTTTCATCCCATTGATCAAAACAGTTTATGTGATTTATAAAATCATTCCATGCTTCTTTTATTGATTTATATCCCTTCCTTTTCAACTCTTTTTTAAAAACAGCCTTAATAAATTCATTAAAATTATTTAGTTCCTGAGATGTAAAAGTTGAAGTTTTATTAGATTGAAGAACTGGTAATTCAATTTTCTTCTCTATTGATTGAAGTCTTTGTTCAATCGACTGGAATCGAGACTCTATAGATTCGACAGGAAGGTTCTCTATTTGATTAATAAAGCAATCAGAGACAAAACCAACCAATGATTTTCCTGAAATCCTAGCATTCTCCTTAATCTTCTCTAAGAGTTTTGGGTCAATACTCACATTGAGTTGGGTTCTCTTCATGAGTTAATCAATGAAAGAAGGGTGGAATTAATCCATTTAGTTTTATTTTATTGAATTCAAAACCATATCGTTACCATTTTCAGATTTCTTGATCTTTAAAAACCTATCTATCTCTTAGCATCCCTCCATAAAGTTCTTCTTAGAAGAAAATATGAGTAAAAATAAATCTATCTATTGTTTGGTAGCAATATCAATGAAATCACACAAAGAACACTAATCAAAGGTCCAGGAGGCAAATTCAAAATCATAGCCAGCGAAAACCCTATCAGCGATAAAATTAATCCAAATACGGAGGATCGAGCCATCGCAATCCATAGAGATCTTGCTTTTTGTAACCCCAACAAAGTTGGAGTTGAAAGTAAAGCAATCACGAGAATGACTCCTACTGCAGACATTGAGCTGACAATGACAAGTGCCGTAGTAAAACCAAGAGCCAAATTCAAAAAAGATACATTCACTCCACTTGAAGCAGCTCCTTCTGGATCTAGACCAATATGAACAAGCTTGTCGTAACCAAAAAGCATCAAGCAAATAAATACCGAGAAAGCAATCAAAGTTCTTAGCAAATCACTCAGGTTTGCAGTTAATAAATCTCCAAATAAAACAGCTTCCAAATCAATCCTGATCCCCAGTAAAGGTATAAGCAAAACGCCGAGTCCCATCGAACCAGCAAGAATTGTATTCATCACGGCTTCATAATTTTGATTTTTTTTATTTGTCAAGCTCTCTGCTGCAATAGCTCCTACCAAGCCGCTGATGACTCCACCAATAGAAGGATCCAAACCAAGTGCCATAGCCAAAGCAAGACCTGGCAGCACACAATGCGAAATTAAATTAACTTGAAGAAGCCTTTTATGAGTGATCAATACAGTTCCCATAGCAGGGCATAGTATTCCTGAAAAGGACGTTATCAGAAGAGAAATTATCCACCAATTTGTATTTAAAAAAGACATTAAGCCAATGATTCAGTATGGTCAGTAAAGAGATCAAGTTAAGATCTTGCTAATGAATACACGCAAGCCTGAAATCACTAAACGACAACAACAACTGCTCAATGAACTTAAGAGATGTAGTGATGAATTGAGTGGACAAGAGCTGCATAGACAACTTCATAAATGTGAAAAAGCAATGGGACTAACCACGGTCTATAGAAACCTGCAAGCACTAGTAAAGCAAGGTTTAATTCGTTCCAGACATCTTCCCAACGGTGAGGTTCTTTATGCGCCAGTTGAAAGAGATATTCATCATTTAACTTGCGTAAGCTGTGGAGAAACCAAGCGCTTGAAGGGATGTCCGGTCAAAACGATGAATCTGTCGGAAAATACTTCTAAAAACTTTGAGCTTTTGTTTCATACTCTTGAGTACTTTGGTCTCTGCCAAAATTGTTCTCAGCAATTCAATGCTGGATAAGATTATTGGAATACGAATCAAACCTATAACTTCCACCTCAAATAATTAATTGAACTAAGTTTTTCTTGAACTTCCTTAGGGCTGCCAGAAGCTAAAATAATTTTATCTAAAGCAACAACCTTGTCATAGGCATTTAAAGATGTTCCCCAGTCATGACTACTAACAAAAACAGTGAACCCCGAATCGGCTAGCTGACGAATGATTAACAGGAAATCTTCTTTTGCTGGAGGATCTAAGGCAGAGCAAGGTTCATCAAGAAGAAAAATTTTGGCTGGATTCATTAAAGTTTTTGCAAGTAATGCTCTTTGTTGCTGTCCACCAGACAAAGCATCAAGTCTCCTTTTTGCTAAATGAGATATTCCAACACGTTGAAGAGCAGCCTCTAACTCACAACAAGTGGATTTCGAATGATTGACTCGACCTAATGAAACTAATCCTTGAACAGTGATAGGAAAATTCCAATTCAACTTTCCTCGTTGAGGCATTAAAGCAACTTGAGATCGATTATTAATTAATGGTTTCCCTCCAACAGTGATTTCTCCTCTATCTGGTTTGCTGTTCCCTTGCAGCAAACTTAATAATGTGGACTTTCCAGCACCATTAGGACCAACAAGAGCAGTCAATGTACCTGGCTCAAGCTTAAGAGAAACCTTACTTAAAGCAGGTTTAATTTTACTGGAATAGGAATATGTCACATTTTCAGCAATCAAACTAGACATCAATTAAAGGGTTTGCTGACAAGAAACATAATATACTTGCCAATCTCAAATGAAAATGATTATCGTTTTTGGATAAGTTAATTTTTGATTTAATGTCGAAATTGTTCAATCAACCCATCAAGAGCAAATCAATATTCAATAAAACAGTCCTTAAGAGCTCTTTTCTTGCTGGAGCATTTTTACTGTCGGGAATTAATCAGAGTGCGAAGGCAAATTCAAAATCAATTGTTGCAGTAGAGCCATTAGTCTGCGATGTCGTTTCTGCGATTGCACCACCCTCAACGCCCGTAGCCTGCTTAATTGACAGAAAACAAGATGTTCATGATGTCAAGATCACTCCTAGACAGGCCCAAACGCTGAAAAGTGCAAAACAAGTTTTTACTCTTGGTTCAGAGATGACCCCTGCAATAAAAAAATGGTTAGATAATCCCTTAACTGTTGTTGTGGGCGTAAGTGCAATAGAAATAGACGATCATCATGACGATCACGATGATCATTCAGCTGCTAAACATGACGATCATGATGACCACGATGATCACTCAGCCGCTAAACATGACGATCACGATGACCACGATGATCATGGAGATAGCCATGGAAAAGGAGCTTTTGAATGGGCTGGTGTTTTTGATCTTTCAGCAGGAACATACAAATGGTCTTTTGCCAAAGTCGATGGAGGCTATGCTGATCCTGCAATGAAAATGGTTATTCTCAACTCTGGTGAGATTGAAGCGTCAGAAAAGCTTGCTAAAGAATTATTAGGATCCAAAGATTCAGAGACCAAACGCAATAATGACAAACTTGTTGCGCAGGAAAAAGCATATCTTCTTTCATTTAATGAGAAGAAAGACATCACAACATTTACTGTAGAAATCAAAAAAGCTGGTAAATATGCATTCTTTACTGAGCATATGCCGTTTGAGTTTGAAGCTGACGAACATTTCTTTAAAGATATTTCAGGCGACGATGTTGAACCTATAGCTCAAGTTCCAGATGAAGGCGATCATCATCATCACCATGATCACGGTGGGTTAGATCCTCATATCTGGCATGATCCACATAACATCATCAAGATGGGAAATGTTATTTCTAAAAATATCAATAAGAAAATTTCCTTTTTTGACAGAGAAACAAAAAAAGTTTTAAAAGAAAGGACTCAAGCCGTTAATTCTATTTTGGAAGATCTCGACTTATGGACTCAAAAACAAGTTGCCACAATTCCTACTGATCGAAGGACAATCGTTTCTAAGCACAAAGCGATGGAATATTACGGAGATGCATTTGGCTTGAAGACTTTGAGTCTATTAGATTTCCTTGGTGATTCTTCCAGCCTTAGACCAAAGACTATTTCAACGGTAATAGCTGAGCTCAAAGAAGAAAACGTGAACGTATTATTCGCTGAGCAAAAGCCTCCTTCCAAGCTATTGAAAAACCTGAGCAGACAAACTTCCACCCCTATTGCAAGAAATCAGATCTTTGTTGATGGTCTAATGCTAGAAGGGAATACTGTTTCAGTAGCAGTACACAACACATGTACAATTGTTGATTCGCTTGGTGGAGAATGTGACGAGAACGAGGGTGATGAGCTTGAGAGTAAATGGAATTCTTTAATTAACCCTTAACTTTGTAAGGTCTAATCCTGTCTATCTTTAATAAATAAACAGGATTAAATTTAAAATGTTGAATGAAAAAGGATTTAAAGCTTATAAACAGTACTGGGAGGATCAAGCCTCTTTCATGAATAAAGCACCATGGAATAAAGATAAGGTCTTAAAACTAACTTTAACAACTGATTACGGTAATAATCTAAAAGAACTTCAATTTTCAACTCACTCGCTTAAAGAAGAGAATGGGAAACCTACATTAAGAGTAAAAGTTCCATACAACTATCTTGAACTTGATGACTTTAAATTAAAGTCTCTAGAGTTATTAGGTATCAATGAGAATTGGCTCACTGATATTTGTCTTGATAACTCCCATTGTTCACATCGTTAATCAAATAAAATGAGCAACAAACAAAAAGTACCCGTAACTATACTGACTGGATTCCTAGGATCTGGGAAAACAACTCTACTCAATCGAATCCTGAGCGAAGAGCATGGTAAAAAAATAGCTGTTATTGAAAATGAATATGGTGAAGTTGGCATTGATCAAGGATTAGTAATCAATGCTGACGAAGAGGTCTTCGAGATGTCTAATGGTTGCATCTGCTGCACCGTTCGGGGAGATCTTATTCGTGTACTTGGCAACCTGATGAAGAGACGAGACAAGTTTGACTATGTATTAGTTGAAACTACTGGCCTTGCTGATCCTGGTCCTGTAGCTCAGACATTCTTTATGGACGATGAAATCCGTGATGAGTTTTCACTTGATGGCATAGTCACACTTGTTGATGCAGCCCATATAGAACAACAACTTGGTCGTAGTGATGAGAGCTCAGAGCAAGTTGCCTTTGCTGACGTCCTTGTTCTAAATAAAACTGACCTAGTTACAAATGAATCACTCGATAATTTGGAGACACGCCTACGAGAAATGAATCGTATGGCTCGTGTAATACGCAGTAAGCAAGCAGACGTATCAATTGACACTGTACTTAATCTAAGTGCTTTTGATCTAGATCAAGTCCTAAAGCGTCGTCCTACTTTTCTCGAACCAGAGTATCCATTTGAATGGACAGGTGTGTTTTCACTTGAAAAAGGTCGCTATGAACTTACTCTTGAAGAAGGTCCAGATCCAACTATGTCTCTTGTCCTGTTATTAGATCAAGGAAAAGATGAGACATCTCTCAACATGGGTGCTGAGACTTGCGTGAGACTCTACGCCGAACAAGAACAAACTATAAATCCAGGGAACATAGTGCCCGTTGGAAAGCATGTTAACCTTCAACTTCAATCGAAAGGGACTAAGTCCTTCCTCATAGACGTTGACAAGACAAGGGATATAGGTTTATTCACTCAACATACAGCCGAGGAATTCAATTTAAAAATAACTAAAGTAAAAACCTCAGCTGCTGTCGATAAAAATAATGATCAAAACACTTTCATAATCACTCCAATAGCTGAGAGAGTTTGGATGGCCGAACACGAACATGATGACGAAGTAGGCTCCATTGCTATCGAGCGAGTAGGGGATGTAGATCCAGAGAAACTCAATAGATGGTTAAGTAGGCTCCTATCAGAAAAAGGGGTGGATATATTCCGCACGAAAGGATTTATTAGCTACGAGGGAGAGTCACGACGAATAGTTTTTCAAGGAGTCCACATGCTCTTCACTGCTCAACCTGATAAAGAATGGGGCAATGAACCTCGCCGTAACCAACTCGTCTTTATCGGTAGAAATCTTGATGAAGCAGAAATGAGTAGGGAGTTTGACAAATGTCTGGTATAGAGGCATTTAGTCCCAAGGGAATGCTTCATGAAGGTTGGTCTACTCAAGTTGACGACTACGCGATTGTCTGCGGCTGGGCACTACAAGGTAAAACTTTTTTAGTAGGTGATGTCGCTGGTGGGCTTTACGCATTTGAGGGGAAAGATGGAAAGCTCATTTGGAAAGTACAAGACATACATGAAGGTGGCTTACTAGCAATGTCTATTCATCCAGATGGAAATACTTTTGCAACTGCTGGCCAAGATGGACATGTTTATATATGGGAAAGCCAAGAGGGTAAATCAACTAAAAATTTGGAACTTGGGAAAGGATGGGTTGAGCACATCGAGTGGTCCCCAGATGGAAGATTTTTAGCAGTAGTTTTTACCAAGTATGTCTATGTTTTTGATGAAAAAGGTAAAGAACACTGGAGGTCAGAGGAACATCTCAGTACTGTCAGCGCGATTGCATGGTCTGATTCAAATGAATTAGCAACAGCATGCTATGGCCAGGTAACTTTTTTTGATGTAGTTAGCGACAAGGTAAATCAAAAGTTGGAATGGCGAGGTTCACTGGTATCTATGGTGCTTAGTCCAGATGGAGACATAGTGGCATGCGGCAGTCAGGATAATTCTGTTCATTTCTGGCGTCGTTCAACTAATGAAGATTCAGAGATGACAGGTTATCCAGGTAAACCAAGCCACCTGGCTTTTGATCAAACTGGCACAGTTCTTGCAACCGGAGGTAGTGATCGAGTGACAGTTTGGAGCTTTCATGGCGATGGCCCTGAGGGCACTGTGCCAGGCGAGTTAATGCTTCATACGGAACCAATTTCTTGCCTTGCCTTCTCAAATGGTGGGATGCTTTTAGCTTCTGGTGCTAGAGATGGTTCGGTTTTTTCTTGGTTTCTCCAAAAAGATGGACAGGGTGATCCGATTGGAGGAGCATTTTCAGGTGATCTTGTAAGCCAAATCGCTTGGCATCCTGATGACAGTGCCTTGGCTGCAATAAATGCAAACGGAGGAATTACGGTTTGGAAGTTCAAGTTTCGGACATAAACGGCACCTCAAGGATTCGAATAAAGTCAAAAGCTCTTACTTCCAATAGATAACAGAGAACTGCTTGTTTGTTATTGACTAGGAAATTAAAAATTCAACAAGAGGAGTTTTTACTGATGTATAAACACTACGCATAACTTATATATGGTTATATCCAACCGGAGGAATCAATGAAAAAAACAATTCTTTGGATTGAAGAATTACTCATTTCAATGGGAAATGCTCTATTTCATCCTTACAAAGATAACTCACCTCCAAGTTTTGAAGCACAGCCTTTTAGAGATGACCCCTATAAAAATCGAGGAATTGCCTAACTAAAAGTCAAAATTGTTTTGAATTTCAAAGAGGGGTCCAAATGGACCTCTTTTTTATTAGCTATTTACGAGAGGAAAAAGTACGACCGAACCATAAAAAATTAGAGAATATGCTTTAATGTAAACATGAAAACAACGATTAAGAAGAAGTTCAGCACTGGCAATCCTGGCGTTAACTTAAAAAAAACAAATAACAAAAAACCTACTTGGCATTTTGAAGTAGAAGGTAGCGGTCAAAGAAAGAGATATTTAAGGTCTCTAAAAGACAAGACTGCAGCTTAGTTATGTTCTTTTAATTAAAACAAATTCATCTAAATTAAACATATCTGCTAGCCAATCAAAAGGAGAAAAGCCTGAATCAAATTTTTTTGAAATTGTACTTTCAGGTGATTTAAATTATCCAGAGATCACAAAACCTAAAAAAACTTATGAATTTAATAGCTAGTTATAGAAATAAAGGATTTGAATCTGTTGCAGATGGTGTGATGTCGTTTTTCGATCGTCGCACAGACTTGCATTGCAATGGAATCGCCTTCAGTAATGGGGAAAATAATGATTCAGATCCTGCAAAAATTTCTACTGATATTAGCCTTGTAGCCATAGATCAAACTGACCCGGAATCATTTGCTTTGTCTGAAGTGATAATAAGAGGAGTCAACGCTGGTCTTCAAAAATACCTTCAAGAACGGCCACTTTTTAGCGAATGTGCTCCAGAAAAATCTCTCTTTGTTAATCCCATTTTCAACTTACAACGTTATGCTCCTGGGGAAGGTTTTAAGAAATGGCACTGTGACTGGACTATTAGCGAAGAAGCGACCGAACCAGTTCACAGAGTCTTAGCATGGATTTTGTATTGTAATGATGTCGACTCAGGAGGAACAGAATTCCACTGGCAGGGATATCATGAGGCAGCTGAACGAGGAAAACTAGTTATTTTCCCCGCTGGTCTCACACATATTCATAGAGGTCGAGTAAATAAGACCCATCCAAAAACAATTGTGACCGGATGGATCAATGCCGGGTCAAGAGATTCTTACATTTCTAGACTGGCTCGTTAACAAATTACTTATTTTATTCAATTAAAAAGATCTCATATGGGCGATATTCAATCTGTTTGCCTCTAATTCTCTAATGCATAACGAGTTTAGATCTAGATTGATATTATTTTTTAAGAAGCTTCAACAGATTGGGAATGTATTGTGTATCATTTAACGACGTTCAGCTCAATTTGAGTCGCAGTTAGATTCAAGCCATGGAACGGGGACTTGAACAATAGAAAATCATTCCAATGGCTGAGCTAACTTACAGAGGACTTAAGTACACACAAACTAAATCCACCAAAGGGTCACAAGAAGTGCACTTGCAATATTGTGGTCATGAAATCATGAGCAAGAGAATCCATGAAGCTATGAAAGCCGAAATGGGTTAAAAAGCGAGAAAAACTTATTTCCCATAAAAGTATAATTTTTAATTATACTATATTAATTTATTATATTTAAATATAAATAATCAAATAAATTTAATTATTTGGAATCAATAAACACAGAATTAGTCTATTAATTCCTTTAATAATATATTTTTTCTGTTTTAACATGCAGTATGAGCCAGGGACAATCGATTGCCATGTATTTATAGAGTGCAAAGAGCAAATAGAGAAAATGCTGCTTAGACTACATAAAGTAGATAATACTGAGCACATTTGCGATCAACTTCAATCAATCTATCAACAAATAGAAGGTATGCACGAATTAAAAAAAGTTAAACGAAAAAAAATTCTGTCCACGTAAGAATGACTTAAATAAATTCATAAGATATAAAAATTATCGATATATTTTTAATTTTGTATCAATTAAGTCTTAACTTATTTAACTTAATTAACTATAACTATTCTATCAGAAAACCCGTTCCAAAGTTTTCTGTAGGGAGGTCAACACTACTGGGAAGGGTTTTGACCTCCCACACCAATTTTCGAATCATAAAAATATTTAAACTAATAAATTTTTTAATTTAATCCTAGTTTCAAAGTTCCCCAAAGATCAAATGCACCGAATAAAAAAGCAATAAAAACCAAGTCCCAGGCTCTCTGCTTAATAGCCCAGGGAGCAAAAAAAACCTCACCGATCCCGTGAAGAGCGGCCCCTACACCTAGATGATCTAAAACCAAAAGGCCGTGAGATAATAAAAATAACCCACTAGCAAAGTATCTCAAAAAAGTATCGTAAGTTATAAGTTTAATTTTTTTTTATGTTCGAAAAAGTTATCGCTGATACAGGGATAGATTTAAAGGCTTTAACCATTTCATCAACCAAAAGTTTTTTAATTTTAATACTTGATTTAGTCATTAACTAGTAAGTTTTAGGTGACTCAACTTATTAATTTTTTTGATAATCATATGTATCATTCATTGCTTTGTTAGCCAAATAGAACAAAGCATATTAATACTTTCTAGTAAATTTAAATACTATTACTCTCATCCTAATGGCAAATTATTTGCTAAAAATGAATTAATTAATACAGTTAGAAATATATATTCCAGTAATATCTTATACAAATAGAATTTATGATGGAACTAAATTTTGTACCGATTAATATTTTTCGAGAAACTCCTGAAGTAACTTTTTTAGATGCCAGTGTTAAAGGTTCCAATGGTAGTGATGTTGTTATTCATAGAGGAGGAGCAACATCACCTCCTGATTTAAATGGCTTTGAGCAATATTATGTACACCATCATCAAATAGATAATAATCTTGTGCTTAAGGGAGATAGAACTTTTACACTTTTAAATCCTCTTTGGGATGAACCTCATCACATAGTTTATCTTCACAGATTTATGGGTGCACTTCAAATCCCTATAGGTACATTTCATAAGTCAATATCTGGAAAGAATGGAAGTATTGTTATTAATCAAGCAATTAGAGATCAACAATTTGCAGCGACTAAAGAATTTAATCCTATAAGTATTGAAAACAGAATTGATCTACAAAAAGCAAAATCTAGAGAGCCTATAATCTGGTTATGGAAAGATGGAAAAATAAAGAGAATAAAAGATTCTCTGCTTCTAAAAGCAGCTTAAACAGAAGCAGATTATAATTAAACCAAATTAATTCATATGTAGTATCTAAGAAATATTTATCTTAGATACTATTTCGAGAAATAAAACAAATAATAAGCCTAAAATTGCAATTCTCCCATGAATTATTTCAGTTTTGCATAGTCTTTCGAAAGACATCTACTAAAAACAACTTGACTAAGTTATAACAAGCCAAATAAATAGATCAAGTATCAAAATATGCTTTTAATAATAATTAAATGAATAAGTTTTATCCATAAAAAAACAAAAGACTAAAGTCCAAAAGATCTTGTATCTGTTACGACAGACTGAGAATAGTATTATCAATAATAAAAACAGTGCAGTAATAAATGAGTCCGCTCTTTAAATGCCTTGGCTGTGGACAAAATATAGAACGATCAACAAAGACTTTTTGGAAAAAGAAAGGTCATATTCTTTGCTCTACGTGCCAAGACAAAATAGAGCGAGAAACTGTTTTTACTAAAACAAAAAATACTTAAACGCTAAGGAATTTCTCCACTACAGATTTACTTAATTCACTCGTTGGTCCATTGGCTACTATTCCTCCGCGTTGCATTGCATAATAACGATCTGCTTGCCTTACAAAATGCAGATGTTGCTCTACCAATAAAACACCAACACCAGTCTCACTAATAATCCTTTTAACTGCTGACTCAATATCTTGAACGACATTAGGTTGTATTCCTTCGGTTGGTTCATCAAGTAAAAGCAACTTTGGTTTTCCAAGTAATGCTCGCGCAATTGCAAGTTGTTGCTGTTGTCCTCCGCTTAAGTCACCTCCTTTACGAGCTAGGAATTGTTTCAACACAGGAAAAAGTTCATATACAAGTTCATCAATCTTTTTATGCTTTGCTAACCCGCCAGGCAATGCTTCCAATCCAAGTTGAAGATTTTCCTCTACTGTTAGATAAGGTATTATTTCTCGTCCTTGAGGGACATATGCAATTCCTGAACGAGCCCTTTGATGAGGCGGCTTTCTATTTACTAAATCTCCATTAAAAATAATGTCTCCACGCCGTGGAGTTAATAAACCTATTAAAGACTTAAGCAAAGTTGTTTTACCTACCCCATTTCGACCAATAAGACAAATCATTTCACCTTGATTGATATTCATATCAACATCTCGAAGAATATGACTCTCGCCATAGTAGGTATTCAAGCCTTTTATCTGAAGCATAGTCATTCTTCTCCCTCATCAGATTTCCCTAGATAAACCTCTATAACTAAAGGATCTTTTTGTATGTCGCTCATAGATCCCTCTTTCAATACATGCCCTTGATGTAAAACACTAACAGGACAATCTAGTCTTCGAATAAATTCCATATCATGATCAATGACTAAGACAGTATGATCACCAGCTAAAGATTTAAGAAGATCAGCAGTTAAATCTGTTTCTTCATCAGTCAAGCCAGCTACAGGTTCATCAACAAGTAAAAGATCAGGATCTTGTCCAACTAGCATCGCTATCTCAAGCCATTGTTTTTGACCATGCGAAAGCGCTCCAGCCCTGATATTGGCTTTTGATTGAAGATTGACAATACTCATCAAATGTTGGATTTGATCTAAATGCTTAACCTTTAAACTATTCATTAATAATGAAAAAGGAGTTTTAGGTCTGCTAACCGATAGAGCTAAATTTTCTTGTACAGATAAATTCTCAAATATCCTAGGACTTTGAAATTTCCTTCCAATCCCTTTACGGGCTATACGAAACTCTTTTTGACCAAGCAACGATTTTTCTTTAAAAATCACATCACCCTTTGTCGGGAAGACTTTTCCAGTAATTACATCTAAAAATGTGGTTTTACCTGCACCATTGGGACCAATAACCGCTCTAAGATCGCCTTGATTCAAAACCAGATCAAGATCTCTAAGAGCAAGAAATCCTTCAAAACTAACTGAAATTTGTTTTAGCTCTAGCAATGGAGAAGTCATGATTTCACCTCACCTTGTTCATTGACTTCAAGACTTGGATATGTCTCTAGTTTTTTATTTATGCCAATTAAAAAAAGTAATTTTTTGGGACCGTCTTTCCGAATCCATCCTAGTACACCCTCTGGAAGAGCTGTTACAACAAGAATAAATAATCCACCTTGAATAAACATCCAGCTTGCTGGTAATGCTTCACTCACCAAACTTTTTGCATAATTAATTAAAACAGCTCCAAGTATTGCTCCTAGTAAAGTTCCTCTACCACCAACGGCAACCCAAATAACCATTTCTATAGAGAAAGGAACAGTCATAAACTGAGGTGAAACTATTCCAGATTGAACTGTATACAAAGCCCCTGAAATACCAGCTAATCCTCCTGCTATTGAAAAAATTATTGTCTTAAAAATTACTGGATTATATCCCGTAAAACGAACTCGCGCTTCATCATCTCGGATTCCAATGAGGACATTTCCAAATCTATCTCGAACAATCCACCTCGCAAAAAACCATGCAAGTATTACTAAAATAGCTGATATCCAAAAAAACCATCTTTGCATTATTTCTGAACCAACCATTTGTCCAAAAAGTTGAGTCACGTCTGTTTTTAAACCATTTGTTCCATTAATCAATTTCTGTTGTCCATTAAAGAAATTGAAAAAAACTAAAAGAGCAGCTTGTGTAAGAATTGAAAAATAAACTCCTTTAATTCTATTTCTAAAAACTAAATACCCAAGAAGTCCAGAAATTATTGCTGGTAACAACCAAATGGAAATAAAAGTAAAAATTGAACTTTTAAAAGGCTCCCAGAAAAATGGAAGTTTTTCGACTCCATATAAACCAAAAAACTCGGGAATACCATTTGGGAATTCTCCTGCACTATTCAATTGGAGGAACATCGCAGCACAATATCCACCGAGAGCAAAGAAGATTCCTTGACCTAAACTCAACATCCCTGTGAATCCCCAAATCAAATCAACTCCTAGAGCCACAATTGAAAGAGATAAATATCTTCCCAAGAGATTTAATCTAAAAACAGGAAGTAAGGATGGTGCTGCAATAATGAAGGCAATAATTAATACCCAAATAGTTAAGTTAATCCAACTTTTTTTGGTAGAAAAAATACTCATAAGTCAAGACTCCACCATTCTTCCTTTTTGAGGAAACATCCCAGTTGGTCTAAATTGAAGGAATATGACTATCAGAGCAAATATCATTACTCTAGCCATGCTTGTTGTCGCAAAAAAATCTATTGTCGAATAAAGAGGTGATGGCATCTCTGGCCAAATAGTAAGTAATCTTCCTGCTCCTATTAAGTCGGTCATTATTCCAATTGAGAAAGAAGCAAGGATTGTTCCTAATAAATTTCCTACTCCACCAAGAACGACAACCATAAAACATCCCACAATATAATTTCCACCAACATTTGGCCCCACTGAGCCAAGGAGTGAAACCGCAACTCCTGCGACACCAGCCAAGCCAGATCCAATTCCAAAAGTAATAATATCTACTGTTTCTGTTGATATACCTAGACAATCACTCATAGGTCTATTTTGAGTTACTGCTCGAATTCTCATTCCCCAAGCTGTTTTATCAAGAAAGAAAATTACTACTAAAACAGATATTAAGGTGATAAGGATTATTAAAAGACGAGTTTTAGGAAAAGTAATTCCAACAAAATCAATTCCACCTCTCATCCAAGAAGGAGCTGTAACATCAACATTTCTTGCACTAGCGCGACTAAGTTTACTTACTAAAGAAGATAAAAGACCTCCTGTTGCGACACCTAATAATGCTGATATTCCCCAAGTAGATGCCCTTATTAATTTACCTTTTGCACCCTGAAGTAACTCATCCGAAACAACTAATGGTGCAAACAAGCCAAAGAAAAGTGCTATTACCAGCCCACTTCCATAAGCTAGGGGAACACTTCTAACAAATTGTTGAAGAATGAGGCTAACTCCCCATGTCGCTAGAAGAGTTTCGAGCGGACTTCCATAGAGACGTCTAATAACTGTTCGTTCTAAAAGAATCCCAACTGTTCCACTAACTAAAAAAGCAATCCCAATAGCAACAATGACATATGAATCATAAAAAGGTTTTAAAAAAGAAACTTGTTTAAAAATTAATTGGGTTATGTATGTTGCATATGCTCCAAGCATCATCAATTCACCATGAGCAAGATTGATGACACCCATTAATCCAAAGACAATTGCAAGTCCCAGCGCTGCGACAAGCAAAACTGAGCCAATAGCAACGCCATTAAAGAGGCTTTCAAGAATAAGTTGCACTAGCTTGGTTGATATTTTTAAAGAAATTAAGGAGCCCTAAGGCTCCTTAATAGATTCTATTTATAACTCAAAAATGAATCATAATCTGTATTTTTCACCTTTCTTAGGATCAGTCCAATCACAAGCGTACCCTTTAGAACTTGGATGTTTTTGGTTCCATGCCTGTGGTTCAACTACCCCAGTTTCCTCGAGAATTGTAAATCCACCTTCTGAGTTAATTTCACCGATTCTCACTGTTTGAGATAGATGATGATTAGGCATAACTTCTACAGGCCCTTGTGGAGCATCGAATGTCTGACCAACCAAAGCTTCTCTAACAGCATTGTCATCAAATGTGCCTGCATCTTCAACTGCCTGCTTCCATAGATAAACCATGTTATAAGCAGATTCTTGAGGATCAGCTACAACACGATCGCTACCCCATCTCTTCTTAAAGCTCTTGGCAAATTTCTTAGAAGCTGGAGTATCAATAGACATCATGTAATTCCAAGCACCATAATGGCCTTCAAGGAACTCAGGTCCAATCGTACTAATCTCTTCTTCCGCAATGGAGTAGTTCATTACGTAGTAACCATTAGAAGGAGTAATTCCTGCATCCTGGATTTGCTTGAAGAAAGCAACGTTTTGGTCACCATTCAAGGTGTTAATGATGATTCCTCCATCAGGTAAAGCAACTTTTATCTTAGAGATGATAGGTGCAACCTCTGTGTTACCTAAAGGAAGGTAATCTTCTCCAACAACTTTACCGCCAAGTTGTTTAACTTGGGCTTTAGTAATTGTATTAGAAGTTCTTGGGAAAACATAATCAGAACCAACTAAGAAGAAATCCCCTCCAGCAGCGGGTGAGCGCTTGTACATGAAATCTGTAGCAGGCTCGGATTGCTGATTAGGAGTCGCTCCGGTGTAGAAAATATTATTGGAGCACTCCTGAGCTTCATATTGAATTGGGTAATAAAGGAATGCATCTTTAGATTCATAAACCGGAAGCATTGCCTTACGACTTGCAGATGTCCAACCACCAAAGACAACTGGTACTCCATCCTGGTCAATTAACTTCTTAGATTTCTCAGCAAAGGTAGGCCAATCTGAGGCACCATCTTCAACGATGTACTCAATTTTGTAGCTTTTACCATCGACTGTTACACCGCCAGCTGCATTGATTTCTTCAATAGCCATTTTCTCAGTATCAACAAGAGTTGATTCTGAGATTGCCATTGTCCCTGATAGAGAATGGAGAATTCCAACAGTTACTGTGTCATCAAAATTACCTGAGGAATCTGATCCACCACAAGCAGTTACAGTTACAGCCAATGAGGCAGTAGCTAAACTTGCAAAAATACGCTTTGAAAGCTTCATGAATGACTAACTAAATTAGTTGATTGCCCACCTTTGGGGGTCAACGGAAGGTATCCAACTGAACACCCATCTTTTTGTAGCCAATGTAACTTTTTTTACTATTTCAGTGAACGAAAATATTTTTTCGTATCAGTAGATACATTCTCTTAAGAATTTTGTATTTGATTATACAAAAAAGCTTCTATGATGTTAAGCCCCTCCCCTGTCTTGGTATTTGTAAAGCACCATGGAAGATCTCCCCTCATCAACATGGCGTCTCTCTCCATCACTTTCAAACTTGCACCTACCATTTCAGCAAGATCAATCTTATTGATCACTAATAAATCTGAGCGTGTTATTCCAGGTCCTCCTTTCCTTGGAATCTTATCTCCAGCAGCAACGTCAATTATATAAATACATAAATCTACCAACTCAGGACTAAAACTTGCAGCAAGGTTATCACCACCACTTTCAACAAATACTAAATCTAGAGATGCAAATCTCTGTTCTAGCTCTTCAACAGCAATGCGGTTTATAGAACAATCTTCTCTTATCGCGGTATGTGGGCATCCTCCAGTCTCAACTCCTTTGATTCGTTCTGGTTCTAAAGCCTTTGAATTAGTCAGAAATTTTGCATCTTCTTGTGTATAAATATCATTTGTTACTACGGCGATCTCTAATTGATCTTTAAGATTTTCACATAGTCTCTGAATAATAGCCGTTTTACCGGATCCTACTGGACCAGCTATTCCAACCCTTAATTTACTTTCCATTAGCTTCTGAATAATCTTGAATAAAGTTCTACATGCGACTGTTGAGCCATAATAGCGCCGACATCGCCAACCCAAATTGCTTTGGGATTCTGTTCCAATAAGTAACTTGCTTGAGACTTAATAAGTTTTAGAGATTTTTTTTGAAGCTGTTGAGCTTTTGTTGGCCCTAATGACAAAAGTCTTAACGCTGCACTTAATTGATTCGCCACCCAACTATATAAAAATCCCTCCACTAAATCAATTTGAGGTATATCCCAGCAGACTCCAGCCCAGGCCCAAGCTATCGGCCATATAAATTTCTTTTCATTATTAGGAAGAGGGTGATCAAGATCAATGAGCAGCTGCAAAAGAGATTCGCCCATTTGTGTTTGTTGAGATCTAAGCTCTGGAGAATCTCTTAGCGAAGTAAGCCAAGAATTCCACTCTTCAATAAGTGACTTATATTGCTCATCTTTCTTATCCTTCCAATCAACTAAATCTTCCATGATGGGCGCAATTGAGCTTGCCTCAATTGTTATTTGACCTCGAGAAAGTTCGCTTTCAATCCAATTGAAAAGACTGATTTCGTCATGTACTTTTTTATTTTGGACAAGCCACTCCAATCCCTCTGAATAACTAAAAGCTCCAACGGGTAAAGACGGGCTTACTAATTGTAAAAATTCAAGTTTCATAAATGGAGTTAATTCAACCTCTACTCATAAGCTCCAAACTCGGGAGAAAAAGGTCTTTTGAAACTTTCTATTGCAAAACCTTGTCTCTCTAACATCTTTTTCATAACTACATCATTGAGTAAATATAACTGTTTATCATGCAACTCAATCTCAACATGTCTATTTCCTAAATGATAAGCAGCTTTTAACAATTTCAATCTATTTTCTGAGCTAATTCTAATTAAATCTTCCTGAGCGGCTTCTATGCTTACAAAAACTTGTGAATTCTCACTTTTCAATACCTCGCCAGGCATCAAACGACCTCCTCCTCTAGGCAAATTTAAAATAACATCTATCCCATTTAAGGTTGATCGCTTCCCCCTTAGCTGAGTCCTCTCTTTTGCAGACAAGGGAAGTAAAAGACAATGTTCTATCACTTGAGCGCTAATTCTCTCGGTGAGATAGATTAATTCGTGTGACAAGCTTCAATTCTTTGTACATCTAAATTTTAAAGGTTATGTCTACCACATAAGACATTTATTATTTTCTCAATACTAAATGAACAAACTCGATACAAATATACAATGACGTCTCAATGGCATGGAACCTGCGACCTAAGGCTTTTCAAGAAGTCAAATCCTAAGGGGGGCGATAGTGTCAAAACATTTCATCAAGCGAAATGCACTGCTCCATTAAAATTAATGAAAGTATTCAATGATAAAAAAGATGGAAGATGCGAAATACCAATTCTTCATAGCGCAGGAGGAATTGTTGGAGGGGATCAACTTACAATTAAAGTAAATGCTGAAGACAATAGCAATGCCATATGTTCTTCTGTAGCAGCTCAAAAAGTTTATGGAAGTAGAGGTAGGTCAAAATTAAATCCGCAAGGGAGATGGGCAAATCAAAAATGTTTTTTTCAGATTGAAAAAAATTCTGACTTTGAATGGATCCCACAAGAATTAATTGTTTATCAAGGAGGTCTTTTTGAACAAAATATGACTGTTAATCTTGATCCTTCATCTAGCTTCTTATGTGTTGATTTAGTTCGCTTAGGACGAACTGCTGCTGGAGAAAAACTTGGAAGTGGAGTATGGAGATCATCTTTGGAAATCTTTAGGGAAAATCATCAAGCGAAACATTATGAATTTAATGATCGCTTAGAACTATCTGGAGAAGCTCTAAAATCAATTCATGGTTTAGAAAACCAACCAGTATTTGGATCTTTAACTTGGATAACACCTAAAGACATAAACCAAAAAGATTTATCTGATTTATTAGTAAAGTGCCGACAACAAAGAGATGGTCTTGAAGGGTTTATGACTTGTAGTCTTCTTGAAAATGGGATATCAGCAAGGTATACAGGCTCATCAACTCAATCAGCTCGGTTTTGGTTTTATAGAATTTGGAGTCTTACTAGAGTTTTCAGGAAATTAACCATGCCTCACTACATGAGGATTTGGCCAATGCAAGAGGATCCATCAATAGAAATAAAATGTCCATCGTGAACTTTTAAGCATTTTATTGCTAGTAAAATAAGCTTCTAACTTTTAAAAAATGTACTTAAGTCCCCAAGAAAAAGACAAATTACTTGTAGTGACCGCTGCTCTTTTGGCAGAGCGCAGATTAAATAGAGGTCTAAAATTGAATCATCCTGAAGCAGTTGCTTGGCTTAGCTTTCAAGTACTCGAAGGTGCTAGAGATGGCAAAAGTGTGTCAACCTTGATGAATGAGGGGACCACATGGTTAACAAAAGAACAGGTTATGGAAGGTGTGCCCGAGCTCATCCATGAAGTTCAAATAGAAGCTGTTTTCCCAGATGGAACAAAGCTGGTAACACTTCACAATCCAATTAACTAACAAAATCATGTCTTATTTAATTCCTGGCGAACTTATTCCAGAGGATGGTTTTATTGAACTAAACAAGGGAAGAGAAATCACAATTCTAAAAGTCGCTAACATTTCCGATCGACCAATACAAATAGGCTCTCATTATCATTTCTTTGAGTCCAACAAAGGTCTAAAATTTGATCGTCAAAAATCTCTTGGCAAAAGATTAGACATTCCCGCAGGTACTGCTATCAGATTTGAGCCAGGCGATCAAAGAGAAGTTACTCTTGTTCCTTATTCAGGAGATCGTAGGATTTTTGGATTTAATGGACTAATAAACGATTCACTTCAAAAATAAAATGCCTTTCAAAATTTCTCGTCAAGCTTATGCAGAAACTTATGGTCCCACTACAGGAGATCGCATTAGACTTGCAGACACAAACTTAATACTCGAAGTTGAACAGGATCATACTCACTATGGAGACGAAGTTAAATTTGGTGGAGGTAAAGTTATTCGTGATGGAATGGGGCAATCACAACAAAGTAGAGACAATGGAGTAGTAGATACTGTTATCACCAATGCACTTATTCTGGATTGGTGGGGAATTATTAAAGCCGATATTGGCATCAAAGACGGAAAAATCTCAGGGATCGGAAAAGCTGGCAACCCTGATACGCAAGAAGGCGTCAACATTATTGTTGGGGCTAGCACAGAAGCTATTGCAGGAGAAGGAAATATTATTACAGCAGGAGCTATTGATAGTCATATTCATTTTATTTGTCCACAACAAATAGAAACTGCCTTGGCTAGTGGCGTTACAACAATGCTCGGAGGAGGTACAGGTCCTGCAACAGGTACTAATGCTACAACATGTACTCCAGGAGAATTTCACATCTCAAGAATGCTGCAATCAGCAGAGGGATTTCCTGTAAATCTAGGGTTCTTCGGGAAAGGCAATGCAACTAATGAAGCAGCATTAGAAGAACAAGTAAGAGCAGGTGCTTGTGGATTAAAGCTTCATGAAGACTGGGGAACGACACCAGCTTGTATTGATTCTTGCCTAAGTGTTGCAGATCAACTAGACGTACAAGTTTGTATTCATACAGATACCCTAAATGAAGCTGGTTTTGTTGAAGATACAATTCGAGCCATAAAAGGAAGAACAATTCATACTTTCCATACTGAAGGAGCTGGAGGTGGTCATGCTCCAGACATTATCAAAATTTGTGGGGAATCTAATGTGATCCCAAGCAGTACAAATCCCACAAGGCCTTTCACTCTGAATACTCTTGAGGAGCATTTAGATATGTTGATGGTTTGCCATCACTTGGATCCCAAGATTCCTGAGGATGTCGCATTTGCCGAGTCAAGAATACGTCGTGAAACTATTGCTGCTGAAGACATACTCCACGACATTGGAGCCTTTTCTATTATCGCTAGCGACTCCCAGGCAATGGGAAGAGTTGGAGAAGTCATTAGTCGAACTTTCCAAACTGCTCATAAAATGAAAGCTCAAAGAGGAGCCTTACCAGAGGATAATAAAAGGAATGACAATTATCGCCTAAAAAGGTATATCTCAAAAGTAACTATTAATCCAGCGATAGCTCATGGAATCAGTGGTCATGTTGGATCAATAGAAGTTGGAAAACTAGCAGACTTAGTCCTTTGGAAGCCAGGTTTCTTTGGAGTCAAACCTGACTTAGTAGTCAAAGGAGGTTCAATTGCATGGGCTCAAATGGGAGATGCAAACGCTTCAATTCCTACTCCACAGCCTGTACATGGTCGTCCAATGTTTTCCTCTTTTGGGAAAGCGATGAATCCTACTTGTCTTACTTTTTTAAGTGAGACGGCAATAAATGCTGGTGTGCCAAAACAACTCAAATTAGAACGTTCTTATGCTGCCATTAAAAACACAAGAAAAATATCTAAAAAATCAATGAAACTCAATGATTCAAGACCAAACATAGAAGTTGACCCTCAAACATATGAAGTTTTTGCAAACGGAGACCTCTTAACTTGTGAACCATCCGAATCACTACCTCTTGCACAAAGATACCTATTGCTTTGAGATAATTTAATAGTTGAAGGAACTAAGCTGCTACTGGATCTTCAGCCATAGGAACAGTTACTCTGATACGTTCAGCTAAATTCGGCCCATAAGACTCTATTCCCCAAATTTCCAGCTGAGACCCTTCTGGAGCCATTGATGAAAAAACTTCTTGAGGGAAAATAGCTCTTTCTATAAAAAATCTATCTGGTCCTATACATTTCAATATGACCATGCTTGAGGTTATGTTTTTGTAAGAGAAGTCGACCATCAAACTACAAATTTTTTGAAATTAAAACAAATAAATAAAGAAATATTTGTAATTTTCTATACCAAAAAGAAAGTTTAAAATATAAAAAAATTCTAAAAAAGTTCAAATCGAACGACCTAGCTAAGCTCTCTTAGTTAAAAAAAATAAAAAAATTTATGCTCTCTACATCAACAAGAATTCGAATCCAGAACATACTTGACCGAATAAAAAGTAAGCAATCAGTTACTCTAGAAGAGAGAATCTTTCTTAATAAATTATCGAGTGTCTCTGCTGTCGTATCAGAATGGCTTGCTACTTCTTTAGGACCTGAAGCCAGCGTAATAGATAATGATTAATTATTGAAATCAAGTAACTTATTTTTCAAGCTTTTCTTGAATTACTCTGCTTAAAGCTCAGCATATAGTGCTCCATGAATTGATTTTAAACTGATCAAAGAAATCCAAGATAGATCAATATTTTTTTATCTCATACTTATAATTCCCAAAATTGTAATAATCAATACATCCAATTAAAATGTTAATTAGGATAATAAATTGGTATTAATTTGTGTGAGGACACAATGAAGCTTTTTCAGCGTTTGCTGGTAGCTCCTGCTGCATTGGGCCTTATGGCTCCTGTTGCAGCTAATGCAGATACTGCATTTTCATCAACTACAACTCTTTCAGGTAGTGCTTATTTCACAGTTGGTTCTGTAGCCGATGGTGGAACAGCTGATACTCAGGAAGAACTTTATATGCAGTATGCATATGGACTTGATGTAACTTCTAGCTTCACCGGTGAAGATACCCTTTATATGGGTATGGAAACAGGTAATGCTAGTGGTCCATTAGCAAGCATGGATAGTGCAACTACTGGTACTGGTGCTATTACATTGCACTCTCTCTACTACGCCTTCCCAGTTGGCGATCTTTCAATAACTGCTGGTCCTTTAGTTG
>QCHH01000019.1 GCA_003279585.1 Prochlorococcus sp. AG-402-A08 | reverse complement strand
AACTCTGTTGATTAGATGCTACGGCTATTGCGTTTGACCGTATATGTTTTACTATTTTCCACGCAAAAGATAAGTCATTTATTTCTTCTTCTGTTGGTATTAGTTTCGTAACATTTTTCCATTCTGTTTGATCAATGTTTGGTTCATCTAAATCTTGAATTAATAAACCACCAAGTATGCTTCTGATATGATTTTTATCTGCTTTTTGAATAGACTCAGCTTTTAATTCTAAGAGCCTTAGATTTTTCTTTTTTGAAAGTATTTCTCTTGCATTATCATCAAAATATGGAGCCACAACACATTCAATAAATATATTTTCAAGTTCTTTAGCTGCAGCTTCATCAACAGGGCAATTTATTGCAATAATCCCTCCAAAAGCACTTACTCTGTCACCATCTAATGCTCTTTTTATTGCTGTATATGGTGAATCTCCAATTGCGACTCCACAAGGATTTGTGTGTTTAATAACCACCGCAGCTTTTTGATATGAAAGATGCTTAATTGTATTTTCATATCCAAATTCACGGAGAGTAGATAATGCAGCCTCCAGATCAAGAAGATTATTTGTACTTAGTTCTTTCCCTTGCAATTGATTAGCTCCACTCCAACCTTTCTCATGTTCTCCATACCATGATGCCTTTTGGTGAGGATTCTCTCCATATCTGAGTTCTTGTTTTAATGGCAAACTTGTTAACCAAGAAGCTTTCTTTGAGGGGATTTGGTTCGCAATCCATTTACTTATTGTTAGGTCATAAATTGCAGTATGCTCAAAGGCTTGTTGAGAATAGTTTTTTCGTAATTCATAGGTTATTTTTTTTGATTTGTAAGCATCAATTAATTTTGTGTATTGACTTGGATTAGTTACTACAAGAACATCTTGATGGTTTTTTGCCGCTGCTCGGATCATTGTTGGACCGCCTATATCAATATTCTCGATTGCCTCCTCCCATGAAACATTTTCTTTTGCAATTGTTTTCTCAAATGGATATAAGTTAACAACCACCAAATCAATTGGATTTATATTTTGTGCTTTCAAATCTTCCAAATGATTTTGTTTATCCCTTCTAGCTAATATCCCTCCATGAATTTTGGGATTTAATGTTTTAACTCTACCTTCAAGAATTTCTGGAAACCCTGTGTAATCTGCAACTCGTGTGACAGGTAGATTTACGCTCTCAATTAACTTTGCAGTCCCGCCACTTGAAATGAGTCTGAAGCCCAATTCATTAACTAATGATTGAGCGAGAGGAATTAAGCCAGTTTTGTCTGAGACACTTAGCAGAGCTATTGGTGACATTTTTATTGTTTGAAATCAATTCTTCTCGATAACCTACGCATCAAAGAGGCAAATTGCATTCATGATGACTGAACAACTCTTCTTAAATTCTGAATCCGCAACAAATAGATTAGTTTTACTCCATGGTTGGGGAGCTGATGCAAATGATCTATTACCTGTTGGAAAATTATTAACCGAAGGCTTAGGAGATCGTTTTGAAATAGTTTCTCTCTCTGCTCCTCAGCCTCATCCAAGTGGATCAGGCAGGCAATGGTACCCGTTATATCCTCATGAATGGGAACAGGTTCCAAATGCGGTATTAGCTCTTGAAAAGCGTTTACATAATCTTTGCTTTAAACACATCCCTTTAAAAAAAACATTGCTACTTGGTTTTTCTCAAGGCGGTGCAATGGCTTTAGAGCTTGCAATAAAAAATCAATTTCAGGGAATTTTTGCACTCAGCTCATATCCACATCCAGAATGGAAACCTTTAAAAGGTATGCCACCTATTTTTCTTTGCCATGGAAATATTGACGAAGTAGTGCCTAATGATGCCTCACAGAAAACATTTGATATTTTGTTAAATAATGGAATTAAATCAGAGTTATATTTTTTTGATGGAGGTCATGAAATAACCAATGATCTAATTAACTATTGCCGCGGAAAAATTAAAGAACAATTTCTAAGTTAAACAAAAGCGTATTCGTACTCTTCGATTTCTTCCCAATCATCTGCTGTGAGCTCTAAACCAGCAAAAATTTTGTCTTCACCAAGAAATTCAACAATAACTCTCAGGGAAGGGAAAAGAAAGTGATTTTCCTCGGCATACTGAGCACTAAACAAGCCTTTCTCTCCCCAAAAGAAACGATCGGTAGTGTGTTCATTACGCCGCACATTTAATATTGCTGGTGCATATAAGCCCTCTTCAGCGATGAAGCGCCTGGCAGCGGTTACAGGCTTATGCTGACCTGTTCCTAAATGAAAAATAGGTACATGAGACATAACTCTTTGACCAGCGAGTCTACGTCTGCTAATTCTTTTACGCTTCTTAGACATGAAAAAACTACCTTTATTTGGGGGAGAGAGAGTTAGAGGCTTTTCTTTTGTATCAGCTCTGGCTGAAGCTAGAGTTTTTAAGAAAAATCGATTTGAAATTGAGATTGAAAGTTATTCAGAAATGATTCAAAACTGACTACGGAGGTTGCCCATCAATCTCTTCCGCAGACTAAAAGCCACTCAAAGTGCTCACTTTTGAATTAAATTTGAGATAACCTCCTGTTAGGGATCTAAATTCTTTATTTACATCTTAATACTTTTTTCAAATTTTTCAAGTTTTTGAATACTTCTTTCCCCTCGTATAACATTGCATAATGAGTTCGATGCAGTATTCAGAACGGTTTTTAAATTTTGTTCAACAGCAGTTGATGAGCTTGCAAGCTGATCATGAACTTGAGCATGTTGTCGTTTATGTGGCTCAATCGGGAGACGGGGGATCCCCCACTTTGGAAGTTGTAGGGCAGTGGCCTAAGTCAGAGAAAGTATTACAGCCAGTAGAAACTGATATCGCCTTGCGAACGCCTTCATCTAATAGGAGATGGTATCCGTTACAAGAGGGGTCAATATTATTAGGTGTTATTCGAGCAGAGCGAATTGCTTCTGAGGATGAATGGCCTGAATTTCTTGATCAACGCTTGCAATCAATGTCGATTTTACTTGCTAACTCTCTTGCGTCTGAACTTGATAGGAAAAGATTGTTAGATCAATTAGATGATCAAAAGGAGCAGATATCACTAATGGTTCATCAATTAAGAAATCCATTAGCTGCTCTTGGAACATATGCAAAACTTCTTTTGAGAAAAATAGGCCCCGAAAGTGAGCATGAAAACCTTGTTAAAGGCCTAATTACAGAACAAGCACAAGTTAATAAATATCTTTCGGCTCTTGATCAACTTAGTCAAGTAAAACTGCCTTTGGCAGATGATGGATCAACTAGATTACTCTTGCCTCCACTTTTGCCAACAGAGACCTATAACAGTGTAAAAAGCCTACTAGAACCATTAATTGAAAGGGCCAAAGCCAGAGCTAACTTGCAAGGTAGAAACTGGTTTAGTCCTTCAGAGTGGCCAACTTGGATGGAATCAAGATCAATCTCAGAAGGCGTTATTGCTGAAGTTGTTGCAAATCTCCTAGAAAACGCATTTCGTTATAGCCCTCCTAAAGCATCTATCGGGATTGAATTAGTTGAAGATGGTATTTGCATTTGGGATGAGGGCTTCCCTATAAATGAGGATGAAAGAGAAAAGATTTTTGAGAAAGGTTTTAGGGGCGAAAGTGGCTCACAAATGTCTGGAAGCGGCATAGGTCTGGCTCTTGCTAGAGATTTGGCTAGACAATTAGGAGGTGATTTGAAGTTGGTTGTTAATCCAAGCAGGTTTAAGAATTCTTTACCTGAGTCAGGGAATGCGTTCGTTTTTAGTTTGGAACCAAAATGATACTTAATAATAATAGATTTGTTGTTTCTGTTATTACTAAACTTGCTCCATAACTATCCCCACTATGGCCTCCTAAAGACTTATTTATGAAGTTTGGAATTAAAATGGAAGTAATTAAACCTGATAAAATGCAATATATTAATAAAAAAATATTAGAGATATTTAAATTAATTAAAAATAGAAAAGGTATGATTACTACAGAAAATATTATCAATGATGGTCTTATTTCGTTAGATAGTCCTTTCCAATGTTGGTGATGCATTGAGTTGGATTCTTTTTTGAAAATGTATTCATAATTTTCAATTGCAAAAATTTGAGAGATTCTTCCCCAAAATGCGGCTAAGGGGAACGCATAAGGAGCGTAAAAACTTAATTTCATTATTGCGGCTATTTGAAGAATTAAAATTATTACTAAACTTTGAACCCCTATTGCTCCCACTCTGCTGTCTTTCATTGCCTCAATTCGTTTTGATGGACCTGCTCCAATCCCATCGGCCGTATCCATTAACCCATCAATATGAAGTCCACCAGTGATGAAAATGCTAATTGCAATAGATATCAAGGCGACAGAAATATTTGGCCAATTAAAGTATTTCAATAAAAGCCAAGATAATGATTGTAAAAAGCCAATTAAAACTCCTATTAAAGATGAAAAACGAGCAATTCTCTTGAAACTAGGTTTAATTAATGGCCATTGAGGCAAAATTGTATAAAAAACCCATGCACCTGCAAGGTCGCCTAGCCAGTTTTGAAAAATCAGAATTACAACCTCAACTGTTTCTTAGGTCTCAAATTAGTTATATAACTAGTTTAAGTTATGGAATATTTAGGAATAATTGAAAAAGCCCTTCTTTGACTTCCAAATAGAAAGTAGATGCAAATCGACACTAGCGCGTGTTTGTTCAATTAAAACGCCACATGGCATTGTAAATACTCCAAGATTTATGCCTGTAGGTACTTTAGGAACAGTAAAGGGAGTTTCATCTCAGCAACTAGAGAAAACTGGAGCGGAAATGATTCTTTCAAATACTTTTCACCTTCATCTTCAACCAGGGGAAAAGATAATTCAAGGCGCAGGCGGACTACATGAATTTATGAGTTGGAAAAAACCAATACTTACTGACTCAGGAGGTTTTCAAGTTTTTAGTTTGGCAAAGTTAAATCAAATTGATGATCAAGGAGTTTCGTTTCAAAGTCCAAGAGATGGTAAACAGATTTTTCTAACTCCTGAAAAAGCTATTGAGATTCAAATGGCTTTAGGTTCTGATATCGCAATGGCTTTTGATCAATGCCCTCCTTATCCAGCCAGTGAATCAGAAGTTGAAGAGGCTTGTAAAAGAACTCATCTTTGGCTTGAGAGATGTCTAAATGCTCATAACAAAGATGAGCAAGCAGTTTTTGGAATAGTTCAAGGAGGCTGCTTCCCTCATTTGAGGGAATTAAGTGCAAAGATCGTATCTGGATTTGATTTGCCTGGGATTGCTATAGGAGGTGTGAGCGTAGGAGAGCCTATAAGTGAAATTCATAAAATCGTACGAGAAACCTGCCCACTATTACCTGAAGATCGACCAAGATATCTTATGGGAATAGGGACATTGCGCGAAATGGCAGTAGCTGTGGCAAATGGAATTGATTTGTTCGATTGTGTAATCCCTACGCGTCTTGGAAGGCATGGGAGTGCTTTGGTTAATGGTCAGACATGGAACTTAAGAAATTCACGCTTTAAAGACGATTACAGGCCACTGGATTCATCTTGTCCTTGTGAAGCTTGTACTGGTGGATACACGAGGGCATATATTCATCATTTAATTCGCAACAAAGAGTTGCTAGGTCTCACACTTTTAAGCTTGCATAATCTCACTCATTTGATCCGTTTTACAGGCGCTATGAGGCAAGCAATCTTTGAAGGTTGTTTTTCAGAGGATTTCGCTCCGTGGCAGAGTGACTCTAAAGCGCGTCATACGTGGTAGCGTGCGTGCTTAATACGTCCATTATTTCTTAGGGATGGCACTGATTAATCTCGACTTACTTGCTGAACTTCCGGTTGCTTACCAGGCTTTTGCACCAACAGTGGATGTACTTCCGCTTATACCTCTTTTCTTCTTTCTGCTTGTTTTTGTTTGGCAAGCGGCAGTTGGCTTTCGTTAAAAGCGAAGTTTTATCTTCTGGTTTTTTTACAAATTAAGTAATCTATTAGAAGTTCTTAACAAAATAAAACTTTTGCCCGAATTAAAAAATCGGGTAGAAGTTTTATTTTTTTTTGGAAAATTGATAAGTCTTATTTTAAATACCTTTTTTAAGCAATATGTCTTCGCTAGGCATTGATACAGCTTTTTCTATTAAATCAGCAAGGTGTAGTGCTCTAGACGCTTGCAAACCTCCAACAGCAGGTTTCTCCTTACCTCTAACGCATTGTAAAAAATGCTCCAGCTCTGCATAGAGAGGCTCAATTGATGTTGTACTGACTTCTTCAATAAAACCATCGTTCCTATAAAGGAGCTCTCCATGATCAGCTGAATACCATTCATGAGCTTTTCTATGGATGTGAATATTGTGATTTAGGAAATCTGTTTCTATAAGACTTTGTTTGCAATGAGCGCTCAAGCTTCTGATTTTTTTGTGACTCATTTTGCTTGCAGTCAGACTTGCTACCACCCCGTTTTTAAAACCCAGTGTCGCGTTAACATAATCCATGGGTCCATCTCCACTGCATCCTCCAACGGCAGCAAGCCTTATCACTTTTGAATTTGCAAGTTCAATAACTAAATCAATATCGTGAATCATTAAGTCCAATACGACTGAAACATCATTAGCTCTCTCGGGATGAGGGCTATGCCTTCTGGCTTCAAGAACTACAACTTCTTCATTAGCAACTACTTTTGTTAACTCTCTGAAAGCCGGATTAAATCGTTCTATATGGCCAACTTGTAATAATTTTTTTGCATTGTTTGAGGCATTAATCAAAGATGAGGCTTCTTCTTTATTTGCTGCTATGGGCTTTTCAATTAATACATGTTTTCCTGAGTTTAGACATTCAAGGCCTACTTCTTGGTGAAATAATGTAGGGACGGCAATACATACAGCTTCTACTTGATTTAATAAATCCTTGTAATTTCTATACCAATTACAATTGAATTGTTCCATAGCTAATTTTCCTCGTTCTTCGTCTAAATCTGCAACTCCGACTAGCTCAGCATCTTTTAGAAGACTTAGTACTCTTGCGTGGTGCCACCCCATATTTCCAATTCCTATTACACCAACTTTTACGGGAACAATATTTTTGTGAATCTTGGAGATGGTTTTCATATCTTTTTATTATTAATAAATTGACTTTTTTATAAATTATTCAGTAAGGGTTATTTTTACTTTATTTATTCTTGGACCTTTCATGGAGATGATTTCAAAAACGATTTCATTATGAACCAACGTTTCTCCTGTGTTAGGTATTTCTTGGAGCTTTTCTAAAATAAATCCAGCAAGAGTGTAATGATCATCTGCTTCTGGTAGTTCTAGTTTAAGTTCTCTATTTAATTCTATTACTTCTATATCCCCTGAAGTAATCCATATTTTTTTTAAGTCATCAATAGGTCTTAGCTCAGATTCTTTATTATCAAATTGAATCTCATCACCAACAATTTCACCTGTTAAGTCTGCTGACGTTATTAATCCTTCAGTTCCTCCATATTCATCAACAACCAAAAGTAGAGGGTTTCCATTCTTTATAAGAGGTAATAATTCGGCCAAAGTAGAAGTTTCTAAAACACGAATAACTGGATCTATATAAGGCTCTAAAGATGTGTTGGCTTGCATTTTTCCCTTAGCTATTGGATCAGCAAGTTGCCTTAAATCCAAAACACCAAGGACATTATCAAGAGAATCATCAATTACTAAGTATCTTGCATGACGAGTTTTGTGAACTTCTTCCATCATTTGTGTGAAGGAAACCTCTCTTGGAAGCGTAACCATCCCTGACCTTGGAACCATTACTTCTCTGACTTGTGTATCTCTTAGTGCAAAAACACCTTCAAGGATGTTTCTTTCGTCAGGTTTTAATCCTGTTACGCCACCAGTTTCAATTAATTTTTCTAATTCGCCTGCAGAGAATGCAGCTGTTGTAAGACTTTCTGATTTAGTATTGAGTCCAAATGATCTAAGAATTAATAAAGCAAGTCCTTCTAGTAAAGAAAGGAATGGCGACATCCATTTTATTGCTGCTTCAATTAGAGGTGATAATTTTAGGGCAGAAGTCTCTGGTTGATTAAGAACAAGTGCTTTTGGAAGCAGACCAGATATCAGAGTGGCTAAAAGAACAACAGTAATAAAAAGTCCTAGATCTAAAAAATAGTTAATTGAACCATTATTTCCCAACCATTGAATTGTGAAATTTTTGCAGATCCAACCAATTGCAATTAATGAAATAGTTATTCCTAACTCCGCTATTAATAGGGTTCTTCTAAGCCTTTTCTGCAGCCGAATTATGGAATTGGACCCAGGTAGTCCATCTTCAACCAATCTTTGAACTTTAGTTGAACGAAGTCGCAAAATAGCAAATTGACCTGCATTGAAAAATGCTGGTATTACAAGCAATATACAAAGAAGTAATAAACTCATTAATAATTTTTCTATGGGGGTGGCGAGGATCGAACTCGCCTAAGGCGAATTATGAGTTCGCTGCATTCACCAGATTGCTACACCCCCAAAAAAGCAGAACTAAAACTTTTTTTGATAATAGTTAATTAGTTTGCCTAAAGTAAATATATATCTAATCCCACCAAGATGTTTAATAATTAAACTTGCATATAAAGATATGAACCCATTGAATTCTTCTTTAGATGGAATAAAAGAAAATCTTTTAACTTTGTTAGCTCAAAAAGCTTATAGGTTTGGCGATTTCTCTTTGGCCTCCGGGAAAAAAAGTTCTCATTACGTCAATTGCAAGCCAGTTTCTCTTTCAGGCCCAGGCCTCTTGTCGATAAGTTCTCTATTTCTGAAACAAATAAATGAAAGCGATAGCGGCGTAGCTGGTTTAACTTTGGGTGCTGACCCTCTTGTTAGTGGCGTTGTAATGTTGGCAGCTCAATCAGATATTAATTTAAGCGGTTTAATAGTCAGGAAAGAAGCTAAAGGTCATGGAACTGGAGCATGGTTAGAAGGGCCTTTGCCCCCAAAGGGATCTGTGATTACAGTTCTAGAGGATGTTGTGACTACTGGTGGCTCTTCTTTAAAAGCTGTTGAGCAACTTAGAAATCAAGGGTATTTAGTTAACCAAGTACTAGCAATAGTCGATAGAGAGGAGGGAGGAGTAGATGCCATGTCTAAAGCTGATTTAGATTTGAATAGTCTTTTCTTTTTAAAAGAGATTGTTGAAAGATCTAAAAGCTTGTAATGGCAGAAAATAAATCATTTATTTGGGATGAAACATTCCCTTCATTGCTTCTAAAAGGGGATGGGACCGCTGCTTTTTTGCATGGTCAAACGACTGCAGATATTTTTGCACAGCAACAACTAGAAGGAGTCTTTTTGAGCTGTTGGTTGTCAACTAAAGGAAGTATAAAAGCTTTGTTGGAAATTAGAATGTCAAATAATATGGCTGAAATAGTTATAATCTGTGGTGAAATTAATTCTATAATTGATGGATTTGAATCAGTGATATTTCCAGCTGACAAAGTAAAGTTAGAAGTTCTACAACCAATAAGAAGAATACAAAAAATAGATAACTATCAATCATGGAAGGAGCTCAACCCTATTTGGATATGTGGTAGTGATTTAGTTGAAAATGAAATTTTAGAGCACACTAAACCAACAAAAGAAGAGTTAGAAATATGGAAAATAAGACAAGGAATACCTGGTTTTGATAGAGAGATTAATGGAGAAACAAATCCTTATGAATTAGGTTTAGGAGATATTATAAAGCTCGATAAAGGTTGTTATTTAGGGCAAGAGGCAATTGCAAGATTTTTTAGAACTAAATCTTTAAAATATCAACTTCGTTATTGGGAGGCTTATGGTGAAGCTGATAATTTCGATATTGGTAAAAAATTTTTGAATACTATTCAAGATAATGAATTGAAGAAAAAAGTAGGATTTATTACATCTTCAATTAAAATTAAACATAATTTCTTTTGTGGACTTGCATTAATCAAAAATAATTTTATTAATGATATTTGTTTCTCTGAAAAAGATGAATCTATAACTATAAAAAAGCCAATATCATTCACTCAAACATTCTAATCTACTATGATATTTTTCACTCTTGATCTATTAACCACTTTGCGATCATTAAAGTAGCAATACAATCATCACGATTATAGTTAAAGATTGAATTTAAATTTTTAGAGTAAATATTATTTAATCTACGCGATTCTTTCCATTGTCTCCACCATAAAAGAGCTCTAGCTCCATCACAATTGGACTGTTCCCATTCGAATCCTATATATTCTGCGATTGATTTAAGTCCATAATTCCTTACGGGAAGGCAATAGTATTCTTTAATTAATAGATGTATATCAATAAATCTTTTTTTTATCGCATCAATTTCATGAGGCCTCGCTCCTTGACGTAATCCTAACCTTAATAAAGAGATAGGTTCTGTTTCTCCGTAATGGAGTATTGGGAGACCTTTATGATGATTTAATTTCCTCTTTATTCTTTTCCATAGGAAGCTCTCTGTATCCTTTTCGAGATTAAGTAATGGTGAATATTTTATTTTTTTTAAATTTATATCCTCATATAAATTGTTTGATATTCGAATAAAACCGTGTAAGAAATCATGTTTAATATCTGGGTCGGATTCAATATCGTAAATCAAAAAACCTTTTGCATATTTTAGTTTGTTTAGTCCTTTTCCTGGATTTAGCTTGATGGACTTATTTGTTGATTGAGATTGCGCTTGTAAAATAAGTTGTTTGGAAATGTCACCATGCTGTGTGCCAAATTTATCAAGCTTCTCCTTTAATTTATAATGCTTAATTTTTGCTAATTCCTCTATATTCTTTATACCAACCTTGTTTAATAAAAGTTCTCTTTTTGCACCTATTCCACTAACTTCGCTTAGATACCCACCTTTAATAGCTACCGCATCACAATCTTTTCTCCAAGAACATATTGTGCATTTTTTTCGATTAGAAGTGATGGGTGGAGGAGTTTTTGATTCAATATCTCTATCTAGATTTAATAATGAATCTATTAACTCTGAGTTCATATTATCGGTTAATTTTATCTTTTCGACTTTTATAATCTCATTTTCTTTGTGTAGTATTAAACCTTTTTGGACTTGATATTTTTGTAAATTATTTATCAATAAACCTGCCATAGAAAGTATTAGTCTATGCTCTCTTGTAATCTTTTTACCTTGCCTGGCTAAAACAGGTTGGTAAGAAAAATTACCCCAAATACTCTCCCCTGATGTCTTTTTTAGAATCGGTAAATTTCCTTTGATAACTCTATTTTTTATTAAAGGAAATTTAACTCTGATTCCATAAACAATATTTTTCCCCTCTTCACAAGCTTGAATTCCTATCCCATAACGTTTTTGTCCGAGATTATGAAAGCAGTCGATTTGATGATTTAATTGAAGTGTGCTATGCGCTGTCCACAATTTTTTTTGTTTATCACCATAGATTTCAAGCCAAGCCTTTCTTCTGCATCGAATCCAACTCTTTAAAAGGTGATCGTTAATTGGTTTGGATTTATTACATTTCATACTTAGAGAATAATCTGCATTTCTTTAAGAACAAAGTTTCTCCAACATAAAGATGAAAAAGAAAAAGTTGAATCTTACGAAGGAGAAAATTTCTTTCGGAACAGATGGATGGAGAGGGGTATTAGGCGTTGATTTCACATTGGAAAGATTGCTTAAAGTAGCAGCAGCAGCAGCCCAAGAGCTTGCGTATGTGAAGGAGAAAAAAAATAATAAAATAATTATTGGTTTTGACCGTCGTTTTCTTGCAGAGGAGATGGCTGAAGCAGTTGCATCTGCAGTTAGAGGAGTAGGTTTACTACCTTTGTTGGCATCTTCCTCTCTGCCAACTCCCTCTTGTAGCTGGGGAATAGTTGAAGAAAATGCACTTGGTGCACTAGTAATCACAGCAAGTCATAACCCTAGTGAATGGTTGGGTTTGAAAATCAAAGGTCCTTTTGGAGGCTCAGTTGATAGCTCTTTCACCGATTCCGTTCAAAAAAGATTAGATGCTGGGGGAATATCAATTCCAATTGAAGAAGTGACAGAGAGAGTTGATTTTCGAAAACAACATCTATTGGGGATTAGTCAGGAATTTGACATACCTTTGATTTCTAATGGCTTGAGAAAATTAGGTGTGAAAATTTTTGTTGATCCAATGCATGGATCTGCTGCGGGCTGTATGTCTGAATTATTTGGCTCTGATGGTGATGAGCTTATTTATGAATTAAGAACAAAAAGAGATCCTTGTTTTGGCGGTAATCCCCCAGAACCTATGAAGGCTTACCTTTCGCAATTAATAGGAGAAGTTAAGGATTCGTTAAAAGAAGGTAAGTTGTCCATGGGCATAGTTTTTGATGGAGATGGAGATAGAATTGCGGCAATAGATGAAAAAGGTAGATATTGCAATACACAGTTGTTAATGCCTGTTCTGATAGATCATCTAGCAAGATTCAAAAATATGGCAGGTTGTGTTGTTAAAACTGTCAGTGGTTCGGACTTGATGCGATTGGTTGCGGAGGACTTGGGAAGAGAAGTGCTCGAGAAGCCAGTTGGGTTTAAGTATATTGCTGAAGAAATGCTTTCAAGAGAAGTTCTCATTGGAGGAGAGGAGTCAGGGGGAGTTGGATTTGGACATCATTTGCCAGAACGTGATGCTTTGTTTACCGCTTTGCTTTTGTTGGAGTCAATAGTTGCTGAAAGTAAATGTTTAGGCGAGAAAATAGATTCTCTTCATGCTCGTTTTGGCGAGAGTCATTTTGAACGTATTGATTTAACTCTCAAAGATATGGAGATGAGAAGGAATTTGGAAAATTTTTTGAAACAGAAAACTCCATCTTCAATAGGCCATAAATCAGTTTTAGAGGTTATTTCAACTGATGGAATAAAACTTGTACTTGATAAAAGTCATTGGCTTATGTTTCGCTTCTCTGGAACAGAGCCTCTTTTAAGAATTTATTGTGAAGCTCCATCCAGTGCAGAAGTTACTTCAACTTTGTATTATGCAAAGCAACTTATAGATAATAGTTTTGGATAATCTCTCTTTAGTAATTGCTAGTGGCAATAAAGGTAAAATAGGAGAATTTAAAAAACTTTTGGATGACTTTCCATTTGATTTATTGACTCAACCTGTTGGATTTGAGATTGAGGAAACAGGAAATACATTTATGGAAAATGCAAGAATCAAGGCCATTGCTGTAAGTCAAGCAACAGGTAATTTGTCTCTTGCTGACGACTCTGGGTTAAGTGTTGAGGCTCTTGGAGGGGCACCAGGTATTTATTCTTCTAGGTATGCAAATTCAGATAAGGAAAGGATTGACAAACTCCTAACAGAGCTAAAACCCTTTCCAAATAGAAAAGCTAAATTTGAATGTGCATTATGTATAGCTAGTGGGGCAAAAGTGTTGATAGAAGTATCAGGCTTTTGCGAAGGTCTAATAACTTTTTCCCCAAAAGGGAACAATGGGTTTGGTTATGATCCGATTTTTGAAGTTTCTGGATTAGGTGAGACTTTTGCGGAAATGGACCACGAAAAAAAGAAGCATATTGGTCACAGGGGGAATGCATTCAAATTACTCATGCCGGAATTGAAAAAACTATTGGTTTCAATAAAAAAGTAGTTTTTGTTTTCTTGCAAAACTTTTTAGTTTTTAATTTTCAACCCAGCTTCCGTGTAATCCATGTGGGATTGAAATTGGAACTTCAAGAATAGCTTTTTCAGTCAGATCTTTAGAATCAAGAATTATTAAATCAGTTCCAGATCTAATACTATTCCAAATTAATGCAACAACCCATCCATTGTCTTCTTCAGATTTTGATTCTTGGGATGGAATAAATATAGGTTCACTTACAAAACCTTTTGGAGCAGCACTCCAACTTATCTCTGCATTGTTAGAAAAATCGATTTTTTTTATAGCTTGTAGTGGTCCATTCCCTTCTTTTTTTTCTGCAGTTGCCATCCAACTGAAGCGGGCCTTTAATCCTTCGAAATGAGGATTGACCATTGCAAATTCACAACATTGATTGCTTATGGTTGAACAAGTAAATTTATTTTCTTTTGGATTGATTTCACTTCTTTTCAAAATCCCTTCAGGTAATAGATCAAAATCAATTTCTCTAAAATTATCCTCGGGTCCAATACTAGGAAAATCATCATAAAAAATACTTTCAATATTGATTTTTTCATTATCTTCCCATGCATTTAGATGATGAAAAACAAAACCATTGGGAGCATCAATTGATTTTGGAGGTTGACCAGCAAATTTGCCAGCATCCCTTGGAATTAATAAAAATTTTGGAGTCCCATCAAGTTTGGAAGCTAAGCATTGTGCGGCTCCTTTTTGTCCAAGTAGGAACGGGAGAGGATTAAAACTAATAGCATTTTGCAGAAAGATTGCCCAGTTTGGAGTTATGGCAAAATCATGCAAGAACGCAAATCCATTAAAAGAATCTTTTCTATCGCTTAAAAGAGAACCTATATTTTCTCCCTCTGTGGAAAATTCCATCAATCTAATTGTGCTTTTAGGACCTGTAGATACACCAAAAGTGACCATCCTTTGACTTTTATGATGGCCAGGGTCAAATCGTGGATGAGCACTAAATGCCTCACCTTTTTTTAAAACTCCTTTTAAATCAGATAAACCATTGGTCTCAAGGGTATTTGGATTAAGTGAATATGGACTGGATGCTTCCCATAAAGCTAGTAGATCATCTCCAAGTTTTATTACGTGAGTATTGGCAATATTTTTTAGTCTTACATCAAAAGCATTAGCTAGTATGCCGCCTTCTTTTTGAGTTCCAAAAACACCTCTATATAAAAATTTTTGGGAGTTTTCTTCTTCTACCCATTCTTTTGTGCGAACAAAACGATTTGTTAGGTTTATTTTCCCATTTTCAAATTTGAAGGCAGCAATCATGCCATCTCCATCAAATGGATGATGGACCCATTTCCCTCCTCTCTCTAATCTGCCTGGTCCGTTTCGATAAAAGGTACCAGAAATTTGTTCAGGAATAGATCCCTTTACTAGTTTAAGTTCAGCATGATCTAATTCTTTTTCAACATTGCAATATGCACTTGACCAATCTTCTTTCTTGAAAATTGTTTGATGTGGTGATGTTTCTTTTTTTAAATAACTAACTGCCACTATTTTTCTTAGATTGAAACTTGATTTTCGCTTAAATTTCTTACTTTTGCGAGCTAGAGGTTGAAATGATTTATTTAAATATGAAGTTTTTATTGACCAGCCTGTTCAAGAACTCCTTTGCTGCTGGGAATTTGACTTGATCTTCTAGGGTCAATTTCAATAGCCATCCTAAGAGCTCTTGCAAAAGATTTGAAAGTAGCCTCAATTATGTGGTGTGTATTGTTTCCCGCTAGTTGATTTATGTGGAGAGTTAAACCGCTATTACTAACTACAGCAGCAAAAAATTCTTTAACTAACTCGGTATCATAAGTCCCCACTTTTTGAGAGGGAATATCTAAATTAAAACTTAAATGTGGTCGGCCGGAGCAATCAACCACAACCTGAATAAGAGCTTCGTCAAGTGGAGCTAAAAAATGTCCAAAGCGCTTTATTCCAACACGATCACCTAATGCTTTTGAAAAAGCTTGTCCAATAGCGATTCCAACATCTTCATTAGTGTGATGATCGTCTATGTGAGTATCTCCATTCGCTCTTACCTCAATATCAAATAATCCATGACTAGATAATTGATGGATCATATGGTCTAGAAAACCAATCCCAGTATTTGCATTGCATTTCCCAGAACCATCAAGATCAATTTGGACAAAAACGTCCGTTTCCTTAGTTATCCGGCTAATCTCTCCTCCTCTAGCTTTTTTCATATTTAATTGGCAATTTGAGTTGGCTTAAAATCACATTCCATTGATGCAATAACCTGCATCAACATAAACAGTTTGTCCTGATATACCACTTGAAAGATCACTAAGCAAGAAAGCAGCGGTATTACCTACCTCGATTTGAGTAACGGTTCTCCTGAGGGGAGCTTTTTCCTCGACATTATGAATCATGTCCAGGATTCCTCCAATAGCTGAGCTTGCCAGAGTTCTTATTGGGCCAGCACTTATTGCATTAACTCGAACCTGATTTTCAGGACCAAGTTCCTCTGAAAGATATCTAACTGATGCCTCCAAAGCCGCTTTAGCCACTCCCATTACGTTGTAATTTGGAATTGCTCTTTCTGCTCCTAAATAAGTCAAGGTCACTACGCCTGCACCTTTACTGAAAAGAGGTTTTGCATATTTACATAGTGGGGCGAGTGAGTAAGCACTAATTTCTAGGGCTCTTGAGAATCCCTCTGAAGAAGTTGCACTGTAATTACCCACTAATTCTTCTTTACCTGCAAAGGCTAAACAGTGAACTAATCCATCAATCTGTCCCCATTGATTTTTAATGGCTTCAAAAACCTCTTCAATTTGAGAAGAGTTTTGAACATTAAGTGGTAAGAACAAGCTTGGATTTAAAGGAGAAGTAAGTTCTTTTACTTTTGCTTCAAATCTACCCTTTTCATCGGGCAAGTATGTAATCCCTAATTCAGCTCCAGCTGCTTTTAACTGTTGTGCAATGCCCCAGGCAATTGATCTGTTGTTTGCTATTCCTGTAACAAGGATTTTTTTGCCACTAAGATCGAGAAGCATCTTTCGGACTCATTGGGTTAGTATTACTAATTGTCCCTTATTTAGGGCTAAGACTCATAGTTAAATGAATATATAGTTAAAAGTTCTGTAATTCATTAACCCCCACACCTATAAGAATCATGGTTCGAACACTCTCAACAATGCTTCCATTAGGAACTCAATTGCCTGATTTTGAGTTGGGTGTGGTTTCAGGCGTTAACCTTGCTCCGGATGATTCTTTAAAAGGTCTTACTCATATCAGTAGTTTTGAATTAACAAAAAGACCATTGTTTTTGATGGTCATATGCGCTCATTGTCCATTTGTTAAACATGTAGAAAGTGGAATCACAAATTTATTCAATTCTTTTGGTGATGACGTTCAATTTTTGGCTATTTCTAGCAATAGCGTGAAAACACACCCGCAAGACGCGCCAGAATTCCTAGCCTCTCAAGCCAATCAACTGGGATGGAAGTTTCCATACTTATTTGATTCTGATCAAAAATTAGCAAAGGCGCTTAAAGCCGCATGTACGCCCGATTTTTATATTTTTTGGCCTTCTCCAGATGGAGGCTCAACATTGAGATATAGGGGACAAATGGACAGAAGTCGTCCTGGTAATGAAATCCCTGTTTCTGGTGATGATATTCGTAAAGCATTCAGATCATTATTAATGGGAGAAGATATTTCAGCTGATCAAAAACCTTCTATTGGTTGCAACATTAAATGGCATCCTGGTATGGAGCCCGAGTGGTTTGGATGAATTAATGAGTTTCTTTTTGATTGTTCATTGTTGCAACTTAATTTAAATAGTTATGCAAATACCTCCTTTTAGCCTTGAAGCTCAAATTTCAGAAATTGGAGAAGAGATTGAAGAAGCTTTAATAAAGGTTTTTAGGAGCGGAAAATATATTGGAGGAGAACAGGTAACTTCCTTCGAAAACGCTTTTGCCTTAGCGACTGAAACCTCTTACTCAGTTAGTTGTAATAGTGGAACTGATGCATTAGTTCTTGCTTTAAGATCACTAAATATTGGACAAGGTGATGAGGTAATCACCTCATCATTTAGTTTTTTTGCTACTGCAGAAGCAATTACAAGTGTTGGAGCTAGGCCGGTTTTTGTAGATATTGACCCTGAAAATTATCTTATGGATCTGGATTTAGTAGAAAAAGCAATAACTACCAGATCAAAAGCCATTTTACCTGTGCATTTGTTTGGTCATCCAATAGATATGGATAAAATAATGGCAATTGCTGAAGCAAATAATCTAAAGGTTATAGAAGATTGTGCGCAAGCAGCTGGTGCGCATTGGCGAGGTAAACCCGTAGGAAGTTATGGGGATGTAGGTTGTTTTAGTTTTTTTCCTACTAAAAACTTAGGTGCAGCAGGAGATGGAGGAGCTATAACCACTAATGATTTTGATCTGGCAAAAACAATTAGGGAATTAGCTATTCATGGGATGCCAAAGAGATATTTTCATACAAATATTGGATACAATAGTAGACTTGATTCATTACAAGCTGCAATCTTGAATGTTAAGTTAGTTCGATTGAATAAATGGATCGAGCAAAGAAAAGTAATAGCAATTAATTATATCAACAAGTTATCAACTATAGAGTCAATTAAATTACCATCTAATACTTTGATTGATAATTCTAGTCATTCTTGGAATCAATTTGTAATAAGAATAATGGACAATTCTTTTGTTGAAAATTTAAAATTTACTTCAGAGGATGTTCTTGATAGTTTAAGTAGAGATCTATTTAAATCTGAACTTCAAGGGCTTGGAGTAAATACAATAATTTATTACCCAATACCTATACATCTTCAACCTGCATATAAAACATTAGGATATAAAGAAGGGTCTCTTCCTATTACTGAAAAAGTATGCAGTCAGGTTATTAGCTTGCCTATTTTCCCCGAGTTGAAATCTATTCAGCAATCATATGTAATTGATAAAATAAATGAAATATTTAAAAGATAAGCTATTTAATATTTGAATATAATTCTTTGAATATTGATGTTTGATTTTTATGGTTTATTATAGGTTTTGGATAGCCATTTCTCTCCGCAGAAATTATTTTACCTGAAAGTAAATTAGGCGTCGAAACGTGTGATAACTCAGGGATCCAATTTCGGATATAATTTCCATCTTCATCAAATTTAGAAGCTTGTCTAAAAGGATTAAATATTCTCATAGGCTTTGGATCCATTCCACTGCTAGCACTCCATTGCCAACCTCCATTGTTTGATGCTAAGTCACCATCAACTAAGCTTTTCATGAAGAAAAGTTCTCCTAATCGCCAATCAATTAAAAGGTCTTTTACTAGAAAAGAAGCAACAATCATTCTGCACCGATTATGCATCCATCCAGAATCCTTAAGTTGTCTCATTGCAGCATCGACTATTGGGATACCGGTCAATCCATTCTTCCAAGCATCCAGCCAATCAGGTCTATTTTGCCATGGAAAATCTAACCATTTTTTCCTATATGGACCTTTCTCCAGCTCTGGGAAATTAATAAGAGCATTTTGATAAAATTCTCTCCAGGCAATTTCCTTTATCCATGTATCAATAGAATTTATTTGATATTCGTTAGTTGCCATATTCTTTGCTTTTTTTGCCCCATTCCATACTGCCCTGCAACTGATTGTCCCTAAACTTAAAGCAGCACTTAGATTAGAAGTAGATTCTAAAGATGGAATATCTCTTGCTTGATTATATGAATTTATTACTCCTGAATTTATGAAAAAGTTTAATTGCTTTATTGACTCAGACTCTCCTGGTTTGCAAGGACAAAGATTAGTATCCTTAAATCTATTTGAAGAAAGTAAATCAAAAATATGTTTACTTTTTTTTGTAATGCAATAGTTTAAATCTGAGTTTTTAATTAATGATAACTCTCTGTTATTTAGATCTCGAAAATTTTTAGGTGTTCTTGAGATTTGTATTGAATTATTATTTGCTATGTAGGTCTTATTGATTATATCAATCCATTTACGATAGAAAGGTCCATATACTTTATAAGGTTCATAATTATTTGTTTTGATATTACCTGGATTGATAATTAATTGATCTAAAAATGTATATACTTTCCTTTTATCTTTTAAAAGTAGTTCTGTAATTTGTTTGTCTCTATTGATTTCATAGGGCTCAATATTTTCGTTCCAGTAAATACATTCAGCTTTAATTAACTCCGCTAATCTAGAAATTAATATAATAGGATCTCCATTCAATATTAATAAACGACTTCCTCTCTTTTCCCAATTCTTTTGGAGTTCTAAAAGACTTTCCCCCAAAAACCAATTTTTTGCCTCAGATGTAGTCCTATTGATATCTAGAAGATTGGGATCTAAAATATACACTCCTATAAGATTTTTTGAACTTTTAGATGCTTGAAATAGACCTATATTGTCTTCAATTCTTAAATCTCTTCTATGCCAAAATATTGATCGAAAATTTGTCATTTTTTGTTCAAGATTTGGCATGCTCTAAACCATGCAGTAATGGTTTTCCCATCAAGTAATTCTTCTCCACTTGCAATAACTTCATTTAACTTTTCGGGAGTAATTTTTAATACTTCAATATCTTCATCTGCATCGCCCTCAGGCTTCTGATTGAGTTTAATTAAATCTCTTGCAAGAAAAAGATGAATTTTTTCGTCTGAATACCCTGGACAAGGAAGCATTTCTCCAAGATTGTCCCATTTTTTGGCTGAGTAACCACTTTCTTCTTGAACTTCTCTTTTGATTGATTCCAGTGGGCTTTCACCTGCTTCTAGAGTTCCTGCTGGAAACTCAAGAATTCTTCTCGAGCAAGCAAATCTATATTGACGAAGAATAACGACTTCTCCGGAATCTGTTATTGGTACTGCTAAGGCAGCTCCTGGATGCCGAATGACCCCAAATTCGCCCTCCATTGAATTGGGTAAAAGAAATTTATTAATTTCAAAACGAATTTTTTTTGCATCAAGACAAGCTTTTGTCTCAATAATTTCTGATGGTTCAGGTCCTAAAATAGACATACATATTTTTATATTCATATAGGATGACTGATTTTTTTAGAAAAAGCAGGTGATTTTTGTTACGAGTTTTATTCAGGCCATATCTTTTGAGAATTGATACGTTTAGGTTCCCCTTGAGACTTTGATAAAACCTCAGCAAGGGGAATTAAAACAAAGTTTCTTTCACTGAATCTTGGATGAGGCAAAACAAGAGTTTCTGTATTTATGTGCAGTCCTCCCCAAGAAATGAAGTCAATATCTAAAGATCTTGGGCCCCAAAAAATTTCTGCCTTTTCTCTTTTTCTGCCTGCAATTCTCTCTAATTCTAAAAATTTTTCCATTAAACAGATAGCTGCTTTTTTATTTGGGGTTACTGAGGAAAAATCCTCTCCCTCAACAACAAGTACGGTATTAATAAAGTTTGGTTGATCAACTGGCCCCCCTAAAGGAACAGTCTCAAATAGTGGCGCCCATTGAAAAGATAAAGACTTATCAATATTTTGAGAGTCGATTTTTGGGCAATTTAAAGCAACATTCCACTCAATTATGCTTCTTTCTATTTCCGGCCTCATGGCAGCGATTGTTCTTATGGGATCTCCAAGAATGCTGGGGATATTTGCGCCTATTGAGATGACGAGTTTCAATTCTGTTTTTTGTTTTGCATAAGTCATGCGAATATTAAAAGACTTTTAAAAATTTGCTTGATTTATCCAACCCTATGGTTTCCAGTGGATTGAATAACAACAAGATGTCTTCGGCTTCAAAAGACACTCCTGTAATGGATAGAGCTAATCGTTCTTTCCCGTTGGCTGCAATTACAGGCCATGGAACTTTAAAGCTTGCTTTGATGCTCGCCGCAGTTGATCCAGGCTTGGGAGGAGTGATAATTGCTGGTGGTCGTGGAACTGGTAAATCTGTTTTAGCTAGAGGTTTACATGCGCTTCTCCCTCCTATTGAAATAATTGATTTAGAAAAATTAGCTAATAATGATCGTGATGATGATTCATTCATTTATCCAGCAGGTAGAAATTTAGATCCTTCTTTTTCAGGGGAGTGGGATGATTTGACTAAAAAGCTATTTATTAAAAATATAGGAACCCTAGAAAATACTAATGACTTAGAAAATATCCCTAAAAAAGTTGTTCCTGCTCCTTTTATACAGGTTCCGTTAGGAGTGACCGAGGATAGGCTTGTTGGCGCTGTTGATGTTGCTGCTTCATTATCAAGTGGAACTCCAGTATTTCAGCCAGGGTTATTGGCTGAAGCTCACAGAGGAGTTTTGTACATAGACGAATTAAATTTGTTAGATGATGGCATTGTTAATCTACTTTTGGCTTCAGTTGGGGCAGGTGAAAATAGAGTCGAACGAGAAGGATTGAGCCTAAGTCACCCATGTCGTCCTCTTTTGATTGCCACTTACAACCCTGAAGAGGGGGCCTTGAGGGACCATCTTTTGGATAGATTTGCAATTGTGCTGTCTGCAGATCAATTAATTACAAATGAACAAAGAGTTGAAATAACTCAGTCTGCTATTGCACATGGTCAATCGAGTGAAGCTTTTTCTAAAAAATGGTCTGAAGATACAGAATCTCTATCAACTCAATTACTTTTGGCGAGGCAATGGCTCCCAGATGTTCAAATCAGTGAGGATCAAATTGAATACTTAGTTACAGAAGCAATTCGTGGAGGCGTAGAGGGACACAGGTCAGAGCTCTATGCAGTAAGAGTCGCAAAGGCTCATGCTGCTTTATGCGGTAGAGATTCAGTTGACGCAGAAGATTTAAAGGCTGCGGTAAGACTTGTAATTGCACCAAGGGCTTTGCAAATGCCTTCAGAAGAAGAAATGGAACCCCCAGCCCCGGAAGATCAGCAGCCACCGCCACCGCCTCCTGAAGACTCTGAAGACAATAATGAACAAGAAGAAGATCAAGAAGAAGATCAAGAAGAGGAGCAAGATGAAGAGTCATCACCTCCAATCCCAGAGGAGTTTATGCTTGATCCAGAAGCATGTGCTGTTGATCCAGATTTGTTGCTGTTTTCATCTACTAAATCAAAGAGTGGAAATAGCGGAAGTCGATCAGCTGTTTTAAGTGATAATCGAGGAAGATACGTAAAACCAATTCTTCCTAGAGGTCCTGTTAGAAGGATTGCAGTAGATGCAACTTTAAGAGCTGCAGCTCCTTATCAAAAAGCTAGAAGAGAGAGAGAACCTAATAGGAAGGTCATTGTTGAAGAAGGAGATTTGCGTGCAAAATTATTGCAGCGTAAAGCAGGTGCACTAGTAATCTTCTTGGTTGATGCAAGTGGGTCTATGGCACTTAATAGGATGCAAAGTGCAAAAGGAGCTGTTATTCGCCTGCTTACCGAAGCATATGAAAATAGAGATGAAGTTTCTCTTATCCCTTTCCGTGGAGATCAAGCAGAAGTTTTACTTCCTCCAACAAGATCTATTACTGCTGCCAAAAGACGACTTGAGGCAATGCCATGTGGAGGTGGATCTCCACTTGCTCATGGTTTAACTCAAGCTGCAAGAGTTGGTGCAAATGCTTTGGCAACAGGAGATCTAGGACAGGTAGTTGTTGTGGCAATTACTGATGGTAGAGGGAATGTTCCATTAAGCACTTCATTAGGTCAACCAGTTCTTGAGGGAGAAGAACCTCCTGATTTGAAGCAAGAAGTTCTTGATGTTGCTTCGCGTTATCGAGCGCTTGGTATCAAATTGCTTGTAATTGATACAGAAAGAAAGTTTATTGCAAGTGGTATGGGTAAAGATTTGGCTGAAGCGTCAGGAGGTAAATATGTTCAATTACCTAAGGCAAGTGATAAAGCTATTGCTTCAATTGCAATGGATGCAATTAATAGTGTCACCTGAAACTTTGTTTTTTAAGGATATATCTCATCGAATAATTTACTTAAACCTATAGTCACTCTTTTTAGAGCATTTATAAGTTCTTTATCTTCCATAATATTTCCCATATCTGAACTCATTTGATCAATTTTCTTTGTTATTGAAGTTGATGTTGAAGCAAGTTCCTTAATATCTTCTAGCGTTTTTGGATTATCTAGGCTTTTAAGAATATTATTTAAATGAAAAGAAGCTTTTGTTAGTTCAGAAATTATAGGCTTTG
>QCHH01000018.1 GCA_003279585.1 Prochlorococcus sp. AG-402-A08 | reverse complement strand
ATGGCAATGAGGGTGGATTTGACTACACTCGTTCAGGGAATCCAAATTTTCGAATTCTTGAATCAGTTTTATCTGATCTGGAAGAATGTCAATTCGCAAGTGTATTTAGTTCAGGAGTCGCTGCAATTACAGCAATAGTCTCCACTCTCAAGGCTGGAGACTTAATCCTTTGTGAGGAGAACCTTTATGGATGTACGGTGAGATTATTTGAACAAGTTTTTAATCGATTTGGATTAGAAACTCAATGGATAGACTTTACCAAGCCCAATTTTCAAGAAGTCATTTCAAATCACAAACCCGCGATGATTTGGATCGAAAGTCCTACTAACCCACTCCTTAAAATTATTGATATTGAGGGGATTTGTCATTTCTCAAATAAAATGCAAATACCTGTTGTTGTAGACAATACTTTTGCAACACCTCTATTACAAAAACCTCTTAAACTTGGAGCCACCTTATCTTTAACAAGCACGACCAAGTATATCAATGGTCACTCAGATGCACTTGGAGGTGCGGTATGTACCGAAAGTACCATCTGGAGAGACAAGCTAAATTTCGCCCAGAAAGCTCTTGGCTTAAATCCTTCCCCCTTTGATTGCTGGCTTATTACACGAGGAATAAAAACTCTTCCACTTCGCCTAGAAAGACAAGTTTATAATGCATCTAAAATAGCTAAAAAATTAGCCGATAATCCAGCAGTAAAACACGTTCGATATCCTTTCAGAAATGATCATCCACAATGTAAATTAGCAAAAAGACAAATGGCTATGGGAGGAGCAATTGTGACTGCCACTATTAACGCAACCCAAGCTCAAACCTATTCATTTTGCAAAAATCTTTATTACTTCAAAATGGCAGAAAGTCTAGGAGGAATTGAAAGTCTTGTTTGCCATCCAGCCACAATGACACATGCTTCTGTGTCCAAAGAAACAAAATTAAAAATTGGAATTACTGATTCACTTATTCGATTTTCCGTTGGATGTGAAGACATTGAAGACTTAAGTGCTGATTTAAACCAAGCCTTGGGAACTATCTCTTGACTGAAAGAAATTTACTTACTGATCCTTGCTGGAGTGCCAAAGATTTAGGAGAGCCTCTACCGAGTAGGCCACATGCTGTATCTGTCGCCTTGCCTAGATGGGAAGATGTAATCGCATACGAAGAGAAGGTTCCAGCGTGTATAAATTCATTAAAAGCAATTTACCCTAGATTTGGATTTAATCCTTTTGTTGCTCAGATAGCCAGAAAATCACTTGAATCTCATGGTGAATCCCAGAAAAGCAGTTGGCCTTTCCCCAACAGCGCTTCTGCTTTAAGTGCACAAGAATATTGTCTTCGAAAGAATTCAGATTGTTTTTCAAAAATAGAAGATTTTCTTGGCATTTCTTGTTTAATTGTTGATCAAAGAAATACATCTGCAGCAAAAGCCTTCTGGCAACACACTGGTCTTGGATTGTCGTCACGTGAAGCGGCCATAGCCCTTGGAAAAGAGAAAAAACCACTCACTTCACATGGTCATTGCGCCAGAGAGGAACTTATTAAACGCTTAGCGAATATATACAATTGTGATAATCGTCTAATACGACTACATCGTTCAGGCATGGCTGCTTTAACGACTATTCTGTCGGCGATATATTGTATTAAAGGGACTTCTTCGACGCTTCAAATAGGCTTCCCATATGTTGATGTACTCAAACTACCTCAGATTATTTTCCAAGGGAGTGATCTCATTGTACAAACAAAATTAAGTCATATAAAAGAAGAGATCGACAAAAAGAATCCTGCTGCGTTAATCATAGAAATACCAAGCAACCCTTTATTGCAATGTGTTGACCTCATATCTGTTTCAAAATTAGCTAAAGATAAAAATATCCCTGTCATTGTTGACGATACAATCGGTTCATCTATCAATGTTCACCTAACTCCTTACGCAGATATAATTTTTAGTTCCCTTACAAAAAGTTTTGCCGGAAGAGGAGATATTCTTGCTGGCAGTTCTGTCATTAGCCCATACTCTAAATGGGAAAAAGAATTAACTGAAATAATTCCTAAAGTTGCCTTATCTACACTATCTGATTCAGATGCTATTGAGCTGGAGTTAACTAGTAGAGACGTAAAGGATCGCTTAAAAAGGTTAAATACATCTTGCTTAAAGCTGAAAGAAAAATTAGAAACAAAAAAAGAAGTTTCAAAGGTTTTGCATCCTCAACATTGTAAAAATTTCAATTCGCTATTAAAGAAAGGAGGAGGTTATGGATGTCTATTATCTTTTGAACTTAAAGGGGGAATTGAAGAATCAAAAAGAGTTTATGATTCATTAAGAGTAAACAAAGGACCAAGTTTAGGTACAAATTTTACATTGGTTTGTCCATATGTTCAGTTGGCTCACTTTAAAGAATTGAAATGGGCTAAGAGTTGTGGCGTCTCAGAACACTTATTAAGAGTATCAGTAGGGCTAGAAAATGAAGATGAATTATGGTCAAGATTTAATTCAGTAATATAAAAAAATCACTAATAAAGATTATCTAAATAACCAATTACCGAGATTCTTATATAGATTTAGAGTATTAGTTAATTAAGTCATTTAAAAAATGTCCAGAATCTATGAAGACAATAGTTTTGCTATTGGTCATACACCACTAGTTAAGCTTAATTCGATTACAAAAAACGCAAAAGCAACAGTACTTGCAAAGATAGAAGGCCGTAACCCTGCCTACAGCGTCAAATGTAGAATTGGAGCGAATATGATCTGGGATGCTGAGAAGAAAGGTTTACTCAATAAAGATAAAGTCATTATTGAACCAACATCGGGAAATACTGGAATAGCCCTTGCTTATACAGCTGCTGCTCGAGGTTACAAGTTAATCCTCACAATGCCTGAGTCCATGTCAATTGAACGTCGGAGAATGATGGCCGTTCTTGGTGCTGAATTAATACTTACTGAAGCAGCAAAAGGAATGCCTGGCGCCATTGCGAAAGCCAAGGAAATAGCAGATAGCGACCCTCAAAAATACTTCATGCCAGGGCAATTTGATAATCCAGCTAATCCAGAAATACATTTCAAAACAACAGGTCCTGAAATTTGGGATGATACCGATGGTGAAATTGATGTTTTAGTCTCTGGTGTCGGGACCGGTGGCACAATAACAGGTGTTTCTCGTTTCATAAAGCAAGAAAAAAATCATTCATTATTATCTGTTGCTGTAGAGCCCACTCATAGCCCTGTAATAACACAAACTCTCAATGGAGAAGAAGTAAAACCCGGCCCTCACAAAATCCAAGGCATTGGGGCTGGTTTTATTCCAAAGAATCTTGACTTATCTGTAGTCGATCAAGTTGAGCAAGTCTCTAATGATGAGTCTATTGCAATGGCATTACGTTTAGCACAAGAAGAAGGTCTACTGGTTGGCATATCATGTGGTGCCGCTGCAGCTGTGGCTTTAAGACTAGCCGAAAAAGAAGAGTTCTCAGGGAAGACAATCGTTGTAGTTCTTCCTGACCTTGCCGAGAGATATATCTCATCCATAATGTTTGAGAATGTTCCTACAGGCGTTATTAAAGAACCATCATTAGCTTGACTTTTGAGTTTAGATAACTGATTCCGGTGTTATTAACATCGCGTCTCCATAGGAAAAAAATCGATATTTATTAGAGATAGCATGCTTATAAAGTTTCAACAGGCGTTTTCGACCAATTAGAGCACTAACTAAAAGTAGTAGAGAACTTTTAGGTAGGTGGAAATTAGTAAGCAATCCATCAATGACGGAAAATTTAAATCCTGGTTTAATTACCAAATCCACTTTACCTTCATACGGCTTCAAAGTTCCTCTTCCTGAAAGATAAGCAGCCTCAAGGGCTCTCACACTTGTAGTGCCAACAGCAAAGACTTTTCCCCCATCCTCCTTACAATTAGTTATCGCTTTGGTGGTCTCTTCAGTAACCTCTATCCACTCACTATGTAAATGCAACTGAGATAAATCTTCTTTCTCTAATGGTCTAAAAGTTCCTAAGCCAACATGCAAAGTAATTTGTGCAATTTTTATTCCTCTGATTTTTAAAATTTCTATAAGTTCATCACTTAGATGTAAACCCGCTGTGGGAGCAGCTATAGCTCCTGGTTTCGAAGCAAATCTAGTCTGATAGCTTTCCTCATGACCAATAGATTTGTCCTTATCTATATATGGAGGCAATGGGACTTCTCCATATAAATCAAGTAAATCTTCCATTTCCGTCCAACTAGTAAACTCATTTGAAAATTGAATAATTCTTCCGCCTGTTTTCTCATCCTTATCAATAACTTTTAAGATTAAAGAATTATCTGGTGACGTATCCAAACATAATTGATCACCTCCTCTCATACGTCTAGCAGGACGACCTAGACAAAGCCATCTGCCATTACCCCTCGGTTCCATTAGCAATAATTCACCTAAGCCTCCTCCTGACAGTCGGATTTTCAATCTTGCTTTAACAACTCGCGTATTATTAACAACTAAAAGATCGCCAGTCTTCAAGATATCCTTTATGTCCCATACCTTTCCATGCACAAGGTTTAAAGAATCATCAAGACCATCTTTAACAATCATCAATTTAGCATCATGCCTACTCTTAGTAGGTGACTGAGCAATCAAGTCATTTGATAAATCATAGTTATATGAGCTTAAAAGATTATCTTTTTGATCTAACACATCAAATCAGATTAAAGTAAGAAAAAATCACTTATGGTTCGACTAATTAAATCTCAAGACGAGAGGCTATAAGGGTTCTTTTCGATTAAGTATGCCAAATCCTTCAGGAATAGTGCCCCATCAGCCCCATAGATCACTCTGTGATCAGCGGTAAGATTTACTTGCATCTGTTTTTTGATTGAAATCGAACCATCTTTAGAAGCAACAACTTTAGACAAGGAAGCTCCTACCGCTAAAATTGCTCCAGTCCCTGGGGGCAGAATTGCATCAAAACGATCCACACCAAACATACCTAGATTCGAGAGTGTAAACGTACCACTGCTATATTCTTGAGGTTCTAATTGCTTATTTCTCGCACGCTTAACAAGATCAGCCCATTGTAGGGATAAATCAGCAAGACTGGTCTTGTCAGCATTTTGCAGCACTGGAGTTATCAACCCTCCGTCCTCCATCGCAACTGCAACGGCTACATTTATTTGTGAAGGATAGGCAATCCCCTCAGAACTAAAAGCTGCATTCACCTGGGGGTGTCTAGCCAAGGTTAAGCCAACTGCTTTAGCAAGTAAAGCAGTCATAGTTACTCCATTAGGTTTAACTTGTTTATAAAGATCATCCAGTTCATCAGTAAGGATTGAATATCCGACTCTGAAACAAGGAGTATTTAAACTTTCCTCCATGTTCCGATTTACAGCTTGTTGAAGAGTATTGAATGCAATTGTTTCCCCTCTGGATCCAAAACTTTTTCCTGGAGCAGGTGGCTTACCAGAGTCAACAGATTTTTTTTCTATACGAGGCACATCAGAAACAATTTTCGCTGGGGCATTACTTTCTGCAATCCAAGGAACGCTTATGGGTTGCCCTTTTGCACTTTGAACATCCTCAGCTTGTATCCGTCCATGAGGTCCTGATCCCCTAACAGTTGCCAAATCTACTCCCATTTGAGAAGCAAGTTTTTTAGCTCTTGGGGAAGCGATTATTCGACCATCATTTAAAAACTGATTCTGATTTACAAGGGATTCTGAAACAAGAGGTGCAGGAGATGTCTTTGTAATTACTGTTGCTTTAGAAGAGTCAACAGAGGCTTGTTTTTCTTGAACTTGAGGCGATGAGCTCTCTTTTTCTTGACTAGCTGATTGAGGAGAAGGAGAAGGTGCATTGGCTTGAGCCGCAGCAATCTCATCTGCTGTCTCAACAATCAATCCAATTGTCTCTCCAACAGGTGCAGAGCTTCCAGCAGGCATCACAATCGATGCAAGAAAGCCATCTTGGAAAGACTCAACATCCATATCAGCTTTATCTGACTCAACAACTAAAACTGACTCACCTCTCTCAACTTTATCTCCAGGTTTTTTTAGCCACTCAACTATTTTGCCCTCAGTCATTGTTGAACTTAAAGCAGGCATAAAAATGTCATGAGTGGCCATAATTTGTTCCTATTTCTTTTATGGAGAGTTTGAGGCAAGGCTTCAAAATTTTCTATCTAGAAGCTTTGCAAGTATCAATACATACCAATGTTAGTTCCACTTGAGTCTCCTTACAACGATAGTTTTTTTTTGTGGATTTCTTCTTAATATCAAAAATTCTTTATTGGATTAATTGAAGTTCGACCACATTTCAATCTTGATCAATCGCCTCTACAACGCCATCTCTGACCAAAATACTCACTCCCATTTTGCTGACTAAGTTATCACCAACTTTTAAATCACAAAAACTGTCAATTTGTCCTTGCTCGACTATCTGTTCCATCTCTAATTCACGAACTTGAGATTGCTGTACCAGAAGATTTCTTTTTTGTTCTTCAAACTCTGATCTCTTAGAAGCAACTTGGTTCTGAACTTGAGCGACTTGCTCTTGAACTCTTGGGTCAAGGGGATTAGAACTTTGACGTCTAATACCATCAACAATTTGTTGTCCTTCTTTCTCTAATTCACCAAGTTGCTGATCTATTGCTGATATTGCATTACTTAATTCACGTTCAGCCTCCTCTTTCCATGAAGGTGTTACAACTGCTCTGACCGTTATTGAACGTTTTATAGAAATTGAGTCCACTTGATCAAAAAGTTATGATTCGGTTCATAGGGTCTCAGCAAAAGATGTATTGGTCAATTTAATTGACCAAATAAACAAATTACAAACCATATATTTCATTTATAAGTTTCAAATCACGTTGAATAATCTTTTCACGTTTTTGCTTAAGAGTTTGCGTTAACAAGCCATTTTCTATTGTAAATGGCTCTACTAAAGCAATTGAAATTAATCTCTCTTCTCTTCGAGATGCAATACGATTTGCCAAAACTTTATTCATTTCCAATCTTAGAGCTTCTCTTAATTCACAATTTTTAGAAGACAACCCAAGAACAACTTGTGAATTCACGCCCTTTTCTTCTAGCCATCCTTTTAAATGATCAATTCTTGGAACAATCAAAGCAGCAAGATGTTTTTGATCTTGACCCAATAGCAAAGCCTGCTCAATCAATGGACTTGCAATCAAGCATTCCTCCAGAGGACCAGGCTCAATATTTTCTCCGCTACTTAGCACAATTGTATCTTTTGCTCTTCCCGTCAGGATCAAGGATCCATCAGCAAGCAACATCCCTAAATCTCCAGTGTTAAACCAACCAGTAGCATCTAAAACCTTCTTCGATTCAGATCGTTTTCCTAAATAACCAGACATTATTTGAGGACCGCGAGCAAGAACCAATCCTCTTTGACGAAGCTTTTTTATTTTAAATGTTTCTGGATCTACAATTTTTATCTCAGTCTCTGGTAAAGGTTGACCAGCACCTCCACGTATATTTCTCCAAGGTCTTCTACATGTAAGTACTGGACTAGTCTCCGTCAATCCATAACCAACTAATAATTCAACACCTAAGGCTTCAAAGAAAGAATCAATATGCGGAGCGATTGCACCTCCCCCACTAATTGGGAATCTCAATCTTCCTCCACAAATCTTGGTAAGAATTTTTGGCCATAAGTAAATAGAGGAAAGCCTATGAATTGGGTACCGTAAAATTATCTCTATAAAAGAGATAATTTGTTCTAGACTTGAAGCACTATTAATAGTTAAAAAACAAATTTTTCTTCGTGCCAATTTATATGCCTTACTATTAGAAATCGCACTTTTTATCAATTTCTTTCTCATCCTTGGCATTTTATCAATAGCATCTTCAAAACCTAATTTTATTGACTCCCAAAGTCTTGGAACTGTTGCCATGACTATTGGCTTAACCCTTGGCAAATCATCCTTTAGATACCTAATTGATGTATAAGTTTGAGTACAACCACAAGAAAAAAAATAATATTCCGCACTACGTTCATATGAATGCCATATTGGTAAAACACTTAATACTGGGGATCCTGGAGAAGGGTTTGCCACACAAGCAAGAGACCTAATTTGATGCAATAAATTAGAGTGTGTTAGTGGAACGCCTTTTGGTTTACCTGTAGTTCCAGAAGTATATAAAATCGTTGCTATTCTTGTTGATTGCCTATCAATTATTTTCTCCCGTTTCCTTATATTTTTTGTATCCAATCCTTTTTTTAAAAAACTCTCCCATTCAAAAATACCTTCACAAGCTTTACCCTCAAGTTGAAGAACAAATTTCAAATTTTTTATTTGATCATCATTAAGCGAAAGTCTCTCCCAAACATTAGAGTTTTGAACAATCAATCCAACTGCTTTTGAATCCTCAAGAATATACCTAAGCTCACTTGGTGGTGCAGTCGCACCTCTAACAGAGTCTGTTGCGCCTATTCTCATAAGACCTTGATCAGCGATAAGCCATCTAGGACTATTTTCTGCAAAAAGAGCGACCACATCATCAGGTTCCACCCCAAGCTGAGAAAAGACAAATGCTGCATTAGAAATATTTTCCGCAAGTTCTTGATATGTAAAGCTTTCAGGGTGGTATGTATGAGGAGAATCAACAGCTAATACATCGCCCTGCTGAACTTTTAAAAGTTCCCAAATATCATCAACTTGAGTTATTTTGTCTAGATGAGATCTTCTACTAATTGCTTGTTCTTCTTTTATATTGGGGATCCAAAAAGCTAAAGCATCTTTAGAAGCACATATATTTTTTTGTGAGTTAGTTTTTGTCATAGCAAAAAAATAATTTTTTATTTTTTTTAGTGATCTTTAAAGGTCAATTTATATGTTTTCCCAGTTCAATTTAAAACGTCTTTTCACAGATTCCCTTAAAAGAGGCTTAACGTCACAGACTTTTATGCCAGGTATCCAATCACTCAATTTACCTAATTTCACTTTATCCAGTCCACAAGGAATTATCTCCTCAAAACCGATAAGATCACAATTTACATTTAGTGAAAATCCATGTTGAGTCACCCATCTCTTGCATCCAATTCCTATAGAACCAACCTTTTTATCTTCACACCAAACTCCTGTCAACCCATCTACCCTCTTTCCATCCATCCCCAACAAGTCAAGGACATCAATCAGTACTTGTTCCAATTCTCTCAAATACCAAGATAAATCTTTTTTGTGAAAAATTAAATTTAAAACCAAGTATCCAACGATCTGTCCAGGCATATGATGCGTGACTTCACCTCCTCTATCAATAAGAAAAACGGGCAAGGGAGATTTATTTTCTTCAAATAACAAATTTTTTTTGTCGCTACCTCTACCTATTGTAAAACAAGAAAAATGTTCAAGGAACCATACTGCTTGTGGTGAAAACGGTTCCTCAATAAGGCTTTTCTGAAAATTCTTCTGCCAACCTAACGCAGTCTCAAATGGCACAATATTTTTAGGTTCAAAAAGAAAAGCGGAAGAAGATTGTGCAAGTTGAGGTGTTAGATCTAAGTTGCTATTAGGCCCTGACTCAGGCGAAACAGAATGAAGCTTCTTATTCATGGACGCAATCTTGAATTAACTCCATCACTTCGTGATTACACCAGAACAAAAATTGATAAAGCAACTCACAATTTCCAAGAGATGGTGCAAGAGGCCGATGTCCACCTCTCAGTAGCTCGAAATCCTCGCGTACCACAACAAACAGCCGAGGTGACTGTTTTTGCAAACGGAACAGTGATAAGAGCCCAAGAAAGAAGTGAAAATCTTTATGCAAGCATCGACTTAGTAGCAAATAAACTTGCACGACAATTACGTAAGTACAAAGAACGACATAACAGTCATAATGTTCATAATAATCAGTCAACGAAATCAGTCCAAAACCACGATAATCAAAACTTTTCTTCCTCAGATCATTCACTAATTAAAGGTAAAGAACCACATTTACCTAGCCCAGGAATAAGACGCAAATATTTTGAGATGAATCCTATGACCGTTGAGCAAGCAAGAGTCCAATTAGACTTGATTGATCATGACTTCTATTTATTTAGAGAGGAAGAAGGATCAGCTTTGCGAGTCATATACAAGAGAAGTCACGGAGGATATGGCGTGATCCAAGAAAAAATTTAATACTACTAGTCAAATGAGTAAAAACAGCTTGGAAGAAGCCAATGCAAATATTTCTAATGTGATTTATCAAGCAGTCTTAAATCCTCATCTCGATGAGGAAATGCTTGTTCAAATTTGTGATGCATCCAAGCAAAATGGATTTGCAGGTTTATGCACCAGTCTTTCTTATCTCCCAATTGCTCGTGAACGGTTAGGAAACAAAAAAACTACAAAATTAATCGCAGTAATTGCCTTCCCTTTTGGTTCTATACCAACCTCTCACAAACTTAAAGAAGCCGAGTATGCAATCGAGAAAGGAGCAGAAGAATTAGATTTTGTGCCAAATTATTTTGCATTAAAAGAAGGAAATATCGAACTTTTTGCTGAGGAAATAAATCAAATAAGTGAACTCGGTATTCCAGTAAGAGCAATAATTGATTCAAATACACTCTTAACCTCATCAAAACTTTCCATAGCAATAAATTCTTCCATTGATGGAGGCGCCAATGGAATTCAAATAGGGAATGGTTTTGGACAACCTGTCACAAAGAATCAAATCCGTCAGGTCTCTGAAATTGTTAAAAATCGCTGCTCAATTAAGTCTGTAGGAGGTATTAAAACTTTCGACCAAGCCATAGAAATTATTGAAGCAGGATCTACATATATTGGAACAAGTTTTGGATTTGAAATTACCCAAGAACAAAAGAAAAAGGATTAATGAGTTTAAGTCAAAGAGTAAAAGGACTGTCTTTAAAAGTAGGACCTCTCGGTGAGAATGACAGACTTTTAACCATACTGACTGAAGAGAATGGAATATCTCGTCTTGCAATACCAGGAGCAAGAAAACCCAAAAGCAGACTTGGAGCAACATCTCCTTTTAATTTTTTAGATTTACACATCGTCGGGAAAAAAAGTCTTAGGCGTGTTACACAAATAAAGATTCTTAAGAGTTTTGGGAATCTGGGAAAAAATATCGAAACACTCTCAGCAGCACAAGCAATTTCAGAGTTAATTATGATCATGGTTGCGAATGAAGATCCGCAAAAAGATTTACTGCAACTTGTTTTAATCCATTTAAATAGACTAAATAACTTACATAAAACAGAATTTAATTCATTAGAAGCTCTAGCAATAAGCATACAAGCGTGTATTCATCTATTAGCTCTAGGAGGATATTGCCTACCACTTCAAAACTGTTGTTATTCAGGTTCCAGGCTAATACCCCCTATTGGAGAATGGAGCTGGAAATGCAGCTTTATTCCTGAAGAAGGTTTTGCGATTGGAACAATTCCTAATGCAAGCACTGAGCTGAATCCATCTGAACTTGCATTACTACAACGACTTTTACTAGAAAAAGTACCTTTTCACAGTAATGGGAAATTATTAGGTCCCAAAAATGTCTGGTTAAAATTACTGAAAATTGTTGAAACCTGGATTGAAACTCATTTACAAAGAAGAATTACATCTCTTCAAATGATGAGAGAGATAATAATTAGTAATGATCTAAATACTAATTAGAAAAATATATTTGAAAGAATTAATGCTCAAAAACTCTTATTTTCAAATTATTTAACTATTAACAATAGTTCGAGAACAAATTTAGGATAGCTGCTAGTTTAAAATACCGGTTTTTTTAGAGCTTGACCCATATCGCCTGGCTAGGCAAAAAAACACCTTTTTGCGGGAACGTCTGTTACGGGCTTAGCACGACTGAAGAGCTTAGAGAAAGAGGATATCAAACAAGTTTTATTCACTTTGATAACCCAATGAGAGATGGGAATAATAAAACTTCCCTACTAGCAAATGATCCTGACGTAAGTCTTCCTTATTTAATTAAATCTCAGGTTTACACAATCCCTTCTCTAAATGCTCAAAGAGAACTTAGACAATCTCTCTCAAGACTTAAGCCTGATTTAGTCCATGCAAGTCTGACTCTTTCTCCATTGGATTTTCGCCTACCTGAGCTTTGTCATAAACTTGATTTACCTTTGATCGCAACTTTTCACCCAGCTTTCGATTCAAAACTCAGAAATCTTACGGCCAATACACAGCAACTTACCTACCAACTATATGCTCCATCATTAGCCAAGTATGACAAAGTAATTGTTTTTTCGGATTTGCAAGCAGAGGTTCTCGCAAAACTCGGAGTAAAAGAGAGCCGACTCGAAGTAATCCCTAATGGAATTGACATAAAGAAATGGAACCCTCTTCAACTAAGTAATTCTCAAAATGAACTTCAACTTGAAATAAGGGAAAGACTTGGTACCGAGAGGATATTTATCTATATGGGCAGAATAGCTTCTGAAAAAAATGTTGAAGCATTACTACGTGCATGGAGATTTGTCCAGCCAAAAGGATGTCGACTAGTAATTGTAGGAGATGGGCCACTAAGACCAACACTCGAAAATCACTCAATCTTCAATAAAGAAGATAATGTCGTTTGGTGGGGATACGAAGCAGATCAAAATAAAAGAGTGGCTCTTCTTCAAATCGCTGAGGTTTTTTTACTTCCAAGTCTTGTCGAGGGATTATCTATCGCTTTGCTCGAAGCTATGGCAACAGGTACAGCATGCATCGCAACAGATGCTGGAGCAGATGGAGAAGTGCTTGAAAATGGAGCCGGAATCGTACTTAACACAGAGGGGGTTACTTCTCAATTAAGGACCCTTTTACCTGTTTTGCGCGATCAACCAGTACTTACCTACGAATTAGGTAGACGTGCACGTTTGAGAGTAGAAGAAAAATATACACTTCAACAAAATATTGACTCGCTTGAAACTCTATATGCAAACGTACTTAGGTCATCTAACTCGAAGCCTCTTCAGCCAATTGACGACTCTTCTGAGCTGCCAAGACAACTGCTTCAATTAAGGCAGATCTCAAGCCCGCAAGTTCAAGGTGTCGAAGAGCACTGATTGTAGTACCTGCAGGAGAGGCAACCATATCTTTTAGTTCAGCAGGATGCAAACTCTTTTCTCTTAATAGCGATGCAGTACCTGAAAGGGTTTTATAAGCTAATTGATTAGATAATTGTCGTGGTAATCCTGCGGCAACCGCCCCATCAGCCATTGCTTCAACCACTAAAGCGATATATGCAGGCCCTGAGGAAGTTAAAGCTAGGAAGGAATCAAGCTTTTGTTCCTCTAACTCATAAATTTCGCTAATAGGTTCAAAAATCTTTCTAACAACTTTCTTTTGATCCAAAGTTATATCATCTGACCAAGACAAACCAGTAAGCCCCTTCCTGACGAGAGAAGGGGTGTTTGGCACTGCTCTTACACATGTGTGCCCAGGGAAAACTCTTTCAAGACTTTTCAATGTTACTCCAGCCAAGACTGAAATTAATAATGGTTTAGGAAACTGATCACTCGACTGGAATGATGAGCCAAATTCTTTAATTTCAGTCAATTGCTGAGGTTTTACAGCCAATATTTTCAAAGGAGCCTTCCATACTTCTCTAGAGAGAGAATTTTGACTAGATACTACTTTTACTTCCTTTGGAAGATCATTCAAGGCAGATTCAATACTTGAGCTACTACCAACAATCCCTAAAACGTGTCGAGGATTGTATTCACCTCTTTCCAAAAGAGGCGAAACGATAGCTTTAGCCATATTCCCTAGGCCAATTATCCCAATAGAAATTTCCAATCTATTTAAACATTCAAAGAGCAGTAGCTACTGTCTCCCCCCAAGCAGGCTCTGGAGCAGAAGACGTTTCCTTGTAAATCAAATCAGTACCTTTATTACTCATACTTGAAGGAGAGGCCTCCTCTTGAAAAGAATTAGTTACTGTTACGCAAGATGGGGCAAAAAGAAAAATACTTTCTCCGACTCTTTCTTGATGTCCATCAATAGCAAACGTTCCACCTGCAACAAAATCAACTGCTCTTTGAGCCTGGTCAGGCTCCATCATTGTGAGATTTAAAATCACTGTTTTACGCTCCCTCAAAGCTTGGATCACTCTTGGCATTTCATCAAAGCTACGAGGTTCCATTAAACTAACTTCAGAATCATTTGTTGAGATACCAGGCATACCAATCACGTTTGAAGAACTAAACCCACTCCTTCCATCAAAAGGATTGGGCTGAGAGATAGTAGTTGTCATTCCTCCACTTCCTTCTTTGTTTCCTCTATTAAAATCCTCAAAGTCATCACTTGTTTCGTAATCGAGCTCATCAAAATCACTATCTAAAAAGTCATCGCCAGCGACGACAGCACGAAGACGGGAAATAAGCGACACCAGTTAATCCTCTCGGGATGATTTGTTAAAAAGTTGGATAAACCAACAATCGATACATCTTCAAAAACATGAAAGATGAACCATATACTTAGATAACGTTACTTATCTGAAGGGGCAAGCTTTTTTATTAGTTTTTTCATATCTCCGACAATTTATCTACATCTGACGTTTTCCAAACAAAAGAGATCCCAATCGAATCCAAGTAGAACCACCTTGAATAGCTTCTTGCCAATCGTTACTCATTCCCATTGAGCAATCCTTTAACCCCAAATGATTTGCAAAATTTCTACATTCATAAAATAAATCTTTTCTTTGATAGGAGTTAAGCGCTATTGGTGGAATTGTCATTAGTCCAATCAAATTAATATTTTTTAAAGAAATAATCTTGGACCAACTTTTCAAAAGATCTTGTTTTAAAAATCCACCTTTATTAGGATCATATTTAAATTTTACTTGTAAAAATATATTCGGATTTTTTTGCTCTTCTTCTGAAATTCTAGAAATTCGTTCCAGCAAAGGCAAAGAATCAACAGAGTGAATAAAGTCAAATTCTTTAATAACTCCTCTAACTTTATTCTTCTGCAATGTGCCAACAAAATGCCATCGGAGTTGATTTAGATCATTCAACTCGATTTTTTTTGGAATAGCCTCTTGCAAACGACTTTCTCCAAAATCCAATTGGCCAAAACCAGAAATTTTACGTATCGACTCATGATTATGGCCCTTGCTGACCGCAAGTAAATTCACCCCAAGTGGTAAAGAGTCTTTAATAATCTTAAATTGATTAAAGCCAGTCAAAATCAAGTCAAATAGCGTTACATAAAAGTTTGATTAAATAATTCTTGCCAAAGGTCCCTATCGGAGGATTTTTCTCTCTTACATTTAGAAAGATGCATTTCCGAATGATGTCGAGCATCCATATATGGAATAACTTCAAAAGTTGCTCCACGTGGTTGCAATGTAACTAAGAAAAATATTTTCTGTGCATATAAAGTTGCATATACGTCTCTACCATTACTTGCGGGAGACACTAGATATAGCATTCCAAAAGTCGGATGATTAAGATAGCGCTCAGCGTTCAAATCTAAATTTATTTAATTAAGATGTACCATACAGACAACGCAAGCTAATAGCTATCAAAAGCAAAAAAACCGAACTTAAATTAATCAACATGTATTTAAGATTGACAACAATGCAAGGTCGTAGTTGTTGAGAAGATAGCCAAAGCCCCTCCCTTGACATTAAAGAATCAGCTCCCTGTTCTGCCCTAAGCAAAATATTTGACAAAAGTCTTTCCCCTAACGATACAAACAAACCTAAGGAACTTTTAAGTCCCAATTTTTTAAAATCAATTGCCCTTACACCAATTGAGCGAAAGAGATTTTGGAGCTCCTCTTGAACTAAAGGTAAAAATCTTAAAGCCAAAAGCAGTTGAAATGATAGTTTTTCCAAAGGAAATCCCAATAAAGTTAAAGGAGCAAAAAACCACCTTATTGCCCACACAAGATCTTCAGGAGGTGTTGTGATTAGCATCAAATTAACACTGTGAATAACAGTAAAAATCAAGGTCGAAGTTTTAATACCTAATTCTGCAGAGCGACGATCCACAATTAATGGTCCTAAGGAAATCCCTCCGAAATTCAATGGCCCCAACCTGAAAATCTCCCATGATCGATTCAAAACAATTGCGCCTGGTATCTCATCAGGTGCTCTTAGGGGCAATTCAAATGATGATTCACTAGCAGGTAAAACAATCGATAAAGATCCAATAATCAAGGAGAAAGCTAATAAGAATAGTAGAGATCTCCACCAAAGTCGTGGAGGAAGAAAACTAAAAAATGTAATTAACAAAAGAGCAAGAACTGTTGAAATCCTCCAAATAGAATTAGCTAAAATTGGAGTTAACAAAAACAACAGGATCCAAGAGAGTTTAATTCGAGGATCGACAACACGAAGCCAACTTGCTTTACCAGAAACATATTGACCAATTGGAATCTTTTTTAGCCAATCCATAAATAATTATTAATTTCGGCCCCCTTTCTGTTGTCGTGCCAAATCTTTTTCAACATCGCGTTGCTGCTTCCCTCTCCAAAACAATTTTATAGGCGTTCCTTCAAAACCCAAACCCTCTCTAATTTGCCTCTCAATATATCTCCGATAAGTTTCCCCAAACAATTTAGGTTCATTCACAAACAAAGTAAAACTTGGAGGGTTAATGGCTACTTGAGTACCGTAATAAAGGCGTCCTTGTTTGCCACCTCTGGTGGTAGGAGGACTTCTCCATTTTAATGCCTCAGTAAGCACCTCATTAACAACTGATGTACTAACCCTTCTTTTATTCTGATCAACTGCCAAAGTAGCTAATGCAAAAATACCTTCTACTCTTTGTCCCGTAAGTGCAGAAGTAAAGATCATCTCTGCCCAATCGAGAAAAAATAGTTTTGAGCGAATGTCCTTTTCCATTGCAGACATTGTGTGACTATCTTTTTCGACAGCATCCCATTTATTAATCACAATCAAACAAGCTCTTCCTTCCTGCTCAATTCTACCTGCAAGCCTCTGATCTTGTTCTGTGACGCCATCCAAAGCATCTATAACCAACACACAAACATCGCTTCTTTCTATCGCTTTAAAACTGCGATTAATGCCAAAGAATTCTGGGCCATAATGAACACTTCTACGTCTACGTATTCCCGCCGTATCAACTAATTTCCATTGCTTGCCCTGATGAGTAATTCGAGTATCAATCGCATCTCGAGTCGTACCCCTAATCGAACTAACAATTGCTCTTGTCTCCCCACAAATAGCATTAAGAAGACTTGACTTACCTACGTTTGGCCTCCCAATAATTGCCAATTGATCAGGAGAATCACTAACTTCATCTAAATCTTTAGAGGGAAACAAAGTAACTACACGATCAAGCAAATCGCCTGTTCCTACACCATGTATGGCAGAAATTGGATAGGGCTCACCAAGACCAAGCTTCCAAAATTCAGCCGCCATTGCCAACCCTTGCTCGGGAGATTCACATTTATTAACCACCACGAGTGTTTTACAGGGATGAGGTCTTAAAAATTCAGCAATCGATTCATCAGCTGTAGTAACTCCCTCCTGACCATCAACAATTACTAATGCAACTACGGCTTCCTCAAGAGCAAGACTAGCTTGCTCTCTAATTTCAGGGAGGAACTCACTATCGTCATCAAAAACAAGACCTCCAGTATCTACAACTTTAAAATCTCTATCCCTCCAAAATCCATCTTGATAAGTTCGATCTCTAGTCACCCCTGGCTCGTCATGAACAATAGCTTCTCTGCTTTGACATAAGCGGTTAACCAATGTAGATTTTCCAACATTTGGTCGCCCAATTATTGCGACTATTGGTAGCGCCAAATTTCTCTACCTTTCATAAGATTATTTACCCTTTATAGGTCAAAATTAAGATTAATTCCTCATACTACAAGTATGAGCCAAGAGTTCGATTCCAAAATGAAATTTAGAAATCAAACTTCCTTAAAAAGATTGACCCAAAAAAAAAGGGATTCATTAACTACCAAACCATCTTTAATGGCAATCATTCTGGTTTTGATAGCCTTTATGCAAGTACCAATTTCATTAGAAGCATCATTAAGTATTTTTTGCCTATTTTCTGAAACCAGCGAAACAAATAAAACTTTGTTTTTTTGTAATGACTGAAATAAATAAAATACTACTTTAAAAATGAAAGAGTTATCTCCGATTTTCTTATCGGGCAATGGGACTTCTAGATCTTTAGAATGTCCTATTCTCCAATCTCCACTTGCAGGCGTAAGCGATCAAATCTTCAGGAATTTTGTTCGTAGATGGTCTCCAAAAGCTTTACTTTTTACCGAAATGGTAAATGCCAAAAGTCTTGAATTAGGTCATGGTGAAGAGAAGGTAATTGAGCTTTCAGAAGAGAGTGGGCCTATTGGTGTTCAACTTTTTGACCATAGGCCAGATTCAATGATAGATGCTGCTATCAAAGCCGAATTATCTGGTGCCTTTCTTATAGATATCAATATGGGTTGCCCAGTAAAAAAAATTGCGAAAAAAGGAGGCGGAAGTGCTTTATTAAAAGAACCAGAACTTGCTCAATTAATCGTCAAGAAGGTTTCAAAAGCCATTTCAATTCCATTAACAGTAAAGATAAGGTTGGGGTGGTGCGAAGAAAACTGTGATCCAGTGTCTTTTGCTTTGGGGCTACAGGAGGCTGGGGCGCAACTCATAACTGTTCATGGTCGAACGAGAAGGCAAGGATTCTCTGGCTATTCAAACTGGAAATCTATTGCAAAAGTCAAAAAGTCATTAGATATACCTGTCATTGCGAATGGTGATATTAAAAACTCTCGAGATGCTATCGAATGCCTAGAGATTACTAATGCCGATGGGGTGATGATCGGAAGGGCAAGTATGGGCGCCCCATGGATTGTTGGTCAGATTGATGAAGAAATTAAAAATCATAAAACTTTTAAACCACCTGACGCAAAGATGAAAGTAAGTTTATGTTTAGAACATCTAAAATTACTCGTTTCAAAGAAAGGTAATCATGGGCTTTTGATTGCTAGAAAACATATGAATTGGACTTGTAGAGGTTTTGAAGGCGCCTCTATTCTTCGCCATGAATTAGTTAGAGCAAGCACTCCAAAAGACGCAATAAAATTACTCGAAGACGAACTTATTAAATTCAACTAAAAAATTTTATGGAATTGTAAAAGGCCAACTTGGTCGAATCAAAAGTAAAGAGAAATATGGCCTAGTCCCTGAGGGGAGATCAGAGGTCCTAAGAATTTGTTGATCTGAAAATCCTATTCTTTCTGCGAATATAGACCTTTTTATTAGATCAAGTTCTTCAAGCAAAGGTTTGACCCAATCCCATTTTTTACCAAGTTTGAGCAAAACAACTACCCTTTTCTTTAACGCTGAATCAGACAAAATAACCTTTAATTCCTCATATGAGTTTGGAACAGGTAATATAAGCAATTGTTCATCTTGCAAAGCAAGTGGGAATTTACTTTTTGCGGCAGCGGCAGAAAAAGATGTAACACCTGGAATTAATTTAACAAGGCACTCTGAATGATATTTCTCTAGCTCCTTTGAAAGATAAGAGCCTGTCGAAAAAAGCGATATGTCTCCTTGAGCAAGGAAAACGACTCTTTCACCTTTCTCAACCATCTTTATTAATTCATTCCCAGCAACTCGCCATGCTCTTTTTAAAGTATTCTGATCGTCAACCATCGGAAAATGCAAAGGCAATTTTTTTTTATCTTTGGTTATCCATTTTGAAGCAATTTTTTCAGCAAGACTCTCTCCTCCTCTAGTCGAGACAGGATAAGAAACAACTGTTGATTCTTTAATGGCATCAACTGCCGCCAAAGTTAATAAAGAGGGATCACCTGGCCCTACGCCAGTAATAGTCAAAACTTTCATTTAATTTTGTAACGTTTGTCTACTTAAAAGAGATGATTAACTATGCATTCTTGGCTCATGATGCATTTCCAATAAAGCATCAGATTCAACCATAGCTAATTCCTCTAACCTAGAAGTAAGAATTTTTCGATCAAAACGTTCATCTGCCAACTTCCAATAAATTCCAAAATGCCTAGCCTCACTTTTTAGTAAATCGGCATATAACTTACGAAGTTCAATATCAGGAGAATGGATAGACAATAATTTCATTCTTTCATGACTCCTTGCCTCAATAAGTCCCGCGACTAGAAAGCTATCCAACATTCGAAATGGTTCATCTTTACAAATATTTTTTGCCAGAATTGCTCCATAGGGAGGTGAGGCTAATTTTTTAAGTTTTTTTCCACGCGCATTTAAAATAGACAAAACCCTCTCAAAATGTTCCAGCTCCTCTCTTGCTAAAGGGCTTAAGACCTCTGAAAGTCCAGGTTCACTCACGTAACGAAACATAAGTTGCAGTGCTACACCAGCAGCCTTTCTCTCACAATGTGCATGGTCCAAAAGTATTTCCATTGGATTAGAAATTGCAAGTTCTATCCAATCTTCAGTAGTTTTATTTATTAGCCAGCGGATCTTTGATTGCTCAACAACTTGAGATTTTGAATTATCCATAAGATCCTCAGGCTCGCTTTAAATATGAAACCATCCCCTCCAAAGCAAGTTGATAACTATTTGCTCCAAAGCCACAAACCAAGCCCAATGCTTTATCTGAAAGGAATGATTTATGTCGAAATTCTTCCCTAGAATAAATATTGCTTAAATGGACTTCTACATAAGGAATAGCAACTCCTAATAAAGCATCTCTAAGAGCAATAGAGGTATGTGTATAAGCACCTGCGTTAATTAAAATTCCATCAATTGAACCAACGCTGTCCTGAATGCAATCAATCATCTCGCCTTCTGAATTACTCTGAAAGAATTTGAGCTTTGCATCAAGTTCAATAGCCAAAGTCAACAACTCTTCTTGAATGTCTTCTAAAGTTTGTGAACCATATATAGATGGTTCCCTTGTTCCAACAAGATTTAAGTTCGGACCATTAACAAGTAAAAGATCCATATTCCTTGCGAATTAAACATCTTTCATGATCGTATCGATTCCAACCTCAAAGGACCAACAAATTCGAGAAAAGTGACCCCATTTACTGTTAATCTCATTAGGTGGATCGGGTCGGTGCCCGAGTGGTTAATGGGGGCGGACTGTAAATCCGCTGGCTACGCCTACGTTGGTTCAAATCCAACCCGGCCCATCTTTCCACAAGCCCTTGTAGCTCAGCGGTAGAGCACTCCCTTGGTAAGGGAGAGGTCTCGGGTTCAAGTCCCGACGAGGGCATCGTCGGAGGGATGATCGAGACAATCAACCGCATTCAGAAGACCCCAACAGGGGTCTTTTTAATGAAAATACGTTGCCAAACGAAAGGGAACTAAAACAAAATGAGGCACAAAAACTATTAGCATATCCAAAAAAAACAAAACCTAATTTTCCCGCGCATAATTGGAAATATTCCCGCTAGGCAGCTTCATCATGAATCTGATGTTCAACTAATTCCCAATCATTAGAGAGCAGTTCATTCCATGTCTCATGGGCAGATTCATAATCCAGTCTTCTTGTGTTTTTCAATTGGGTCGGGATACCTTTTTCGCTGCAATACCAAAGTTGAGTTAAAACCGTCGGGGCAACAATGACTGATTTCGGATCACGAATAAAGAACAAACAAAAATCTCTAGCAGGAGCGACTAACCATCCTGCTGTTGTTGGTAATGCTTCTCTGATTGCTTGATTCATTTTGTTATTTGAGAGCCAAAAAGTCACCAGCTAACTCGTGGCTTTTTCGCTGCTTGCGGCAAGGATTTAATTAATACAAATATACTACTTCACGGAAGGCGGTCAATCTAAGGAATTGCATTAAAGAGGGGGTGAGATTTTGCCCCCTAAAGAAACACCCACGAGATGGATCGGGGCTTGTTTTCGTTTCGACCATTGCAGAGAAAGCATGAAAGGTAACTCTGTTCAAACAAGGATTCATGAGATTCCTCCATAGAGTCAATTAACTTTTCCACTTTTTTATATCTTCGAGAGTGCTTTGACTCTCGATTTATATCCAGTTGTACCATCAAAAAAGATCTATGAAGAGAACCCAAATGTAAAAATAAATTGGTGGTCTCAGTCCTATTAAATTCTATTTAATAGGACTGAGAAAAAGAATAGGAGTCAAATCACTTCACTATTTTGGATGATGGACTCGAAGAGGCAAACAAAGACTCACTTACTTCTTGCGGGGTATCTCTATGACTACAAAAAGAGACAAAATTTGGACTTCAATCATTGCAACTAGACAATGGTTTTCCAAACTTTTTACTAGTGAAGCAGATGCTTTAGTTGATGACTTCGGCAATAATCCACCACCTGAGATTGGAACCCAGTCTTATTCAGGCGATATTCACGACAAAGGAGACTAATTGCCATTATAAATCTGCACTCAGTAAGGGAGGCTCTGCTGCTTCAGTGACATCGAGTCCCTCTCTGGCTGTACAAAACGGATTGCATGAAGAGTTGTTTTGCTTTTCCTTTTCCAATGAAATCCACAAAGGATCAGCAGCAGAAAAAATCCCTAATCACCAAAAGAAGCTAAATTCTAGTTAAGTCTTTTTCTAGGGACGAGAAAACAATGCTCAAAACTGTATCTCTTTTTGGAGAAAAGATATGAATAAAAAGAAAGAGAAGTTCAATGTGACACAGGGTATTACTCTTTTGCTGCTTAAAAAAATTTCATTACCTGCAAACCTAATCTTTCAATTAATTCTGTTTATCACTAATCCAGAAAATAATATTGGGTACGAGGAGTATTAATAGGCACAAAAAAACCGCCTTATCTTAACAAGGCGGTTTTTTGTGAGATCAGTCGCAAGTGTTTCCTTGTTTCCACTGCGGAGGACCTCAACTCCTCACTTCACTAAAATAAGGTGATTAATACAAATAAGAGCAAAAAGCAGTAAAGTTTCTCAACTGTCACAAACATATGATTTTAAAAAGTTTTACCTAAGAAAGGACAATCAGCTTTATGTAACATAGTGAAAACTGACAACAGGATATTATGTTTATAGTAGATTTGTAGCAAAAACTACAAAAAACGTTCAACTCATCAAAAGATGAGCCGCAGTTTGACTCAAGCCAAGGAACGGGGACTTGAGCATATTTCGGAGAAAAAAAAATGTCTTTAACCTATAGAGGTCTTAAGTACAATCAGCAAAAAGCAGTTGTAGAAAAGCTGCATGTACAACTTACATATAGAGGTAAATCTTACCAAAGCTAGATACACTCACAATTTCTATTAGCCCTTAATTTTTTAAGGGCTTTATTGTACATCAATTAATTACTTAATAATATTTGATCTTTTGTTTAAATATATATTTATCATTGCCAAGGTGAAAATTATAAAAAAAGATGTTATGAATAGAAAAAGATAATTTCCAGAAATCATATCTAATTCTCCATTTAATATTTTTTGTAAGAAATTTTTTAATCCGATATCCTTAATATTTCTTACGGCAAAACCACTTGCCAAAAAAGGTGAGTCTGAGATTATTATGCTAAAAATCAAAGCAGGCATAAACCGTTTCCATGTTACTTTTGTTAACCCTATTGCATAGCAAACAAAATCAAAGAACCCAGACATTAAAAGAGCTATCATAAGGAAATAATTATTTTCTAGATAATCTTGACTAATACTTTCAACTCTTCGCATTTGTCTTGAGCCAAGTAACCTACTAATATAATTTCTTCCTAAATTTCTAGCCAACAGAAATGATATTGAACATGAAATAAAGTCTGCAAAAAATATAATAACTAGTCCCTGTGCAAAGCCAAACTGGAAACCAGCAGCAACCGAAAATATTGTTCCAGGTAAAACTGGTATTATTATACTAATGGATCTTAATATAAATAATAAGAATATTAATATTAAACTTAAAAAGTTGTTCGAGTTTAAATCGCTAACAACATCATAAAAGAAATCACTAATGATGGTAACATCCAAGAAAATGATGTTAATGGTTAAAATAACAACGAAAAAAGTGATTATTACGTATCTAAAATATTTGCTATTGATAAAATTATTATCCATAAAATACTTTTTCAATCAGAAAGTCTGATTCTTTCTAATAATTACAGTAATGAAATTAT
>QCHH01000017.1 GCA_003279585.1 Prochlorococcus sp. AG-402-A08 | reverse complement strand
ATGTTATTCAAGGTTGCTTTGAATTTGATAATTTAAAAATTACATTAAAATATAACAGTATGAGAATATTTAGTTGAATTCAAAGAAAGAAATCACTAGGTTATCAAAAAAAATGAAAAAATCTTCTATTCACAAACGTCAAAAAGTAGAAATATTAAAACCCGAATGCAATCTAGATACTGTTAGAGATGGAAGAGGGGGAATATTCACATGGATTCCAGATGAGCCTCTTGTTGAATTTAATATGCTTTACTTCCAACCAGGTAAGACTAGAGGATTTCATTATCACCCTCATTTTATCGAATATTCCTTAGTCGTTTCTGGTTCAGGAGTATTAGTTACACGTGAGGAACCAAACGACAAAGAAAGTGAAAGTTTCATACATTTAAGTAAGGGAACTTGTATTAGAACTGACATTAATGTTTTTCATACAGTTTATGCAATTACGGAGATGACAATTATTGCAATGCTGACAAAGAGGTGGGACGATTCGAATCCACCTATTGTTAGAATTGAAGACAAAGATAGGGAGATTTAAATTGCAATCGATAGCTTTAATTGGAGCAGATGGGTTTGTAGGGAAATCCATCAAAAAATATATTTTCAATGATAAAAATAAATTAATAACTTGTGTCACTCGAGAAAATTACGAAGCAGCAAAAAAAGAAAAAGAATATGATATTTTAATTAATGCTGCAATGCCATCAAAAAGATTTTGGGCAAAGCAAAATCCTAATGAAGATTTCCGTGAAACAGTAGAAAAAACATTTAAGATTGTAAATGATTGGAAAAGTTCAAAAATAATCCAAATCAGTTCTATCTCAGCCAGGTCCCAGTTAGATACAATATACGGAAGACATAAAGCAGCAGCAGAAAAACTTGTAGACAATACAAATAATTTAATTCTTCGCTTAGGACCTATGTATGGAGAATCTCTAAATAAAGGTGTTTTAATTGATATGAAAAACAACGATAATGTTTATGTATCCAAGGAAAGTTTATATTGTTTTGCTCCTGTAGAATGGGTAGGTAAATGGATATCTAAAAATTTACATTTATCTGGAACACTAGAGATAGGTAGCAATAATGCAATCAAATTACATGAAATAGCCAAGAAAATAGGATCAAAATCTAAATTCATTGGTTCAATTGACAATCAAATTATTTCAAAAGAAATAAAGGACGCACCTGAAGCAGTAGATGTAATTGATTTCATTCTATAATGTATATTAATAAAAAAATAAAGCTTGAAGACAACAAAAATAAATTCATGCCGGCTTTGCAAGTGCAAAGATTTAATTCCTATTTTTGATTTTGGTTTACAAGCACTTTCTACTCGATTTCCTTCTCCTAACGAGCCGGATGCAGAAGTTCTTCCTCTTAATTTGGTTAAGTGTCAGAATATTAAATGTAATTTAGTACAACTAACACATGACTATGATTTTAACGATTTATATAGAAGGGGGTATGGATATCGTTCTGGGATAAATCAAACAATGAGATCTCACCTAAAAGGAATAGTTGATCAATTAATATCAGAGGTAAAGTTAAATGATCATGATACCGTATTAGATATAGCAAGTAATGATGGAACTTTATTAAAAAGTTATGACAATCCAAATATTAATCTGATTGGTATAGATCCTACTATTGAACAATATAAAGGATATTATCCTCAAGAAAATATATATCTTTCATCTGCCTTTTTTAGCAAGGAAGTTTTTCATTCTATAAGTCCAACAAAATATGCGAAATTGATCTCATCAATTGCTGTATTTTACGACGTTCCTGATCCAAATCTTTTTGCAAATGAAATAGCATCAATCTTAGATCAAAACGGAGTTTGGGTAATGGAGCAATCATACCTTCCTCTTTTGATTAAAGATTTATCTTTTGATAGTATTTGCCATGAACACCTTGCATATTATGGACTTAAACAAATTAAATTAGCAGCTGCTAATGCAAATCTAAGGGTATTTAATGTTGAAACTAATAATATGAATGGTGGCTCATTAAGAGCTTTTATATGTCACTCTAATTCAAATCGTTTAACAAATAAAAAGAATCTTAACCTAATAGAGCAGCTAGAACTCGATTCAAAGATAGATGCTCATTCAACATATATAAAGTTCAAGCAACAAGTAATCTCAATAGGTGAAACTTTAGTTAGTTTTCTTAAGCAAGAAAAGAAAAAAGGGAAAAGGATCCATATCTATGGAGCCTCAACAAAAGGAAATGTGCTTTTACAACTATTTCATATTGGTAATGATTTAATTGATGCTGCCGCAGAGAGAAATGAATGGAAATATGGACACAGAACACCTGGAACTAATATTCCAATAATATCTGAAAAACAATCTAGAGAATTAAATCCAGATTATTATCTAGTGTTACCTTGGCACTTTAAAGAGGAATTTATAAAACGAGAAAAAGAATTTATAAGAAAGGGAGGAAAATTAATTTTTCCTCTACCTGAAGTAGAAATTTACCCTTAAAAGTAATCTGAAAATTTTAATCCTTTTTAATAAATGAAAATATTTGTTCGTATAGATTTATAATCTTAGCAAAAGATATAATCGTTATTAATAGATCCTTTATAAAACCTAAAAATGTGACTGAGAAAAAAACAGGTAATAAAAAAGAAAGGTCTCAAGTAACTACTTTCCCTATTCCATTAGCTTTAAAAAAAAGCAAAGAAAACTTTACTATAAATACTAATTCTATATCTTCTAAAGAACAAATAGCTAATATAGCATTTAAGTTTCATTCACAAGGAAACATTGAAGAAGCAGCAAAATATTATAAATATTTTATAAATCAAGGTTTTAATGATCACAAAGTTTTTTCTAATTATGGAAATATATTAAACGATCTTGGGAAATCAAAAGAAGCAGAGTTATCCTATAAGAAAGCAATTGAATTGAAGCCTGATTTTTCAATAGCTCATTTAAATTTAGGTCAACTATTAAAAAAAATAGGCAACTTACAAGAAGCGAAATTATCGATTTGCAAAGCAATTGAGTTAAAGCCTGATTTCGCAGAAGCTTATTCGACTTTAGGAGTTATATTAAAAGATCTTGGCAACTTAGAAGATGCAGAGTCATTACAACGCAAAGCAATTAAATTAAAGCCTGATTTTGCAGAAGCTCATTCTAATTTAGGAAACATATTGATGGATCTTGGCAACTTAGAAGATGCAAAACTATCTCTAGTTAAAGCAATTGAACTTAGAAATAATTTACCAGAGGCTCATAATAATCTGGGAATAGTTTTGAGAAAGTTAGACAGATTAAAGGAAGCTGAATTATCCTACAAAAAAGCTATTAAGCTTAAACCTAATTTTGCAAATGCTCATTTGAATTTAGGAAACATATTAAAAGATATTGGTGACTTAAAAGAAGCAAAGTCATACTTTCGACAAGCTATTCAATTGAGACCTGATTTCGCAGATGCTTATCATAGTCTAAGTATTTTATTCAGCTTAGAGAAAAATTACACTAAAGCTTATGAGGCCATTAAAAGATCGATTAAGATAGATTCTACAAATCATATTTTTCAAGGTGAATTAACTCGTCTTAAATTTATCACAGGTAAATATGATGAAGAAATAAAGTCGAATGAGCTTCACTGGAATGATCAAGATGATTATTACTTTGAAGATAACAATAAAGATATTCTTTTAGTTATTTTTGGAAGCATGGGTCGAGATGAGAGGTTAATACCTTCTTTTAATTTCTATAATTTATTAAAAAATAATCATTCTTATGATAAACTTTTTTTCAGAGATATTGATCGGAATTACTATTTATTAGGTCTAAAAAATAGTACAAGTAGTTTAAGGGATACGATTGATTTAATCAGAGAGAAAAGTTCCGCTAAAAGATACAGGAGGATTGTATCAATTGGAGCCTCTTCAGGTGGATATGCTTCAATCTTATATGGACATTTATTAGAGTTTTCAAAAGCTATTGCTTTTAACCCTCAAACTGTAATATCAAAAGAAAAAGAAACTATAATAAAGGACAATCTATATACATTAGGATTGTCCAAGAAATTAAGAAATCTAAACTTATCAGATATTTTTTATCAAAAATGCTTAAATCTTAAAAATTTAATTCCTTTCAAAACTAAAGCAGAAATTCATTATTCTAATCTATCTGATATTGATAAGAATCACGCAAAATTTATAGAACATAAAAACTGTAAATTAATTAAATATAATACATCTACACATTTATTAGCACTTCAGCTGAGAGACTCAGGGGATCTAGAGCATATAATAGAAAAAAGTCTTGAGATTTAGATATGTTTATACTTAACCTATCTAACAAAAATCAAAGCCCCATAACATAATTTAATGCTGTATTTCACCCATAGGTTGCTTGAAGAAAACAAAACCAAGGATTTCGTAAGGCGTTTAATTATGTCAACTGACTGGGTAGATGGACAAGAGGCATCAGCAAAGGGTTCTAAAGTCAAAAGAAATTTACAGTTAAATATTGGAGGAGAACATGCAAAATTTTCTACCGAAATAATTAATATTTTAGAGAATGATAAGGCGATTAAAAGCTATTCATTCCCAGCTAAAATATTTAATCTTTTATTTACAAGAACAGGTATAGGAATGTTCTATGGGCCTCATATTGATAAACCATATATTGATAGTAATCGCAGAGATCTATCTTTTACAATCTTCTTAAACAATCCAGAAGATTATAAAGGAGGTGAATTAATACTTTATATTTCTCCAGAAAGAAAACAAGTCAAAATGAAGCCAGGAGAAATGATTATATATCCTACTAAATATCTTCATGAGGTAAAAGAAGTAACTGGAGGAGAGCGAATTGTTTGTGTAGGATGGATTGAAAGTGAAATACCAAGAGATGATGATAGAGAATCAATGTACTTAATGAAAAAAGGAATGACAGAAATAACAAATCAATTAGGTGTAACCCCCGCAACACAGTATCTAAATATTAGTTACAACAATATTTATAAACGGTTTTTAAGCTAATTTCTTTCAATTATAAATTTTTGCTGAAAAGACTTATTTAAGATATAAGCCTCGAAATATACCAAAAAGAATAACCTTGACATCCATTGAATAATTGCACAAAATTATGTGCAATTATTTTTTCCAGTTCTTTAGTATCCTATTGAATTAAATGCTTTTGGAGATTTTAGAGTAGGAATGCCATTGAGTTGATCTACTAACTGAGCTATGGCCTCGTGTCGTTGAGATTAAAACAATTGCAATTAATCTAATTAAATACAATATAATTAGTACAGATTTATCAATCTTTAATTTTGTTATAGCTATAACTTAAACAGGGACAGATATTAGCTAAATTTTTTTTCTATATCATCGTATCTAACATCTATCTCATCACAAAAGCTAGCTAAAGCAGATTCTGAAAAAATTTCTCGAATCTTCCAATTGATTTCATCAGGCAATTTTATTTTCCTTGATTTTAAGGGGTCTTTCATTAAGTGAATTAATTTTTCTACTGAATAAAAAATTTAATGGCTTTTTAAAGAGTTGTCTAAAAAAAATTATTCATAACAAAAATTCACCAAAGAAATCCAAACAAATACTATGAAAAAACGTACAAAAATATCGTTTGTCAACCTAAAAAGTTCTCTTTAGAGAGATAGTTGTACATTATGATACTTTTCCACATTTTTTTGCTTTCCTCATATTACAAAACATTTTGTCCGAGAACTTTAACAAGAACTTTTTAATGTATCAAGAGATACAAAACTCCTGAAATCAATTGCTGTAACTAAGATTTATGAAGCCAAGTTTTTTTTGTAATTAATCCACTTATTCAATTGACATGCCTCCTCTTGAGATTTTTTTAAAATTATGAATTTTGTGGAAAAGTGGAAAACCCCTTATTAAAAACATCTAGAGCTAGTTATTTTTTAATTGATTTAAAAAATTTTTCTGATTCAATCTATAGTTTTTTTTCAAAATAAAAGGAAAAACAATTCAGCCAAAGGAATAACTATTTACTAGCTTATCTAGTCTTTATAGACCAAGCAAGTTTGCTCTTCTTCTAGGTCTCTAGTTAAAGATTCTAATTCTTTTTCAAGCGCATCTATTGTTTTAAAGCATAAAACTTCAATAGTTTCTTTACCCAAAGAGTTTTCGAAGAATACGGGTTTCATAGTAATATTTTTTAATAAAATAAATAATTAGTAAATAACTTCAATTGTTTATGTTGAAAGTAAGTTTTGAAATAAGTCGATTAAATAATTAATTAAATAAATAATTAATTTTGCTGACTTTGAAAGCACCAAAAGATAATTTAGAGAAATAGTGATTCTATGCAAAATCATTTCTCCATTTATTGGAATAAAAATTGGACCTTTCAAATAGTACAGATGGTAGGTGGTATTTATATAGAAGAAAAAGGACTGGGGGCTCTAATAAGAAGGCCTTTACTAGCAACTGAAAGCCCATTTACAGCAGCAGATACTTAGTTTTTAGCGAAGATAAAAATAGAAAATCTTTTTTCAACTCTTGGAAATCAAAAAATATTAATGGTTTTAATTAATTTTGAAATAGAGTTAAGTTTTCCTCCACACAGCTGCTAACTTTCCCTGAACATGTACTTGTTCAGCATCAATTTCTATAGCTTCATAAGATGCATTAGCGGCTTCTAAACGAACTAAACTTCCATCACGAAAAAAATGTTTCAGAGTGGTTCCTAAGCCAGGGACCATTGCACTAACAATAGTTCCGTTTCTAAGACGAGAAGGCTCATTAACAGGCTCCATTAAAACCATATCTCCGTCTGCAATAAAAGAATCAATCATTGAGTCACCATTTACCGTTAAAGCAAAGAGTCCCTTTAGTTGAAGAACTGAATTTAAGTCTAGAGTTTCCTGTACATCATCAAAAGTTTCAACCAGCCCACCCGCAGCAATTGCACCCAAAACAGGAACCCCCGAAATACCCTCCTCTATTAATTGCAGTGTTCTTGCCTGACCTTCTTGCCATTTTATCCAACCTTTTTGTTGTAAATGTCTTAGACGACTTTGGATTGGGGCAGGCGATCTAAGGCCCATAGCTTGCATCATCTGCCTAATTGAAGGACTATGATGATGATCACCAATAAACTCTACAAGCCAGTCATAGAGTTCTTGTTGGGCAGTAGTTAGGGGTTCTTCTGGCATCCGAATAGCTTAAGTACATATGTCCTTCAATACATATGTACCTAAAATGTCCAAGCATCGCAACCCTAAAGCCCTCCTAGTTGAACAGAGAGCAAGGCTTGCTGAACATGAAGCCTGTTCTCAGCTTGATCAAAGACAAAACTCCTTTGGCTTTCTAAAGCATCTTCTGTGATTTCTTCTCCTCTATGAGCTGGCAAACAATGCAAGATAATTAGTTCCTCATCTGCAAGCCCAATTAATTTTTGATCAACTTTATACTTTTCAAAAATCTCTTTCCTCTTCAAATGCTCTTCCTCTTGCCCCATAGACGCCCAAACATCGGTGTAAATCACTTGAGCTCCTTTAACAGCCTTTGAAGGATCATTAGAAATAGATATTTTCGAACCAAGTTCCGAGAGTGATTTCGCCTTCTCAACAATTTGAGAATCTGGTTCAAAACCTTTTGGGGAACAAATTGTCACATTAACTCCTAACATTGCTCCACATACCATTAATGAATTTGCAACATTATTGCCATCTCCAATGTAAGAAAGTTTTACTCCCTGAAGCCCCCCTAATTTCTCCTGAATAGTTAAATAATCAGCGAGTGCCTGACAAGGATGTTCTAGGTCCGTTAAAGCATTGATGACAGGAATAGTAGACCACTCTGCATATTCCTCTAATTCTTTCTGAGAAAAAGTCCTAATTGCAAGTACATCACAATATCGGCTCAAAACCCTTGCAGTGTCTTTAATAGGTTCTCCTCTGCCAAGTTGTGTGATTTGAGGATTTAAATCAATAGTTTGACCTCCCAGTCTTGCCATTGCGACTTGAAAACTTACTCTTGTTCTAGTAGAGGCTTTTTTAAATATCAAACCAAGGACTCTATTCCCAAGGTCTATTCTTCTATTGCCTGTTTTTAGCTGTTTAGCTAATTCAAATAAAGCATATATCTGATCTCTACTTAAATCAGATGAAGAAAGAAAATTTCTTTTACTAAAAGAAGTTAATTTAGACGCTAAGCCTGTATTTGCTGAAGCCATAAATAAGCCTCAAATATCCTTTATCGGAGATAAAGGATATAAAAGTCAAGTATTTTAGTTTAAAACTTTTTCAGGCATAACACTACTGGATAACATTTCTTTGAGCTCATCCCCCTCTATAACTTCCTTTTCAAGGATTTTTTGAGAAATATCTTCTAATAATGAAAGATTATTTTTAAGAATGTTTAAGGCATTTTCATGTGCGTCATCTACCAGACTTCTTACTTCTTTATCAATAGCTTGAGCAGTTGCATCACTTAACTCTCTTCTAGGGTTGTTGTTACCACCTAGGAATTGACCTCCTCCCTGCTTGTCATATGCCAAAGGTCCCAAAATATCACTCATACCATATGTTCCTACCATTTGCTCTGCTAAATCGGTTGCTCTTTGAAGATCATTTGAAGCTCCAGTGGTTATTTTCCCAAAAATTATTTCTTCAGCAGATCTACCACCGAGAAGGGTAGCAATTTGACCTTGTAAATCTTCTTTTGAATTTAAAAATCTTTCTTCGGTAGGCAGTTGAAGCGTATATCCAAGAGCACTCATCCCTCGAGGTACTATTGAAATTTTGGCTACTTTGCTACCTCCAGGCATCAAGTGACCAACTATTGCATGGCCAACTTCATGATAGGCAACTATCTTTTTCTCATCATCTTGCAGAACTCTGCTTTTCTTCTCTAATCCAGCAACAACCCTTTCTATTGCCTCATTAAGGTCTTTTTGTTCAACTGATGTCCTTTTGCCACGGGCAGCTAAAAGAGCTGCCTCGTTTACCATGTTGGCTAAATCAGCACCAGCAAAACCACTTGTTGCTTGGGCAATTCGATCTAAATCAATCTCATTTGAAAGTTTGACCTTCTTTGTATAAATTTCCAATATTGTTTTTCTGCCAGATAAATCTGGCCTATCAACAAGTACCTGCCTATCAAATCTTCCTGGACGGAGCAAGGCTGCATCTAGAACTTCAGGCTGGTTAGTTGCCGCAAGAACAATTACCGGTTTATCAGTTGAAGCAAATCCATCCATTTCTGTAAGGAGTTGATTAAGAGTTTGCTCCCTCTCATCGTTTCCTCCAACAACTCCCATTGATCCTGATCTGCTTTTTCCAATAGCATCGAGTTCATCAATGAAAATTATGCAAGGGGCTTTTTTCTTAGCTTGTTCAAATAGATCCCTAACTCTTGCTGCACCTGCACCTACAAATAATTCTACAAATTCGGAACCAGAGATAATGAAAAAAGGCACCTCTGCTTCACCTGCCACAGCTTTTGATAGAAGAGTTTTACCAGTTCCTGGAGGTCCTACCAGTAGGACACCTTTGGGAATCCTTGCACCAATATCTGTATATCTCTGAGGCTTTTTAAGGAAGTCAACTATTTCAGTTAATTCATCTTTTGCTTCATCAACTCCAGCTACGTCTTCGAATGTAACTTTTGATTCATCATCAGGAACATAAACTTTTGCTTTGCTTTTAGTGAAGCTAAGAGCTCCTTGAGCGCCACCACCACCCATACTTCTACGGGCGAAAAATTGTAGGACAAGAATGAATATTAGGGGGGGAACAACCCAGCTAAGAATAGTGGTGAAAATATTGGGTTTTTTTGGAGGAGCAGCTGCAAACTCAACTCCTTTTTTCTCTAGCCTTTGTGGTAACTCCATATCAAAAATTGGAGTTGTTGCAAGAACAGATGGTGCTCCTTCTTCTGCTGTAGAAAGCTCGTATCTAATCTGATCTTGGGTTATGTATGCACGTTTAACTTCTCCGTCATCTACTTGATTGATAAATAGGGAATATGGGACTCTTGGTACTTGTGTATTTTGACTTGGGAAAAAACTACTGAAAAGGAGAAGCGCTCCAAAACCTATCAGAACTAAATTAATTATTCCAAAACGTCTATTTGGTTGATTTTCGTCCTGTCGTATTGGCATTAGCAAATATTTAGTTGATACCAAGTTAAACAATTTTCATCCCAAAGCGACTTGTTCAGCTGGAGGGAGATCCGAACGAATATCTAATGCTAAAAAATTAAACCCCTAGAGGAGTAGTCTCCAACTAAGATCTTCTCCTTTTAGATCTAAAAAAGAATGTTGCAATTTGTAGGTAGAATCTATTGATTCAAATCCAAAATTGTTAAGAGGACTCATTGCAGATTTACCGCCTAAGAGTTTTGGTGCGACAAAAACTACTAATTCTTGAACACAATTGGCCTCAATTGCACTTGTAGCTAGTTGAGGACCACATTCCCAAAGAATTTTATTGCAGCCTTTTTTCGCAAGTGAATATAGCAATTCGGATGGATCATTGGTATTTAATCTCAATTTCTCTGGTCCAGCAGGTAAATCATAAAATAAAGCTTCATTCCCCTCTGGCCCATACGCAATTAATGTTCTCGCAATTTTTGTATCCCAAAGTATTGCAGATTTAGGTAAATCCAATGACCTTGAGAAAATGACTCTTAAAGGTTCAAAATTTGATTTTCCCCTTGAAGTCAAAAGAGGATTATCCGCCCGAACTGTTCCCCCTCCGACTATTACTGCATCACATTTAGATCTAATATGATGAACAGAATCCCTTGCCGGAACGCCTGTAATCCACTTACTACAGCCGTTTGGTAGACCAATTCTTCCATCTAAGCTCATTGCCCATTTAAGAATTCCCCAAGGGCGACCGTTACGAATTCGGAAAATAAATTCGCGATTAATCCCTTCGCATTCTTGCTTTAGAACCCCCTCTATTACTTCTAATCCAGATTCTTTCAATCTTGCGATTCCATTTCCTGAAACCCTAGGATCAGGATCGACCATTCCAATAACAACTCTTTTTAAACCTGCTTTTATAAGTGCTTCTGTACAGGGAGGGGTTAAGCCCTGATGACAACAGGGTTCTAGGGTTACAATAATTGTTCCATCAACCGATTTATCTCCTGCTTGAGCAAGTGCTTCTATCTCAGCATGAGCATTCCCTGCGCCTGTATGGAACCCCTCTCCAATAAGTCCTCCACTCGAATCCAGCACAATTGCTCCCACAAGAGGATTAGGGCTTGTACTGCCTTCTGCCAATAAAGCCAGTTGGATTGCACGTCTCATCCATGGCACCCATATTTTTTGATCCTCAGGCAAATTCATCATTCTTATTCAGCCAATGATCGCCATTCACTTACTAGGTATGGAGGGATTGGCAAATCATTTATCAAACCTGGTAATCTTAGTCTCAAGGGTCTATTTTTATCCAATTCAGAAATCAAAGTGCTGAGGTCAAATTCTGCAGCAGAATCATTTAAATTTTCAACTTTGATTTTACTATTTTTTGTAATGTCTTTTAGATCCCAAGTCTTTCTCCCTGAGTTAACTACCATGTTAGTTGGATGATCAATCCTTAATGAGCCTGGATAACCCACAATTCTTAAAATTAAATTTTTAGACTGTTTAGAACTTGGATAGACAATAATTTGCCAAGTTTGGTAATCCAAGTCTTTTAGGCTCTCTAAGCTTCGTTTAATCTCTTTTTTCTGATCAATTAAATTGACTTTTGAATCTGAATAACTTTTATTTGCAATAGTAAAAAAAACACAACAAACCAAGATACAAGAAATTATTAGACGAAATAAATTACTAAACCCTCCCATCACCAATATCATAATCCTCTGATTCAAGTAGTGCATCTAATGCTATTGCTGAGCGAACCAGTGACTGATATTTCTTAATTATACGTTGATTACGTTCAACTATTTTAGAAGGATCATATTTTTCTGAATCATTAACTTGATTTTTAAAGACTTGAACACCATCGTCCATTAATTCTAAATCTTTTTGTTGCTTAATCAGAGCTATCAAAATTTCATGTAGCCGTGATCTTCTGGTTAAATCTTCCTTAGCTGCAATTTTTTTAAGATTCACAAAACTTTCAAACTAGCTAATGAAGTTTTAGTTGATTTTCATCGAAAAAATAGTAAAGCTATAAAAAAGAAATCTTTCTAAGTCCATTTATTTAAACCATGCCTAATGAGTCAAAGCAGATACACGTAATAGGAATTGATACTTCAAGTGCTGAAAGTTTTTTTGAAGCTAAACAAAACACAATTTTCAAAGCTGAAAGAATCGCTGCTCCGCAAAGAATTTTAGATTCATTTAAAACTTGGTTAAAGGATAAAAATATAAAAAATCATAAGTTTGAGTTCATTTCAACTGAAAAACTAAATGACTTTATAGATCTATTAAAAAAAGAAAAGAAAAAAACAATCGTGTTTTCTGGTGGTGATCCTCTTTGGTTTGGAATTGGTAGATTATTAATTCAAAGCTTTCCCTTATCAAAACTTTATTTTGAGCCGGCAGCCACATCTTTCCAACTTGCTTTTTCTAGACTTGGGAAACCTTGGCAAAATACTCAATGGATTAGTCTTCATGGAAGAGACCCGTTTTCATTTGAAAAAGCAATTAAAAAGCTTCCTTCATCACTTGTTGTTTTAACTGACTCAAATAGAGGGGGTGCTAAAGAGGTTTATCAATTACTTCATTCACTGAGGCTTGAGAAGAAATATGAATTTTGGACTTTTGAAAGGCTTGGATATAAAAATGAAAGAATAATAAAAATCAATTCAATTGAGGATTTACCAGGGGATATAGACCCATTGCATCTAGTTATTCTTTTTGAAAAAGGAGAGCCACAAATAGAATCAAATGATTTACCTTTATTTGGAATTGAAGATTCAGTTTTTCTTCAAAATCCAGACTGCCCTGGGTTAATGACAAAAAGAGAAGTTAGAGTTCAACTTCTTGCCGAACTTAATCTCCCAAAGCAAGGAGTAATTTGGGACATAGGGAGTGGGGTTGGAAGTATAGGTTTGGAAGCATTAAGGATATCTCCAAATCTTAAATTAGTATCCATTGATAAAAGGGTTGGAAGTAAAAATATCATTAAAGAGAACGCAAAAAGAACAGGTGTTAGTCCATCATTGATAATTGAAGATGACGCATTAAATATATTTAGAAAAAATAAAATAATACCTGGTCTTTTACATCCAGACAGAGTTATTATCGGGGGTGGTGGATCAAACGCAGACTTAATTGTTGAAGAAGTATTGAAGCTAATAAATAGTACTTGTATAATAGTAATACCACTAATATCATTAAAATCCATATCAAAATTAGAGTCGGTTTTAAAGCCTAGCGCTAACAAGTTATCTATTAGTCAACATCAATCATATAGAGGTGTAAGTATTGGAGAAGATATAAGATTGTCTCCTTTAAATCCTGTTTTTATTTTGAAAGGTGAAATTCAATAATTTTTTATGTTTTATCAGGTTTTGCAACATGGGGTAGTCCCCAACCTAATTTATTTCTTAGGACTTGAAAGAACTCATGATCTGAAAGTCTAATGAACTTAACTGGATGATCACTTTTTCTGATTAAAACTCTATCTTCTGGCCATACATAACAACCTGCACTACCGTCAACTACCATCATTAATCTTTCAGGTGTGGCAGGGAAGACTGTTACTGGCTCTTCATTGCTAAAGACAAGAGCTCTAGAAGCCAATGAATGAGGAGATACAGGAGTAAGCTGCAAAACCGGACAATCTGGAGTAATTACAGGTCCCCCAGCGCTGAGTGAATAAGCTGTTGAACCAGTAGGAGTAGAGAGAATTACACCATCTGCAGAAATATCAACGGGCGCATGCCGACCAACCGAAATTTCAAAATGACACATGCTTGTCATTGGTTCTCTATGTAGTGCCATTTCATTAAGGCAAAGAGCTTCCCACCTACATTGATCACCTCGCATAACGCTTACTACTAGGCTTGTTCTCTCCTCAATATTCCATTGTCTTGCAACTAAATGTTCGAAAATTTTATCTATATCTGATAAATACGCCTCAGCTAAAAACCCTAAATGTCCTGTATTTACAGTGAGTATAGGAATACTCAATGGTGCAGTTTGTCTTGCTGCAGACAAGACAGTCCCATCCCCTCCCAATACAACTGCAAACAAAATTGAAGAATCAAAGCCGTCTGGAATACATGAGTTGTAACCTTGTGAACTCATGTATTGGTCAGGATTAGTAAAACCTAATAGACCGCCTGCGCTACTAACTCTGACAACTTCAAAACCAGAATTTTCTAGTTTCTTTTGAAAAGTTTTTGCTGTCTTAACAGCAAGCTCTTTCCCATCATTAACGATCAGTCCTACTCGGGGCACCGATCATACTTCACAAACTATTTATCAATATTAGCAATTAAATGACAATAATATTTATTTAATACAATTAAAAGTTAATTCATAAATATCTAACTTTAAAATTGTTCTAAAAATCTGAGATCACTTGTATATAACTTCCTAATATCATCGATGCCATGGCGCACCATGCAAAATCTTTCAACCCCAAGTCCAGCCGCAAACCCACTATATTTTTCTGGATCAATCCCTAATTCTTCTAGGACTGCAGGATCTACCATCCCGCAACCCATAACTTCTAACCATTTACCTCTCCATTGAACATCAACTTCTGCGGATGGCTCTGTAAAAGGGAAATAACTAGCTCTGAATCTAATAGGTAGATCTCCAAAAAACGCTTTTAAAAAAGCCATTACTGTTCCTCTTAAATGACTAAAGTCAAGCTTTTCATCAATTGCTAAGACCTCAATCTGATGGAACACCGGAGAATGAGTAGCATCAACTGCATCTCTCCGATAAACACGGCCAGGAGAGACAATTCTTACAGGAGGCTTTTTATTCTCAAGGCAACGGATCTGAACAGGCGAAGTATGAGTTCTCAAAAGGTATTCACCTCCCAAATAAAAAGTATCTTGCATATCTCTTGCAGGATGGTCAGGTGGGATATTTAGTGCCTCGAAATTGTAGTAATCATTCTCTATTTCAGGTCCTTCAGAGACTTGGTATCCAAGTCCTAAGAAAAGATCAATTATTTGCTCAGTAGTTGTTATTAAGGGATGCCGATGTCCTTGGGAAATACCAGTTGGAGGCGCTGTAACATCTATAGTTTCTTCTATTAGCATCTGATTTAAAGCCTGAGTTTTTAAAATTTCAAGCTTTTCCTTTATCAATTCTTGCAATTGCGTTTTTAAAACGTTTGTTCTTTGACCAATTAAAGGTCTTTCCTCACTAGAAAGATTTTTCATCCCTCCCAATAGATGCGAGAGTTTTCCTTTCTTTCCAAGAAAAGCCAACCTTAATTTCTCTATTGATTCAGAATTTTCAGCAGCAATAATTTCTTTTGCCGCCTCGCTTTCAAGGATCTCAAGCTCATTAATGAGCTGTTTTAGGGATAATGTTGAACTCAATGAATTCCAATCTCGACTACTAGTTTAATCGGAAACCAGTCCCAGTTCTAAAAACCAATTGCTAAAAAATGAAACCAATGAGAATTTTAATTAGTAATGATGATGGAGTTTTTTCAGAGGGGATAAGAACACTTGCATCATCGGCAGCGGATAGAGGTCATAAAGTTACTGTTGTTTGTCCAGATCAAGAAAGATCAGCAACCGGTCACGGATTAACTTTACATTCGCCAATACGTGCTGAAAAAGCAGACAAATTATTCGGGAAAGGTATTCAAGCTTGGGGATGTAGTGGAACACCAGCTGATTGTGTAAAACTTGCACTTAATGAACTTCTTGATCAAAAGCCAGACTTAATCCTTTCGGGAATTAATCATGGACCTAATCTTGGCACGGATATTTTTTGCTCAGGGACAGTTGCTGCAGCACTTGAGGGAACTTTGGATGGAATCCCATCTATTGCGGTAAGCATTGCAAGTTTTCAATGGAAAAGTTTTAGTTTTGCTGGGAAACTAGCCTTAGATATTGCAGAGAAAGCAATTAAACAAAATTGGCCAAAGAACTTACTCTTAAATTTAAATATTCCCCCTTGTGAAGAAAAAGAAATGGGGGACTTGGTTTGGACAAGGCTTTCAATCAGACAATACGAGGAGCAATTCATTCGTAGGGTCGATCCAAGAGGTAACACATATTTTTGGATGGCTGGGGAAGCAGTTAAAGATCTTCAATCAGCTGGAGAAGGACCCAAAGAATGGCCCAGTGATGTTTCTCAAATAGCTTTATGCTCTCCTTCATTAACTCCAATTCAACCTGATCTCTTTTGGAGAGGAAATTTGGATGATTTGCCAGACTTAATATAAAAATTAGTTTTTCCTAAAAATCCTTTGTAATAACCATAAAGAAAAAATCAACCCAATCAAGTGGGCAAATAAAACTTGGGTATTACTCAAGACAGAAAGCATTTCTAAAGAAGTAATTGGATAATTTTCCATTGCTCTCATGCCTGCACCAATGGAAATCCCAGGGGCTTGCATTGAAGCCTGCACGAACAAAGCTCCTGCTAAAGATTGATATCCGACCGACGAGAAAACCAATCCAACCAAATCGACAATCAAGCCTCTCTTAAGTAAGCGACTTGTTTCACCCCTACTTGGACGCGCCTCGCTACCTAAAGCTCTACCAGTTTTTACGATCATCCAGCCTTGCCAAAGGCTAAATAGCAATAAGATGAATGCCAATGTCGTGAGAGACAAACCTGGCCCTAAGCCCAATGCTCTCTCTGAGTTTCTAGCTAAACTACTTCCAACATTGTTGAACAACAAAACACCCACTACCACTACACCTAAAATTGTTTGAATCCAAAACCGAAGCCAACCAATTCTTCTCATCCCTAGAGAAAGCAATTGAAAGTCGCGTTGATCTGCTATCACGATGAATAAGGCGATAAACCAAACTTGCCATCTAAGCACAAAAATTGCACGTTTATCTTGATTCCTCTCTGTGCTCCTGAAAATGCAAAACTGCCTACAGCACTGGCGTTAGGCAGTTTTGATGGTCTTCACTTAGGTCATAAAAAAGTAATAAAAGCCATCTCAAAAGAGCCAATTGGTGTACCAACAGTGGTCAGTTTCTGGCCTCACCCACGTGAGGTTCTTTTTGGAGAATCAAGATTAAGATTAGATTTACCAAATGAAAAAACATTTCTGCTAGAGCCACTAGGTATAGAACAATTAGTTTTAGTTCCTTTCAATGAAACTCTTGCTTCTAAAAGTGCTGAGAAATTTATAGATGAAATCCTAGTAAAAACTCTTCATGCTAAACACATAGCAGTTGGAGAAAATTTTAGGTTTGGACGCAATAGAGAAGGAGACATTTCTACTTTAAAAAAAATAGGTTCATCTCTAGGAATAAAAATTTCTATTATTCCTATCCTGGAAGACAATCATGGTCGACTCAGCAGTAGCAGAATAAGAAAAGCACTCAATGACGGCGATTTGAAACATGCCAAATCACTTTTGAAACGTCCATATACTTTTAGAGGGACTGTTGAGAAAGGTAGAGGTTTAGGTAAAAAAATCGGATGGCCAACAGCAAATTTAAAAATAGATGGGCGAAAGTTTCTTCCAGCAATCGGGGTTTATGCAGCCTGGGCTTCCATAGCAAACAAAAAAGAACGTTTTTCAGCAGTTATGAATATGGGTCCTCAGCCTACTATTGATCCAAACTCCTTATCAGCAGTTGAAGTTCACCTCCTAGACAAAGAAATCAACCTATTAGGACATGAATTAGTTATTGAACCTGTGCATAGAATTAGACTTCAAAAAAAATTTGAAAGCATTGAGTCACTTAGTAAACAAATAAGTTTAGATGCAAAGTTGGCAAAAGAAATTTTGGCAAAAAACATCTAAATTCAAGTAATTGTGGGATAAGCATTAGATAATCCCCACACCACGAATAAGCCTATGCCTCCTAACAAAAAAACGCCCCAAATAAGCACAGTCATATTGTTTTCAGAATCATTTTCCACAATAAAATTTAAATACATATCATCTAATAAAGGATGACATGAAATCAATGCCTGTCACCCCTCCATCCGATAATCGTATTGCTCAATTAATTGACGCGAACCTTGATCGTGCTAGAGAGGGTCTTCGAGTCATGGAAGATTGGTGCAGGTTTGGTCTAAAAAGAAGTGATTTTTCGATTCAAATCAAAGATTGGAGGCAACAATTAGGAGTGCATCACCACAACATTTATCGAAAAGCAAGGCTTACATCCAACGACCCGGCCATGGGAGTTTCACATCCGTTACAAACAGCTAGATCAACCCCAGAGGCTGTTTTTATTGCGAACTCATCCAGAGTTCAGGAAGCGTTAAGAGTAATAGAGGAATTTACTCGAACAACAGATCCGAATCTTTGTGAAATAGCCAGCAAAATTAGATATAAAACTTATGAGATCGAGATAAAGGTGCTTAATACTACAGAAGGTACAAATAGAAGACAAACCTTAAAAGAATGTTCCGTATATTTAATAACAACAAACATTAGAGATCTCGAAGAGGTTGTTCTTCAGGCTCTAAAAGCTGGTGTAAAAATAGTTCAATACAGAGAGAAATTTTTACAGGATAATGAAAAAATTACACAAGCTAAATGCTTAGCCTCTCTTTGCAAAGAATACAATTCACTATTTATAGTCAATGACCGTATTGATATAGCACTTGCTGTTGACGCCGATGGGATTCATTTAGGGCAAGAAGATATACCAACAAAAATAGCGAGGGAGATCCTAGGGACTCAAAAAATCATTGGTCGAAGCACACACAGCCTTGAAGACATAAAAAATGCCGAAGATGAAGGATGTGATTATATTGGTATAGGACCAATTTTTCCCTCTGAAACAAAAAAACAAATAAAACCTATAGGAATTGACTACCTTTCAAAGGGGTTAAGCGAAACACTCCTACCTTCATTTGCTATTGGCGGAATCAATAGCTCAAATATCAACAAATTAAACCATATAAATAGTCTACGCATAGCCGTTTCAGATGCAATCATCAACTCAAATGACCCATTTTCTAGAACTGAAGAACTTCTCAAGTTTCTAACATGAACTTAAAAATTAACGGCGAAATCAAAACCATTGAAAAATCCAATAAAGAATTTCTACTTGAAGGTTTACTTGAATACTTGGGTTACAAACCTCAATTGGTTGTGGTTGAGTTAAATGGTGTAATTATTAATCCAAAAGATTGGATAAATACAAAAATAAAAAATGGTGATTGCTTAGAGGTAGTGACAATTGTTGGCGGAGGTTCCTACAGTTAATTAATCCTAAATAAATAAGTGTTCAAAACTACTCGCTTTAGCTGGATTAAAAGAAAACATTTTTTTTCTTTTCTGATTGTTTTAACAATAATCTTCTTTTCTTTATTCCCCTATCCCAACACTGCAGCAGCCGCAAGTGGAGGACGAATAGGTGGAAGCAGTTTTCAGACACCTTCATCATCACGAAGACAAAATTACGGAGGCTATGGAGGCAATAACTTTCGAGGTTATGGAAGTGGCTATAGAGGTGGTGGTATCGGTTTTCCTTTCTTTTTGCCAATATTTGGCTTTGGTGGAGGTGGAGTTTTTGGGCTTTTAATACTTATATCAATCGTTGGTGTGATTACTAATTCATTCAAAAACTCTTCAAATTCTTCCAACGCAAGTAACAACTCAATAGTTTCTCAATCAACGAACCCATCCCAAGTTTCTTTAATACAGTTTCAAATTGGCTTACTAGCAAGTGCAAAAGAGATTCAAGTCAACCTTAGGGAACTTGCTGCCTCTTCAAACACCGCAACTTCATCTGGCCTTCAAAGAGTTCTTCAAGACACAACTCTCTCCTTACTTAGAAAGCCTGAATTATGGGTCTATTCAAATATAGAAACAGGTACTGTTCCATATGCCTCCGCAGAATCAACATTTAATCGGATATCAATAACTGAAAGAAGCAAATTAAAGGCAGAACTTACATCAAACTATTCCGGTCAAATATCCAAATCAACCGATAACGAATCCAATCCTGGCGATTCTGATTCAACAAATGAATACATTGCAATAACGATTCTCGTAGCAACCAAAAAGAATTTAAGACTACAAAACTCTGCAAATAATGAAATCATTACAGAATCATTGAGAATCTTAGGATCAATATCATCAAATGACTTAATCGCTTTAGAAGTTATCTGGCAACCCGACGGAGAGGGAGAGATCCTGAGAGAAGAAGAACTAATAATTCAATACCCAAATCTTAAACATTTATAAAGTCAGTGTCCAAAGCAACCAAAAAACTGATTTCTTTATATTTTTTTCATCTTATTTAGGTAAACAAAGGTCATTTTTCACGTAAATAACAGTTAGGATTCCCTCACAGATTTTATCAATTACAGAAGTGTCGGCTTCTTCACAACCAGAACCTCGTTCAATGAAATGGGAAAGCTCAGGAGAGCTTGCTCAAAGAGATTTATCAGAATTAGTCACTCGTCTGCTAGATGTTGAATCGAGCAACAATAGTGATGAGCTAACAAGGCTTGGTAGCAAATATGACGAAGATTCTTAAGACTATAATTTTCCCCTTGCGCTCCTCAACTTAATAGCTCAATTTAAGAGAAAGAGGAGAGTTTTAATGAGAAGAAAGACTATTCAATGGATAAACACACCAGTTATTACTGAGGCAATATTTCGCTATGAGAAAGGTCTACTTCCTAACTCAATGAAATTATGGTTAGAGCAGGTTCTAGAAATAAAATCTGAAAATTCTATATAAAAATCCTCGACAAAATCAAATCAAAATCAGGTTGATAAAATTCTCATAGCAGCCATCGCTGCCCCATAACCATTATCAATATTCACTACGATTAATCCTGGAGCACAACTTGCAAGCATTCCCTCCAAAGCTGTTTTACCACCACCACTAATGCCATATCCAACTGAAACAGGAAGTCCAATAATTGGATGAGGAATTAATCCAGCGAGCACCGTAGGTAAAGCCCCCTCCATTCCTGCACATGCAATAACTACTTTGGCTAATTTTATTTCTTCCAGCCTGTCTAATAGCCTGTGAATTCCTGCGACACCAACATCAATCACCAATTTAGTTTTTATTCCATGCAATTTCAAAGCTATTTCTGCTTCTGATGCCACTCCAACATCACTTGTTCCTCCAGTCAAAATAATTACTTCTTCCTTAGAAGAATTACACTCCTTAAATCCCCCCAAAGTTAAACAACCAGATATTTCATGAAATTTTGCAGAAGGAAATTCAACTAAAAGTTTTTCTCCCTTATCTTTAGTAAGTCTTGTCACCAAAGCAGTTTCAGACTCATGTTGATATTTTTTCAATATTTCAGAAATTTGTTCAATTGTTTTATGCTCCCCCCATATGGCCTCAATTACACCCAGTCGACTTCGCCTCTGAAAATCAATAATTGATTGATTCATTTTTACTCTGGATTTAATTCCCCTTCAAAAATTAATGGGAAAGGATTTCTACTAGTTTCACCTGTTTCCTTTCTTGCAATCTTTTCGAAATCTTGCTGGACAAGATTTATTTCTGTCTGAGAGATGCTCTTCCAAACTGCTTTTGACTCCCAACCAATTAATAAGGTTGCTTCCTCAACTTTAGGGTCCCAAAAAAGTTGGCGTCCTAAAAAACCATCTTGTTTCAATAACCACGGCTCCCAACTTCCTTCTTCAGCTTTTAACCAAGCATTTTTAAATTTTTTTGGGACATCAAGCTTAAGGTGTTCAACAATAGATTCTTTTGGAAAATTCACTTTCAATAAAGACTCAGCTTGAATATTTTTCACGTTTCCAAAAATAGTAAAAAGAGAAATCACAGTGATAAAAAGAAAGCTAAATATTTTTTTGATAAAATTTTTTCTCCTAATACTTTTCATTTTTTTTCATCAAAACAACTGCATGACAACATATACCTTCCTCTCTTCCCTCAGCACCTAATTTCTCATTGGTAGTGGCCTTAACTCCTACATCGTCAATTTTAACTCCCAGTTTCTTAGATATCTTCTCCTTCATCGAGTCAATGTAAGGTTTTAATTTTGGCCTTTCAGCAACAACAACCGAATCAATATTTTCTATTTGCCAACCTTTCTTCTCAATCAATTCCATAACCTTTCCAAGAAGAATCAAACTATCTGCATTTTTCCATTGAGGGTCATCTGGAGGGAAATACTTTCCAATATCACCAAGGGATAATGCCCCTAATATCGCATCCATAATTGCATGAGTAAGAACATCTGCATCACTATGCCCATCAAGACCTAAACCATCAGGATGGTTTAACGTTACCCCCCCAATTATTAAAGGTCGTCCATGCACCAATCGGTGCATGTCATAACCGTTGCCAATCCGTAGCTGAGGAAAATTATCTGACATACCAACAGTTTTCGGGAAAGGAATTCGATCTGTGATTCATCTGTGATTCACTTACGTAAGTTAGTCAACGAATTAATCAACACGATTTATCAGTCAATTTCATCATAGTTCAATACAGATCGAAGGTTAGGATGTTTAAACAAACGTTTTTAAGCACTTGATGAATCCTATTTAAAAATAAGAAAAGCCTAATAAGCTTTGGAGATCTGCAGTTAAGGAAAATTTTCAATCAACAAAAAGATCTCATGAAATGAAAAAAATTATCATTTTCGTAATGCCAGTATATATTTTATCCTTTTACACCTAATTAGGCGAGTAATTGATAACCCTAAACAGTAAAAATCAAACTTTGTTTTACTTACTCAATTTAAATATAATAATATTTTAATCATTTTAAGAATTTAATTAGAATGCTGATTAAAAATTACTTTTTTTCTTTTTAATTTCAATATAATAAGCTAAGCTATTATAATTTTTTCCATTGAGATTGGTAATAGAAAAAACATCCGTAATATACAATCCTGCGCCCTCAATCATATCTCTGAAATCATTTACCGAAGATGCATATCTATTTTCTTGCAAAAGTACAACTCCATTTTCTGAAAGTTTACTATGAATATTCTCAAAAAACTCCTTATGTATTTTCCAATCTTGGTCTAATATTAATCTAGAATCAATTTTAGAATTTGGATAAACTTCTTGTACTTTAGATAAACCAGAAAAATGAGGAGGATTAGATACAACTAAATCAATATTATTTTCATTAACTTGGGATACTTTATCTGTATTATAAAATGAAACTTTAATATCTTTTATTTTATTATGTACTATAGTTTCTCTTATTGAATCTTTAACAGGTGAATGGATATCACTAAGTATTAACTTTTTTGTGATTAATTTTGCTCCATACATAGAAAAACCTATAAAAGATGGGCCAGAACACCATTCATAAACTTTAGGTAAAGGACCATACTTTTGAGAAATAATTGGTATGTACTCTTGACCAAATTCATTTCCACCTCCATCTTCATCTTTACGAAATACTACTTCTACATTATTATGTTTTTTAATAAAAAACTCATTCAAAGATTGATCCAAGAGAATAAATAAGTAAAATTAAATATATAAATAAATATACCCTATTCATTACTTTAAGGATCAATTTAGTGTTTTCTTTTTACTTAGTCACAACATTATTATGGGAACCAAGGGTCAGGGATCTCATATTCGTTGCCTATTCTTAAGCTCACTTCAGTTTTCAATAATGAACTTCGCCTATCGAATGATGATTGGTCGAGCTTCCAAAGCTCAAACAAATCGGGTCTACGTGACTGCGTCCTAATTTCTCTTTGTTTCTGCCTCCATTCTTTAATTAATTTGTGGTTACCACTTAGAAGGACATCAGGAACTTTCATACCTTTGAATTCTGAAGGTCGTGTGTATTGGGGATGTTCTAAAAGAAACTCATTATGACTTTCTTCTTCTAATGATTCGGCACTCCCTAAAGTTCCAGGCAATAGACGTACTACACCATTAATAACAGTTATTGCCGGAATTTCTCCACCCGTAAGAACAAAGTCTCCAATTGAAATTTCTTCATCAGCTAAAGAACGAATCCTCTCATCGAACCCCTCATAGCTGCCACATATCAAAATGAGTTGATCTACTTTTGACCATCTTAGAAAATCAGATTGAGATATTTTTCTACCTTGTGGAGTCATCAAAAGTGTCCTTTTTTTATTAAGCTTTGGAATTTGATCGAATACCGAAAAATAAGGTTCAGGCTTTAAGACCATTCCAGCACCTCCGCCATACGGTTCGTCATCAACTTTTCGATAATTATCTATTGAATGGTCACGAGGATTGTGTATATGAATTGATGCAATCTTCTCTTCAAATGCCTTTTTTATAAGTCCATGATTAAAAAAATTTTTAAACGCTTCTGGAAAAAGGCTTACTATATCTAACCTCAATTTACTCATATAAATTAGCTCCCTTCATAACCAAACTCATTCAGCCTAGAAGATTTGCTTCTCCAATCAGGAACAACTTTAACAAACAACTCTAAATAAACATTTCCATTAATTAAAGTTTGAATTTGCAGTCTTGAATCATGGCCAATTTTCTTCAACATACTTCCTCCTTTACCAATTAAAATTCCTTTCTGACTCTTTTTCTCAACGCAAATAGTTGCAAGAATTCCAGTTCTTGGCTGCTCTTTAGATTTTTTTCTCGTAGATATATCCTCAATTTTATCAATAGAGACTGCAACACTATGAGGGACCTCTTCGCGTGTATTTATTAAAACTTGTTCTCTTATGAATTCAGCCATCAAAAACTTCTCAGGATGATCACAAGTCATATGACTTGGATACAACTGTGGTCCAAAAGGTAGGTTTTTTTCTATTTCATTAATCAATTCATTGCATGCCTGTCCTGTAAGAGCGCTACAACAAAAAACTGGCCAATTGGTACCCTCAAAAAAGTCTAAATATTCTTTCTTTCGTTCTTTAAATTGACTGGACTGCACAAGATCACATTTATTCAGGGCAACAATAACTGGGATTTGTAAATTTCTGATCAAATTCAAAACAAATGCATCCCCCCTACCAGGAGAATGATTTGCTTCAAAAATAACTAGAACTGCATCTACCTCTCCAATAGATCTTTTGGCACTCTGAACAAGTCTTTCACCTAATAAATGATGGGGTTTGTGAATACCAGGAGTATCTACAAATATAATTTGAGATTTCTTATTAGTGAGTATTACTTTTAATCGATTCCTAGTGGTTTGAGCAATAGGTGATGTAATTGCTATTTTCTCACCAATAAATTTATTTATGAAAGTTGATTTCCCAACATTGGGTCTACCTATTAAAGCAATAAATCCTGACTTAAAATCCTCTTGATTTAAATCTCTCAAAGACATTTTATTTCTTTACGATTATCTATAGCCTTACTCTAAAAGATCAATAAAACCATGAATGAACAGAAACCAACTTTTAAAGAAGCTATGCAAGCATCTATGCTTTGGTGCGAAAGTTGGGAAAAGGATGAAATAAGTGACGAAGTTATTTCTGATCGAATAGGCGAGCTCATTAAAACAGTGGAAGGTGCAAGAGGATTTTTTGTTGTAAGTCTCTCTATAGATTGCGCTTTAATGGATAGATTTCCTGATGCATTAATTTTTCAATTAAGAAGTTCTGGAGAAATTGTTGTTGATTTAACAGTAAAGAATCTTGCTATGAGTTCAGCAATGTTAATTACACATCGAAAGAATAATGATCCTCAAGAAATCCAATCAGAGAGAATAAAAATTAGGTGTGTTGAATTACTCAAACTATTAGATTCAAATCAAGTGAAAAAACGATTAGATGTTTTACTTAAAGCGACAAATGGTCATGGACCGGACTTAAAGTTTCTTAATAGATGGGGTTACAACAATGAACAAATTAAAGCAATATCAGAAAGTATATATGAAGTCGCAACATAAAAAAGAGCCCTAAATAAGGCTCTTTTTTATGTTTATTTTTATTATTGAAACTAGTCTCTTCTTCCGCCGCCCTGAAGGGCAATAATGAGACGAAGAACAAAAACAAATAAGTTTATATAGGTTAAATACATTCCCAATGCTCCCGCTAAATACTGTTCATCATTGTATCTTCTTGGCATTGTGTAGAAATCTACAAAAGACATCGCAACAAAAAGGACAGTTCCAAAGCCAGCAATCATTAATTCAAAGCCGCTTCCACCGAACATTCCTGGAGCAAATAAACCACCAATAAATTGGAAGACCATCGCAATAATTAGACCTAGCAATCCAAGACCAACCGCACCTTGTAAGGCTTGACCGACATTATCACTCATTTTCCTGCCTACTGAAGAGGCAATCACAAAAGTGATTCCAGTAGCGAATACTGCTGTTCCGATAGCGCCCATTCCTGCTACTTGAATTGCTAGTCCAACAATCCCACTTAAAGTGAAGCCAGTTAATAAGCTAAATCCTGTCAAGAGTGGAAGTGCTTTAGTGTTATTTGCGTTGTTGGCAGCACTACTTGCCATGAAGAATAGAACTATCTCTGCAATAAAGGCGAATATAAATAGTGGGCCAAATAAGGGATTGTTAGATGCTTGTAAAGAAAGTCCGCCTAGAACACCTAATCCAGTTAATGCCATCCCTCCGCCTACATAAGGCAAGGCTTTGTTTACTACATTTGGTCCAATAAGTGCACTAGTTTGTGCTTCACGAATAGCTTGTTGAAAATTGCTGTTTGCTGGCATAACGCACCAGATAATTATTAATACTTATTTTGGCACAAAAAAAATAAGTCTTCATGAATGTGAATGCGGATCACCCTATCCTCTTTTTTTATCTAGTTCTGCATATGCATCAACAATGCTTTGGACAAGTTGATGTCTTACTACATCTGCTGAGGTGAGTCTGCAAACTGAAATCCCATCAACCTTTTCGAGTAAATTTGCTGCTTCAATAAGTCCACTCAATTGTCCATACGGTAAGTCTACTTGAGTTACATCGCCAGTTACTACCATCCTTGACCTTTCTCCTAATCTGGTCAGAACCATCCTCATTTGTGCTGGTGTCGTATTTTGAGCCTCATCAAGTATCACAAAAGATTCCTCCAAAGTCCTTCCTCGCATATAAGCCAAAGGAGCAACTTCAATCACGTTTTTTTCTATGAGCAAATTAGTTTTTTCTTGTCCAAGTAATGAGTGGAGGGAGTCATACAAGGGTCTTAAATAAGGATCAACCTTTTGCTGCAAGTCCCCAGGTAAAAAGCCCAATCTTTCACCAGCTTCAACTGCAGGTCTTGTCAAAATAATTTTCTCTATTTTTCTCTCATTTAGCATTCGCACAGCTAATACAGTTGCTAAGAAAGTTTTTCCTGTACCTGCTGGGCCTAAAGCAAAAGTAAGATCACTTTTTTCCATAGCTTCTACATAAAATTTTTGTCTAATTGTTCTTGGTCTTAAAAGATTTCCTCTTTGACTTCTAGCTAAAACTTTATTTGTTGATTTGGCGTGATCATTTTTTTTACCATTATCTAATGCTTTAGCCGCGGCATGTAAATCAACGGGCGAAACAATTTGACCTTCTTCCCAAATTGGTCTAACTAATTCAACAATCGCTGCAGCCCTTTCCAATTGAAAAGAATTTCCTTTTATTTCGAGTTGTAATCCCCTTAAGGAAAAATCGGCACCTGTAAGGGTTTCCAATCTATGAAGTGTTGACTGACCAGTCCCTGATAAAGCAGTAGCGGCATCGGAATCAGGCAGATCTATACAAAAGCGACCTTCAGTGGTTGCTTCAGACATATATTTTATTGAAATTATTGATACTCATCAAAACTTCTTATTCAGAAGTTTCAGATGCGGCTGCATCTTTTTTCTTTATTGATCTTTCTTTTTCTTGTTTTTGCTTGCCTATGATTTCAGCTGGTCGAACTTTCTTTTCAAGGAGTCCTCCTTTTTCTAATAAAGTTCTTACTGCATCAGTAGGCTGAGCACCTTGTCCTAGTCGAGTTCTCAAAGCCTCAGTATCTAATCTGGTTTCTTTGGTTCTTGGATTGTAAAAGCCTAGTTCTTGAAGGGGGCGACCATCTCGCCTTGAAGTGCTATTACAGGCAACTAGACGAAAACTGGATTCACGCTTTTTACCAAACCGCTTAAGGCGGAGCTTGATCATCTTCGATTTATTTGTAAGTGGATTGAACTCAAAAGTTCTTGGATTTAATAATACTCCACAGATGATTAATTTAGCCTTTTGATATCTCTAAAGATCACCAAAACCTTTCTTTTTCTTAATTGGTCGCTGTCTCCGGGGCGCCGAACCAGGGCCTCCTCTTCCTTTCCTTGACTGATATGGATTAGCACCAGATGAAGACATCCCAGGAAGTCCACCCATTCCAGGGAGACCTCCATCCATACCAGGAATTCCTCCTCCACTGGACATTTGTTTCATCAAGCCTCGCATCCTCTGAAAATCCGCGAGAACCTTATCAACATCTGCTGGCTGATGTCCACTGCCACTTGCAACCCTTCTACGTCTTGATGGTTGTGCTGCCAATAATTCAGGTTTATTCCTTTCTTCTAATGACATTGAACCAATCATTGCCTCGATTTTTTTAAGTTGATCTTCTCCACTTTTAATCATTCCATCATCAAGTTTATTCATCCCAGGAATCATTTTCAACAGTCCCCCTAACGAGCCCATTCGCTTTATCATCCTCATCTGCTTTACAAAATCTGAGAAATCAAAAGTTGCCTCTTGAAGCTTCTTTTGCATAATTTCTGCATCAGCAATTTCAACTTCTTTCTGTGCTTTTTCGACAAGAGTTAATACATCGCCCATCCCTAAGATTCTGCTAGCCATCCTTTCGGGATAGAAAGGTTGCAATGCCTCAACCTTTTCTCCAGTACCTATAAATTTAATTGGTTTTCCACTGATTTTTCTAATTGAAAGAGCGGCTCCACCTCTAGAATCTCCATCTAGCTTTGTTAGAACAGCACCTGTTATTCCTATTTTTTCATGAAAACTTCTGGTAATGTCTGCAGCCTCTTGGCCAATCATTGAATCAACTACCAACAAAACTTCATCTGGCTGAACTGCCTCTTTAATTCGAACCATCTCTCCCATCATGTCGGTATCAATTTGGAGACGCCCAGCCGTATCGACCAGAACCGTGTCAAATCCTTCTTCTCTAGCTTTTTCCAAGCCTTTTCTTGCAATCTCCTCAGGTTTAAAATTTGAACTTAAATTAAAAACCTCTACACCTATTTGGGTTCCCAGAGTTACCAATTGATCAATGGCTGCTGGTCTGTATGTATCAGCAGCAACAAGTAATGGCTTTTGATTTTTTTCTTTAAGAAGCAATCCAAGTTTTGCTGTAGCTGTAGTCTTTCCGGCTCCCTGAAGACCAGCCATTAAAATTACGGTTGGTTTTTCCTCTGAATCTGCCAAGGGATCATTCTCCCCCCCCATTACATTGACTAGTTGTTCATGAACTACTTGAATGAATTTCTGACCAGGATTTATACCTCTTACAACCTCTGTACCAACGGCCTTGACTCTTACTTCTTCAATAAACTCTTTTACTACAGACAAACTAACGTCAGCTTCTAAGAGAGCTCTTCTAACCTGTTTAAGCGCTTCATCTACATTTTCATCTGAGATTTTAGCCTCGCCCTTGAATGCCTTTACGGCAT
>QCHH01000016.1 GCA_003279585.1 Prochlorococcus sp. AG-402-A08 | reverse complement strand
ATATCTTTTAGATCTTTTTAAATGATTTAAAGGATTATCTTCGTAATAAAGTAAACCAAGTGGTGTAACAGAAGATCCTTCAATGCCAAGATTCTTTAGCCAAATAGTTTGTGTCTCTTGATCACTCCAATCACATATTTTACCTTTGGTTTTAATTAAACCAGCTTTCGCCGTCGATAATTGATTGTTTAATCTTAGAGCTTGTTGGAAGTGTTTTATAGCATCACCAAATTCCCCAAGATCTTTCAATATGATTGCTAGATTAGAATTGGCTTCTGCGTAATTAGGTTTGATTTCAATTGCTTTACGAGTAGATAATTCTGCTTCTTTTAAGTTTCCAAGCTCTTTCAATATGATTCCTAGATTGCAATAAGCATTTGCAAAATTAGGATTAAGTTGAATAGCTTTACGTAGTGAAAATTCAGCTTCTTGTAATTTACCAAGATCTCTCAATACATTTCCGAGATTGGCATGAGCCTCTGAGTAATCAGGTTTGAGTTCAATGGCTTTTTGTAGTAATAATTCAGCTTCTTGCTTTTTTCCAAGATCTCTCAATACATTTCCCAGATTGGAATATGCCATTTCGAAATTAGGATTAAGTTGAATTGCTTTGCGTAGTGATAATTCAGCTTCTTGTAATTTACCAAGATCTCTCAAAATGATTCCTAGATTGGAATATGCATTTGCGAAATTAGGATTAATTTCAATTGCTTTGCGAGTGAATATTTCTGCATCTTTTGGTTTTCTAATATTTTGTAGAATTAATCCATAATTAGAAAAAACCCTGTAATCTTTGTACCCTTTATTTATTAATTGTTGATAATATTGTGCTGCTTTTTGGATATTTCCTTTTGAATGAAATTTAAATGCTTGATTTATTATTTGTTCTTTAGAAGGGTTAGAAGGAGTATCTATACTAACATTAATATTTTCATTTAATTCTGCTATGTCAAATGGAACTGGGTATGTTTTCACATTAAATCCTGCTTGTGTTTGATTTCTTCCTCTTTAAGGTTTGGGCGAAGATTTATTACCAATTTGTCCATAAACCTTGTCGCCTATTGCAAAGATATTACCGTAAATTCTACCGCAAATTGCTATGTCTGGGTATATTTGAGTCGTGACGTATAATGCTTGTGTTGCTTGAGAGTTATTGCAATCACTTTCATGTCAACGATTTGGGGCCATAGCTCAGCTGGTAGAGCACCTGCATGGCATGCAGAATATCAAACCTTTGAAAGTCATTGCAATCACTAAGTTTTCTCTTTAAGTAATAGATAATTACCGCACAATTTACCGCATAACTCTAAAAAAACTTTTTATGTAAGTTTGTTCAGTCTATATCTTTGATTATAGTAGTTTTTGGCTTTAATAACTAACCACTAAATAATATAGAAAAGACTACCAAAGGGAGCCTAAATCATAAATACTAACCCAAGTAAAAGGTGTACTTTAATTGAAAGTAATATGTTTTTAGGCTACTTTTGTTATTACTTTGGTTGCTTATATGATTAATAAATTTATAAGCTCACGCCAAATAGCAACACCTAGAAAATCTCAAATGACTAAAGTCATTCACTCTGATTTTTTAACTGTCGCAGAAGCAATGACTTCCGCCTTTTCAACAATAGAAAGGAATCAAGCTTGGCACCTAATGCCTTCTTTGGTTCCTGAGTTGGCATTGTGTTTGCACATGCTCCAGAGGGAATTGAATCTACATTGCATTGAGCTGGAATATGAAAAAAGCTAATAAACAAGAGATGGAATTAAGAGCAGGTTTTGCTGCTGACTTGCTTGCTCAAGGTCATAGTTGCACAGTGGTAACGACCCGAGTGACCGAAGAGTATCAATTAAGCAGAAGACAAGCTCGAAGAATTACAGCCAAAGCAATGGATTTAATTGTTCAAGACTTTGAAGAGATCAATATTGAGCGGCGCAAATAAGGATTAATCACTCTTAAATATAAAAAAGGCAATCCAAAAAAGACTCATATAAAATCATTATAGAAAGTTGCTGCTGCGCTAAGCAAATATATTCAATGGTTAGATTATATGTTAGCTATATCGTCTAATAGAATGTAACTTCTACTATGTAGAATTCTCAAACCAATAAAAAATAAAATTAGTTCTTAATTAATTTATTATTAGGAATAGTTATCTTCAATTTTATCTTCTATCTCTTCCCACAACTTAATTACATTAAAATTATTGTAATTAAAATTTTGTTCCTGAATAAATCTTTTTGTAAGATCTATTCTAGGATCTTCTAATGCAAATTGATTTTTTTTTGGGAGAGGTTCCTTTGTTTTTAGTAATGAAATCTTTTTATTACGCTTAATGTAAAAACAACTAAAATTGTTTACTAATGAGTTTGAATTTATTAATATATTGCATTTGGGAAGATTGTGTGTTGATTCAAATGAACATGAAAATGAACTTAAATCTGAGGATGGTTTAGAAGAATTATTTGATTTTAAAACTTTAAAATATCCAATATCTGAAAGTATGGCAATCAAATGAATTCCATAGAATCTTATCGCTGCTCCACCTTCAGAATGAAATCTTTTCCATGTATTTCTATTATTAACAAAATGTCTTGCCATGAATTCCCAAATAAAAGTCAGCTCAACATCTTGTGGTAATGTTTTGATTATTTCCGAAAGATTTTCATACCATGATGCGTATCTAAAAGAATAATTAATTAAATACTTAATTTTCATATCTTCAAGTTTTTTATGGATTTCAAAAGCTTTGCTTGGAGATGTTGCTATAGGTTTTTCTAAGATAAGAGTGTTAGTATTTTTAAAAAAGTTATTTTTTAAGAGTAAGTCGTATTGTTTCTTAGGCGAGACTGCAAGAATTGTATAATCAAAGATTTCCTCTTTAAAATCGTTCTTATTAATATCTATAATATATTCCTTGAATTTATCTAAAATGTTTGCTTTATATAAATCTAAACTCTGATCTTTGTCGATTAATATTCTTTTTATTCCTAGTCTAATAAGGGCAGGTAAATATACTTTTAAGGCAAAGCCATTCCCATATAATTTGGCGCTTATTTTATGACCATGATTCATATTTTGATGAATCATATAATATTGATAATTTTACTATGAACATTATTTATCTTCAGAAAACCTTTTATTTCATCTGGAATGTGCCAAGCTAAATTAAGAATTACTTCAGGCTTTTTTTCTAACTCAAATAGCTTTTGGGCTGAGACGATAGGTATGTTAGTTGCTGGAACAAAATGGCCTATCTTTTTAGAACCAGGTTTTTCGTAAACACATTCTATTTCCCTGCTACTTAATTTTAGAAGTTCAATTAGTATTGCCGCTCTTCCAGGGAATGCTTTTGCAGGTATAGGACCATATTTAGAAACTAAATCTAGAATTTCCTTGCGCTTTGAATATTTCCAATCATTGAAAAATATACTTAATGATTGGAAATTATTATAGAAGTCTTCTTCTTCGGCTTTTATCTCCTCAAATCTATTTCTATTAGTAAAATTTTCTGAGTAATTGATTGGAGCCATAATCACTCTTATATTTCCACCATATCTCTTGGGAAAAGTGGTATTAATTATATTACTATTAAGTTTTTTTGATATGAATTCAAAAGATCTTAGTGAGTAAGTTCTTGGATGTTCATGGTAAAAAGTATCAAACTGATTTTTGCTTAATATAGATCCTAGATAATGATTTTCAATACATATAAGAGTTTTTGAATGCATAATATCTTTTAAGTTATTAATAAGGTTTTCTAAATCCTCTATATGTGCAAATACATTTGTAAAAGTTATAATATCAGGCATAATGTTTTTATCTTTGATTTTAGAAACAATATTTTTATCAAAATATTCATGATATATAATATGTTTTTTACCTATGGCATCTTTATAAGCATCAGTAGGTTCTATTCCATATGTTATTGCTCCTTTCTCTGAAAATATATCAAGAAGGGTTCCGTCATTACATCCTATATCTATAACTGTTTTATTCTTAATACTCCCTAAAATATCTTCAATTGAGTTTACTAAATCATTAAGACCTTTTACTACATCTTTTGTAAATCTCGCTCTATAATGATATGTTTTAGGGAAAAGAAGTTTTTTATCAATCTGACATGATTGATGAGCCGTAATACATCTTTTACAAAACAATACCTTTATAGGATACTTTTCCGATTTTGATTCGTCACCAATCTTTTTTAAGTTGTCGCATAATATATGTGAACCTAAATCAAGAACAGGCTCTAACTGATTATTTCCACAGACTTCGCAGCTATTAATTGTACGAAAATTTTTCATATAAATAATAAGAGATTTTACTCTATAATAATAAAAACCTTTTTTTACTATATCATAAATACAATATAAGCCAGCATACCTTTTTAAGAACTCATTTAAAATAGTTTTTATCAATTATTTGTTTTGGCGATTCGTTTTTTGTCATCTAACCTTTTGAAAAGAATTTTAATTACTGGTGTAAATGGTTTCCTTGGCCGACATTTAGTTGAGGCATTAATTAAGGTTTTTGATCAAGAAGATAAACAATCTTTTTCTATAGTTGGTATTGATAATGGAATTACTTCTGTTGAAAAAATTAGAAATAAAAGAGTTAAACTTATAGAAAAAGATTTAATAGGTTACCCATTTGAAAGCTTAGATAGATGTGATTTGATAATACATATGGCTGGTCTGGCCAGTCCAGTTCATTATATGAAATTACCTCTAAAAACTATTGATGTGCATACGTTGGTAACCCGCTCCTTGCTAGATGTTAGCAAGGAATGGGGGAGTAAATTTATTTTTTTCTCTTCATCTGAAATATACGGAGATCCCCCAAGCTCTTTTATACCTACATCTGAAGAATTTAAGGGCAATGTTTCATGTCAAGGCCCCAGATCTTGTTATGATGAGAGCAAAAGATTAGGCGAGACTTTATGTTATGTTTACAACAAATACTATAATGTACATACTAATATTATAAGACCATTTAATATTTATGGTCCAGGAATGTGTAAAACAGATTTTAGAATGATACCGAGTATGATTTATAATTATATTAATAACCGACCTGTTAAATTATTCTCTACTGGTAGACAGACTCGTACATACTGCTATTTTACAGATGCCATAGATGCTATCTGTAAAGTAATTAAGAATGGGCGTAGTGGTGAGACATATAATATAGGTAATGATTATCCTGAGTTATCAGCATTGGACTTGGTGAAGGTTTTTAGTTCTGTTATTGGAGAAAAAGTAAATTATAAGCTTGTAGCATATCCCGATTCTTATCCACAAGATGAGCCAAATAGAAGGATCCCTTCACTTCAAAAGATTAAAAATGAGTTGCTGTATTATCCAAAAATATCTATTGAAGATGGTCTGCTTAAGACCTATAATATATTAAAGAATGAATTTAAAGAGTAACTTAATTACAAATATATGTTTTTCTTATTCATGTAAATAAGCTTCTTTTTTTTTCTTTCTTGAGTTCTTTGTTGCTTCGCAAAAGAAACGGTAATATTCTTTGTATATTTCTCTATCATTAAATAAATATTTGTTTGCTTTTTCAATTATCTCATTCTTTGTTTGTATAAGTAAGGATCTGTTATTTGAGTATAATTTACACCATCTTATATAATCATTGGGGGAGGTTGCAATAGGAGGATTTTTAAGTTTCATTTGTTTGTATCCTGCTGAGGCTATTTTTGTTTTTTGATTATTTGGATAAGTAATAAATGGTATTCCAAAAGCCATTGATTCGTAAAAAGTATTTCCACTACCAAAATAGAATGGATCTAACATTATATGACAACTTTTAGATGTATTCATGTAGTCATCACTAGACATTCTATTTAGGAAAATAGACTTTTCAAGTAATACTTCGCTTCTCTTTTCCCATCTGTCTTTTAATATTTTAGTTCTATAATCATATTTATCTTTTATAAGAATTAAGCGAGAATCTTTAATCTCTAATAATATTGATTCCAGTATTTTGTCATAATCAGGGTGTAATTTATACAACGATTGTAATAAACCAATATTGAAATTATTTTCAAAGTTTATTTTTGTTTCAGTTGATAATCTTGACTTGTTTATTTTTGGTACTGAGTAGTTGAATGGTAGCCTGGGAAATCGAACTAAATCCTCTGTGTAATTATTATCTGATTCTGTTGGTTCAATATCTGAAGTTATAAAATAATCAATATTATTTATACCTGATGTATTTGCATGGCCTAAACTATTAACTTGTATTGTTGCTAGCTTCGATAATGCAAGAATATAGGTATAACTAGACATTCCAATATCTGGATAGAATAGAATATCTAAATTGTCATTTAATATTATTTCCTGAGCATCAATTGGTGACTCAGGTAAATCTATTATTGAATTAAATGAATTTCTGATTATACTTGGTCCGCTATATTTTCTTAATTCTGGAGGTATATAAATTCTCATGTCAATATCAGTTTTTAATAAATCAATTAGTACATTTATATATAATTTACCTACCGTATGGTTATCTCTTAGATATTCTGAACATATTCCAACTTTTATTCTTTTGCGTTTCAATTTTGAGTATTTTCTTTCCTGTAGATTAGAGTTGTTATTTGCTATCCCTTTGATTTTAGAGATTGTATTACTTAGTAGCTCTAGTATTTGTTTGTCATTTGATCTGTTCTGATAAGCTAGAAAAAATATATCTGTATTAAATACCCCCCCTGATTTATAGTACATTTCATTTCTGTCTTTTATCTTATATAATTCCTTTTGGTATTTCTCTCTCTCAATATCTATCTGTTTATTATTACTCATTATTGGAGAGAAGTTTAATTTTGCATTAATGAAGAAGAAAATATTATTTGGCTCTTTTTCTAATAGAATCGAATTGTATTTATTGGCTTCTTCTTTTTTTCCCATATCCTTTGATAATATTCCAAGATTACAATAAGCATCTGTATAATCAGGTTTATATTTAATCGCTTTTAGATACGATAATTCTGCTTCTTTTAAATTTCCAAGTTCTCTAAGTATATTTCCAAGATTTGAATATGCTTTTGCATGATCAGGTTTATATTCAATCGCTTTTAGATAGAAAAATTCTGCTTCTTTAGGATTTCCAAGATCTCTAAATATGTTTGCAAGATTGTAATAAGCATTTGCGAAATTAGGTTTAAGTTTAATTGCTTTTTTATAAGATAATTCAGCTTCTTTTAATTCTCCAAGAGTGTACAATATATTTCCTAGATTAGAATAAGCATTTGCGAAATCAGGTTTAAGTTTAATTGCTTTTCGAGTTGAAATTTCTGCTTCTTTTGATTTACCAAGATCTAGTAAAATTAGTCCTAAATTTGCATAAGCATTTGCGAAATCAGGTTTAAGTTTAATTGCTTTACGAGTTAATATTTCTGCTTCTTCTGATTTTCCATTATCTTTTAATATTACTCCATAATTAGAGAATACTCTGTGATCATTTAATCCTCGCTTGATCAAATATCGATAATATTTTGATGCTTCTTTAATATTCCCTTGTGAATGAAACTTAAATGCTTGATTAATTATTTCTTCTTTATAAGATTTAGAAGAATTATTAATAGAGATAGCTAAATATTCTTCAAATTTTCCTAAAGAAAAAGGTACTGTGAAGGTGGTTGCTTTGTTAGTATTTTTATTTAGATTGCTATTTTTTTCTGGCAATTAAGTTCCCCTTATATGTTCAGTTGGTTAGTTCCAATTTCTAGAATCAATTCTAACATTAAATTCAATATGACCATCTTCTCGAAGGTTTTGCCGCAGATTTATTACCCATTTGTCCATAAACCCTGTTGCCTATTGCAAAGAGCTTACCGCAGATTTACCGCAGAATCTACCGCACATTGGGTATATCTGGGTGTGTTTGGGTATATTTGAGTGGTGAAGTATAATGGTTATGTTGCTTGAGATTGATTGCAATCACTGTTATGTAAACGATTTGGGGCCATAGCTCAGTTGGTAGAGCACCTGCATGGCATGCAGGGGGTCAGCGGTTCGAGTCCGCTTGGCTCCATTCTTCAAAAATATTGTTATGAAGGGATTAGATCTTCATTCTCAATGGTCTTAAATCTCGTCTAAATCAATTTAGTGCAAAAGTTAGTGCATTTAGATAGATAACTTGCATGGATTCTAATCTTGTTTGTTTTATTAAGCCCAATCCTAGTGAAATAGTATTAACTTTAGACAGGTCAAAATTGATATGTCTTTTACATTAGATAATAAAATTATGGGGAAATCTATTAAGAAAGATATGATGAAACAGAAAGTCAGTAGAGTAGAAACAATTACAGTTCCATTTTCTTTAGGAGAAATCAAAGAAAATATTATTATTAGTACCAAGTCATCAGAAGATTATCGGAAGGAAAATTTACCTAAACAAGAACTACTTTACAAAGCTCATGGCTTAGATAGGACAGCAGGTTTGCAAAAAATAAATGAGACTTTTCTTGATCTATTCGGCCGCAAATATAACGAGGAATCAGGAATGATGTCAGAACATTTTATAATGTTTGCTTCCTTGGCCGCGAAACAATTTAACCCTAAAAAAATACTTGAGATAGGAACTTATAAAGGCTTTAGTTCACTTGTATTAGCAACGTTGTTTCCAGATTCAAAGGTTTTTACTATTGATTTAAAGTCTGATGACGACAAATTCAAAGAATCTTATAATCGTAGAAAACCTGAAGAAAGGAAAGAATTCCTGAAGGTAAGAAATAAATACTTAAAAAGTAAACCTAATATTGAATTCATTGAAGAAAGCTCATTATTATTAACTATAAGAAAAGAATTTAAAGATCAATTTGATTTAATATGGATCGACGGAGCACATGGGTATCCCATTGTCTGCGCCGATATTATAAATTCAGTATCATTAGCAAATTCTAATACGATAATAATGTGCGATGATGTGTTTAAAAATATTGAGGAGAGTGATGCTATGTATGACTCTATAGCAAGCTTTGAAACTATAGAAGAACTAATTAGATCAGGTATTATTTCATGTGGTTACTTTTTAAAAAGATTGGGAATAAGTAAAACTGTTAATGATCAATATATTGGATATATAAGTTTAAATACAAATAAAATCCCGTCTCAAATCAATTTAGTGCAAAATTAGTGCAAAATCTAGTGAGTTTTTGCTATTACTTGCCCTAAGTTGCTATAGCAGATTAAAACTATTCTCTGAAACCTTTTAGTATCAATGGGCTTTTTGTAGCTGTCGCATGCAGTCTCACAAAACAGCCAACATCCATGGCATGCAGGGGGTCAGCGGTTCGAGTCCGCTTGGCTCCATTTATTAATTAGAAGCAAACGCAATTAAGTTGATTAGAAATGAGATTTTTGGAAAAAAATAAAAACAAAATTGTTGATATTAATAAACAAGAAAGTTGATTTAGTGTCGGAATTAAGTACTCAAAATCGTTTTATAGCTGTAAGTTCGAGTTCTACTCTATTCGTATCTCTTCATTAATTAATAGACTGTTGCATAGATGATTTTTATAGTTATTTGAATAAGATTTGTTAGATTCTTGAATATTTACTTATCAAATAGATTTGAAAAATTTAGTGATTTTTAATTCATTTTTAATTTATTTACTTTAATACTTTTTCAATTGCTTTATTAAAGGCATTTACGTATTCTTTAAAAATCTCTTTATCATTAAAAAGAAATTCTATTGATTTTTGATTAATTTGTTTGGTCAGATGCTCTTTATATGATTTATCTAATGAAATCTTTTTACAGAAAGAGATATATTCATCATTGTTTTTGGCAATAGGGGCATTGTTAATATTCATTTGCTTATATCCTGAATAAACTAATCTCGATCTCATTTGATTAGATGGCATAGTAACTACTGGAGTTCCAAAAGCCATTGACTGATAAAATGTGATTCCCATTGAGAAATATAATGGATCGAGAACAATATCTAACTGTCTAAGAATTTCATAGAAATTATTTAAGTCTACCTTTGGATGAAAAACTGTCCTACTAATTAATGTCTTTGAAACTTTACTCCATCTATTCTTTAGTTGACTACATTCTAGCTGATTTGAAAAACAAAAAAATAAATACGAGTTGGGTATAGATTTTAGAATTTCTAAAAGAAGATAATCAAAATCTGGATGAAACTTATTAATTGAATGTGGAATTCCCATTAAAAAAGTATTTTTAGGAAGATTTAAATCTGCGCGATTAAAGGAACTATTAATTATTTTAGGGATAGAAAAATTAGATGGTATTTTACTTAGTTTAATTAAGTTCTCTGTATAATATTTTTCTGATTGATTTGTTTCGTAACCATTACATGAAATAAAATAATCAATATTTTTTGATCCGGAAGTGCTGGCATGACCTAAAGAAGTAATTTGTATTAAAGCAAGCTTGGAGAGAGATAGAAAATAAGTATGATTAGACATACCTATTTCTGGATAGAAAATAATATCAAGAGATTTTTCAATAATTATCTGAGTAGCTAATGGTATAGATTCTGGTAAATTGATTATTGACTGAGCATAAGAATCTATTTCTTTACTGTTTTCATCAGTTAGTGCTCGTGGACCTTTGAAGATTATGACATCAAAATCTGATAGTGCAATATCTTTAATTACATTACCAAAATATTGTCCTACAGAGTGATTACTGAGAAAATCTGAGATTATTCCTAATCTTATTCTTCCTCTTTTTCTTAGGCTATCTATTTGAAGCTGTCTATTAAAATTATTATTTATAACTCCTTTAGTTTTATAAAGAGTATCAAATAATTTTTCTAATATAAGTTTATCATTTTCATTGTTATGATATGCCAATCTGAAGGATTCAGTTGGGAAAGCTATTCCATTAAAATTTAGATCTAGAGTATTTAATTTTTCTAGGTTATTTATATAATTTTTTCTTTCTTTATCTATTTCATCTTGATCCTGATATACTTTCTTTAATGATTGAAGATATTCAAAATTAAATTGTAGATCTTTAGGTTTATAGTTAAGAGCAACTCTACATGCTTCTTTTGCCTCAATAATTTTTCCAGAAGACTTGAGTATCTCACTAAGATTTCTGTAATAAATAGGTTCATTTGGGTTTATTTTTATTACAGCTTTTATAATCTCTTCAGCTTTTAAAAAATTTCCTATTTGTAAATATATATTAGCTAGTCTAGTGTATAAGACCTCTATTTTTGGATCCAATTTAATTGCAGTTTTATAAGAAGCTATGCTCTCATTAAATTTTTTTAATTTGTATTGAGTCTGCCCATAAAGAAAGAAAGGTTTATAACTATTGGGATTTATCTGAATTGCTTTTTCAAGAACAGAAGCAGAATCAAACAAATTTCCTATATTATAAAATATTGATCCAAGCATTAGATAAGCTGGGAAGAATTGGCTATTTATTTTTATACATGTATTGAGATGCGAAATTGCTTTTTTTTGTTTTTCTTGACTATAGAGAACTTTTGCCAGTGAAAAATTATAAATAATTGAATTAGGGTTAATCTTAAAAGCTTTTACTAAAGAATTCTCGGCATCAGTAAATTTTTTTATATTGAAATATGCATTGCCAAGCTTATGCCAACCAATAGCATAATTAGGATCGATATTGACAGACATTTTTAACAGATTAATACCTTTTTCTTTTTCACCATTCCCGATCATAAGAGCACCCAAGTTTGTCAGTGCGGGGGAGTATTTATTATTTATCAATAGTGATTTCTCGTAATATACCCTGGCTTTATTTATATCATCCAACATTTTGTATATATTTCCAATATCATTAATTAGCTCGAAATTACCTGGTTCAATCTCAATAGCATTTTGCAAATACTTTAGCGCTTCTCTGGGATTATTTTTTCTTAAATATATTTTTGATAATAATATTAAAGGTTGTATTGATCTTGATTCACGATCGATTAAATCATGGCAATATTTTAATGCTTTTTCATTTTCACCTTTATTAAAATGAGAGTATGCATTTTCAATATTCATCTGTATGATTTGTATTTGTGTAAGGTAATAAATAAAAATTTAGTTTAGGTATTCTATTAGGGTGTGAATTTGTCGTGAATGATTTCGTGTAACTATATACATTTAATCAAACCTTATTTTAGATTTGATGAATGAAGGAGAGAAATAAATAATTGTTTATATAGTGGCTTGAGATGTTTTAGAAGATTTTTAGTAAATGGGAATAATGTCTAATTCATTTAAGCATATGCAGGAAGCTATGTAGGTTGATTTTAGAGCTTATTATGAATTCCTCTCGACTCAAAGATTTGCGTAAGAGCTCAGTTATTCCGCCCCTCACGTTGCAAGATGATTCATTATTTTATTCTGGCAGAGTTCATTCTTAATTTGAAGACAACTTCGAGGAGAACTTATCACTTCCTTACTTACGCTATTTTCTAAGTCTCTGAATCTTTGACTAAATAATAATTTTTGAATTCCTGAACACCTTTTTCTCCAGATAGGTTGATTGGATATCCACATTTTTCAATAACTGATATGGCTATTTCTTCTGCCAGTAATTCTTTATTAATAGAATCAATCCCTTTTTTTTTTCTGAAAACTTGTGTGTTTTCAGCTATGGAAAAGTCCATTGCGCTTTCCTTAGAAAGTCCAAACCCGATTGCATTACAAAACTTCTTAGTATATGACTGTGATACTTTAGCAATTAATTTAGCATCATCACTTTCTGATGCGTATAAGCTATCTGTATGAAAAAAAATTAATGTTGAGCACATGATAAATATAAAAGTGAATAGGCTCATAAATATTTTCTTTAATGCCTCTTTCATGATCTAATTAGAAAATAGTAAAATAATCCATTAAATTACATTTAGTCCTATTCTTGAAATATTTGTAATAGCCTTGATTAAATAGGAGAATGAAATTAATTAAGAAAGCCTTGCATTGAAGTGTCTTTGAGAGTGAGTTTTGGAAGAGTGGCTTTTTCTGATTCAGTCCAATTTTGGTTTCTTTGCGACGAGCTCCTTTGAGCCTCTCTGTGATTTATGATTTTTGCTAGTGTATAAATTGATAAAAAATTATTAGCTGTGTTCGGATTCGTTTTTCCAGTTGATTTATTCAAGTCAGCCGCCGTAGCTTACATTCATTATTTGAGCTTTATGCTTTGCTTTGGAGCATTGATATTTGAGCGTATCTCATTAAAGCCTAATCCAAACAGACAAGAAGCAATATCTATGGTTGTTGCAGATATAATTTATGGGATTGCTGGGGTCGCTCTTTTGGTAAGTGGGATTTACAGAGTTATAAAGTTTGGTCAGGGTTCAGAATTTTATACTCAAAATCCTATCTTTTGGACAAAGATAGTTGTTTTTGCCTTAGTAGGTTCTTTATCTCTTTATCCCACAATTACTTACGTTCTATGGGCTATTCCCCTTAGCAAGGGGAATCTTCCTAAAGTAACAGAGAATTTGGTTTTAAGATTAAGGCTAATAATTAATATTGAATTGGTGGGTTTTTCTTCTATTCCTTTTTTAGCAACACTTATGGCTAGAGGAGTGGGATTAAACTAAGGAAAGGACTTTCGAGGACTTTTATACGCAAAAATTAGATATAGAAACTAGGCAGAAAGCTCTTTTCAGGATTACTTTGATCAGTTGATACGAATTACCAGTTCATCCTCTTCCTTCTGGATTGAAATAGATATTACTTTTATTAGAAGGCCATTAAATTATTCTGTTAGCTATTGCTTCGATTACTTTATGGTTATGGCAAAGTTTTTTAACTAATTAGCAGTTTGTCTAGGTCATTTTAATAAGAAGAACTTCAGTTTTTAATTTATGTTGGTTAGTGTATTGTTGCTTGCTTGATTTTAGAAAAAATAAATTTAGAAAAATAAATATATTATTTCCAGTAATGTTAGTTGGACTTATAATAAGCAAAAAAGAATAATGACTTCAAGAGATGAAAGGTTGACTATGTTAGGAATGAAGGGCCCCGTCTTTTCAGTCACTGATCCAGAAAAATATAGAAAAGGTCTAAAGCTTTTAGAAGAAGCTATTGCGCCGTTAGCTATATTTGCATCAGATAATCTTATTACATGGAACCGCAACCTTTCATTCTTACATGACAATTTTTATCATGAATTTATTAATGATAAAAATATAGATCAAAAAAATAGAGCTATTGTTTGGCGATTATATATTTTGGTTTACTTTGCGCAGATTGCCCTTAAGGTTGAAGGAGATTTTATGGAACTTGGTGTATTAGAGGGTATTACAGTAGAGCAAGTTTTGAAAAAGATAAATTTCGAAGAATCAGAAAAAAACTATTATCTTTATGATTTATTTGATTGGAAAGATGATTATGAACATGACCCACATCGAGAATTAAAAGATAAAAATCTTTATAGTAAAGTCAAAAATAAATTTAAGAATTATGAATGTGTGAAAATTATAAAAGGTAAAGTTCCTGATACACTTTTAAAAGAAATTCCAGATAAAATAGCTTTTGCTCATATTGATATGAATCATCCAGATCCAGAGGAAGGAGCTTTAAAAATGATTCTTCCTAGATTATCTAATTCTGGGATAATTGTTTTTGATGACTATGGGTGGTGGAGTTATTCTGCTCAAAAAAAAGTTTTAGACCCTATTGTTTCTGATTATGGTTTAAGTATTCTTGAGCTTCCTACAGGTCAAGGCTTGTTAATTAAAAATCATGGTAAGAGTTGACTTTAAAAATATATTTTGCCAATTCTCAATTTCTTTAAATTCTTAGCAGATTAGATTTCCCCTCTCAAACCGATTTGGGCTCTATGTTTTCAGAATTACTTTATTACTTTAATAAATTGGTACAAATTAACCATTAACACTCTTCCTTCATGATTTGAATTGGAGTCCAATTCCTTAGTTTGTATTTGAGATTCTTTACCAATAAGATGTAATAACGTTATTGGCATTAGTCTTCCAAATTAATTTATAGGTAAGTTTGAATAATCGAGCTGGAATCATTTACTAGAATATTTAAGATTTTTAATATTTCCTTCTTAAAGTATATAGAACTAAAAACTTATGGAACATGCTCGGTTTCTTGTAAGTAGGGTAGTATTAAAATTAAAGCGATTTCTCTAAAAGAGAATACCTTTTAAATTCACCTCTAAAAAACTTGAAAGAATTTTCAGATAATAAAGATAGGAAAAAAGATCAGTCTTTTCGGATAGATCCTATTAATAAAAAAAATAGTAATTTAGATAAAGAAAAATATGATCTTGAGATATTATCAAAGGCTTTTGATTATCATTCCAAAGGAGATATTAAAAAAGCAGAAGAATTGTATCAAAGTATAATTGAAATTGGTATAAAAGATCCAAATTTATATTCCAATTATGGAGTTATTTGTAAACAAAATGGAAAGATAGGTAAAGCAATTTCTTTATATAAAAAATCAATTTTAAATTTCCCTCAGAGTCCACAAGCATATGCGAACCTTGGAAGCATTCTACAAAACATTGGGGATTTTAGAGAAGCAGAACTAATGACAAGAAATGCTATAAAACTTGATCCATTAAATGCAAATAATTATATAAACTTAGGAAGCATTCTTGAATCAATTGGAGAACATAAGCAAGCGAAGAAATATACGGAATATGCTATAAAAATTGATAAAAAATCATCATTGGCATATTCAAACTTAGGTAGAATTTTAATATCTCTAGGAGATATTAATGAAGCCAAGATTAATATATATAAGGCAATTGATTTAAATCCAATGCAAGCATTAGCTCATATGAATTTAGGCTTACTATATATGATTGAAGGAAAATTAAATAAAGATGGGATTGGATTTAAAGAGGCAATTAATTCATTTGAAATTGCAATTGGTTTAGATAATAATCTTTCTACTGCTAAATCAGAATTATTAAGAAGCGCTTCATACATTTGTGACTGGGAATCCATACGAAAATATTCCTTTTGGTTAAAGGATCTTGGGATAAAAGGATCTTCAATATGTCCTTTGACAATAATGCCATTTGAAGATGATCCAGTGAAGCATCTCAATAGAGCAGAAAAGTTTTATAAGAGTAATTACAGAGTAAGGAAAAATTTCAATGAAAAACCTATAAAAAGAAATTCGATAAATAAGTCTAAAATTCGTATTGGATATTTTTCTGCAAGATTTCTTGAACATCCTTCTATGATTTTATTATCAAGAGTTTTTGAATTGCATGATAAAAATAAATTTGAAATATATGCTTATTCTTTAAGAAATATAGAGGAAGATATCTATACTTCGAGAATAAAAAGAAGTGTTTATAAATTTATTAATTTAGGTGATTTAAGCGATGCTGCTGCTTCTGAACAAGTAAGAAAAGACATGATTGATATCGCAATAGATTTAACTGGATATTCAGCTGATTGTCGAATGAGGATTTTTTCATATAGAGTAGCTCCTATTCAGATTTCATTTTTAGAATTTTTGGGTTCTACTGGCTCAGATTGTATTGACTATTTATTGGCAGATAAGCAAATTATACCAAGTAATTCTCATAAGTTTTACAGTGAAAGGATAATCAATTTGCCTAATTGTGTCCATTGTAATGACGACACTATTAAGAAATCAGATAAAGAGTTTTCTAGAGAAGAACTTGGTCTGCCTAAGCATGGATTTATATTTTGTAATTTTGGAAATACTTATAAAATAATGCCAAAAGAATTTGATATTTGGATGAAATTACTCCATGAAGTTAAAGATAGTGTTTTATGGCTTTACCAATCAAATGATCTTGCAAAGGTAAACCTACTTGCGCAGGCGGAAAAGAGAGGGGTCTCAAGTTCAAGAATAATATTCGCTCCCAGAGTTCCCCTAGACATGCACATGTCTAGACAAGAATGCGCTGATTTATTTCTTGATACCTTTAATCAGAATTCAGGAGCAATGACCTTTTTAGCGTTAAAATGTAATCTGCCTGTTCTTACTCTTGCTGGCAAAAGTATGATTGCAAGAATATCTTCAAGTATTTTGAATTCCATGGGTTTGAAAGAATTAATAACTACAAATGTTGAAGATTATAAAAAAGTTGCGTATGAACTTGCAACTAACAAGAAAAAATATAAGTCAATAAAATGTGATCTTAAGGAACTCCAACTTATTTCACCTTATTTTGACTCAGAATTATTTACAAGGAACTTAGAAAAAGAATTTATTAATTTATTTGCGTAATGAAACTAATATATTAAATAAAAAATTATTAGAGATTAAAAAGAGAAAAATTCGTATATTTTATTCCAATAATTTTTTAAAGATAGCTTTTGAGATATGTTTATCTATTTCTTTTAATTATATAAATCAAAAATTTTTTAATTAAAAGAAGATATTTATTTTTTTATTGATCTGTATTTTCTTATTTTACTTTCTATATGGTTTTATAAGTCTTTCTTTTACTTGTAAATCAAATACCTTGTGCTCATTAATAATAATATTTTTAAAGTTAATTAGTTCTCTTAGGATCAATTCTCTATTATTATCAAGTTTTGATAACATCTCGTATAAAACCTGAGGATTAGTAAATGTATTTAAGTCTAACTTGAGGTATTTAGAAATATTAAAATCCTCTAAATATCTCGCTGCACCAATGTTTCTTAATATTGGTATACAGTCATATAATACAGCCTCTCTAGGTATACGGTCTTTCCCAGGAAGAGGACCAAAGTCAATAAAGAAATTTGATTTCATCAGTATTTGTATAACTTGATTATGCATAAGTCCATCAATTTCTTTTACTATAAATTTAGTTTTTAATTGATTAATTATTTTCTCTGTACCTACGGCTTTTCTAGGAAAGTAACAAATATCAATTGTTTTTTCATATTTCCTATTTATTTTTGTTTTGTCAAAAAAAGTATAATCAGAGACGATAGAACCTTCATATCCAAATCTTTCAGCCTCTTTCTGTGCATATCTTGATTGAAAAATATGTGTTGAATTTTTCAGGTGATATTCATATTCAAATTTGTTTAGATAACTAATTGGACCATTGTCCCAACTAAGCCACCAAAATATTCGATTTTTAAATCCTGCTTTAGCTAATTTAATAATTATTTCATGAAAAATTTCTGGAACAATAGTAATATCATTTTTGTTGTATTTATGACATAAATTATATGGTAAACCATCAATATTTAAATTGGGCATACTCTTATATTTTATTTCAAGAGTTTGATTGTCCGGGTTATATGTTTCTCCTGAAACTAAATTGGCAAAAACTATCTCGCTAGTTTCTCCAAGGGAATTAATTGCATTGTTTAATTGTAGGAGGGCAAAAGGACCTCCTGTGTAAGAGTCGGGACAAAAGATGATATATTTCATACTTAGGTAACGTTTTTCATAAATGATTTAGCTTTTAAAAGTGCTGAAGCAACTGCCTCGTCCATATTTATATATATATATAGTCCACATCTACCTATAAAAGTAATGTTCTTAGGGACTAATTTAGCATATCTTTGATATAGTTTTTGATTCAACCCTTTCCTATCATTTACAGGGTAATACCTTTCCTTATTATTTTCTTTATAATCACAAGGCTCCTCTTTAGTGATGACCGTTATATTATTAATTGTCTGATTATTTGGTAAGATTTTCCATTCTGTTTGTCGAGTATAAGGTGATTTACTGTCGGTAAAGTTTATTACAGGATGTTCTGAAATTTTAGTTGTTTTTTCTACTTTATGATGAAATTTTATAGATCTATATGGTAGATGACCAAATTTATAATTAAAAAACTCATCTATAGGCATTGAGTTAAATGTATGAAAATATAAATCACTCATTTTTTTTTCATATTCAAAATTAATTCTTACTTTTATATTCTCATGATTAAGCATTTCAGCTATTAAAGAAGTATATCCTTCTTTTGGAAGCTTTTGAAAAGTGTCTTTTGGAAAATAACTATTTTCAGAATCTTTTCTTATTGGAACTCTATTTAGAATCCCTGGGTTGATTTCTTCTAGTTTAATACCCCACATTTTTTCAGTATAAGGACGATAAAATATATTTATCAAATCTTCTTCCTTGACTTTTTTTAGGGTTTCAATATTAGGTGGAAATGGGACAAGATCTCCATTACTTAGCTTTGAAACCACATGATGTTTATAATCAACCCATTCTGTAAATCTACTTAACCAATTTATTACATCTTTTTTTGATGTATGAAAAAGATGAGGCCCATATTTGTGAATTCTAATCCCATTTCTATCGATAAAATCATAACAATGGCCAGCAATATGGTTTTTCTTTTCAATTAAGTGAATCTCATAGCCATTATCTGCCAGCGCCCTAGCAATAGTTGCCCCCGAAATCCCAGCACCAACTATTAAAATTCTTTTCCTAGCAATATTTGGCATCATTTATCATCCTATCCTGAATAATGCTTACGCTTGATTTTTTTTCTGATCTTTCTTACTGGATTTCTCCATTTTTTATTGTCTAACGTAAAAGATATATTGATTTTAAACTATCTAGCTCCATTACTTTTTTACTTGGATTAGGCTTAATAAAACCTAATTCAGAGGGACTTTATTTAGCGCCTATGAATTAATATCTTAGGTATTTCTAAAATATATATATTCTAATTCCTCTATCCTAGCTAGGAAATAAGACTTGTTGCGACACATAAGAGGGTTTTGTTTTTAGCTGAAATAAAGGTGTGAGGGATAGCAAGGATGCTTTTAGACAATTTAAGAACTAAAAGCCTAAAAATTTATCTAAAAAGTTAGTAAGGAAGAAGAAACTTGTAACTACTCAATTACTTCTAATTTATTCAGGTGATTTGTTTATGGTCTTGTAAGAATTCAGGCAATAAAGGAAATCTGTTCTAGGGATATTCCTTCCTGCTATCTATCTAAACCCTATTGAATGAGGAGAATAATCATTACTATACATTTTAGATCACTTCGACGTTCCTTTTCACCATAAGGATATGTAGAGAGTAAGAGTAGTTTCGAAAAGGCTAAACTAGATCTATATATTAGGGTAAATCAAGTATATCAATCTTTTAAATATATAAGATTTATGTTTAAGCGGACCTTTTGAGATCAATAATAGGATATGAATTAATTAGTTATCATTCAATATGACTGAAGTAAAAGTCAATAAATTACTAGATTCACAAGATCCCCTTTGGGGTTTTGAAAACTTAATTTCATTGAAAGAGATAGAAATTTTTAGGAAATTAATTAATAAAATAAAAAAAGATAAATATACCCCTACTTACGGAAAAAAATATTATATAGAAAGCTCTAATAATCAATTAGACCAAGCTCTATTCGAATCTGATTCTTTTCAACGTCTTATGAATATTTTTGATGATTTTAAATTTATCGAATTTATTGGAAATCTTTTATATCAAAGTAATACTAATATTATCGATCATTTAGAATATCATGATATTCTGAATAAATCAAATAAACATACTTTTATAGAGGATCTTGCTAACCAAAAATATAAAATACAACCTAATTCTGGAATTGGTAAAAATCAAGGATTTAATCACTGGCAAAAAAAGAGTTGTTTCAATAAAGAACAATTAAAATCGCTTATTCTCTCTGAAAAATTTATCCCCTACTATCCATCTTTTAATATTTCAAGGATAGATCATGGCGGGTTTATAGCCCCCCATACAGATATATCTAAAAAAATTGCATCATTTATGATTTATCTTCCAACAAATCAAGAAGAAAGTAATAGCGCATTAGGTACGACTTTTTGGAAGCCTAAACCACTTAATAGTAATAGAGCTTATGTGCAAGATATTGCAACAGCAAATCAACATTTATCTGGAGAAAAGTTAAAAGAATTTAGAAAAAAATATTATCCGATTCGTACTAAATTCCAAAATCAATATACACTACTATTTTTTAGATCAGATACCAGTTGGCATTCTTTTGAATATGATCAAAATGATTTTGGTCCTAGATTATCCATTAATATAAATTTTTTGTTCCCTACTATGATGATTACTTAAATTAAAAAAAATTATTATCAAAATTATAGTAGATATCTTTAATTTATCTTTTAGGCTAACTTACTTTTTTTGTCATTATTCATGTCAAAATGATTTGAATAAGAGTAAAAGAATTTATAATCTCTAGGTTTCCTTCTTTCAATTTTTATTCTTATTTATTTTAGATATTTATTAAACTGATATATCATAATTATATTCAATTTTAGATGACAGTTATAATGTGAATGTAATTTATTAAAATTTATTATAACTATTCTATAGAGATTAAATAATAATACTTACAGAATCGTTTTAATAGAATATGAATCGGATAAATTATATAAATAATTCATTTTGAATATTAGGTAAACTAATCTAAGTTTTTTATTTCTTTTATAATTTTTTGTTGTTCTGGATTGTCATCTATGTATTTTAATACTCTAGCAATATCATTTGATGTGTTTACTGATGGTAAACAAGATTCAATATCAACTCCGTATATATCATAGTTATTAGAGATCAACCAAAGCTGTTCAATAGACTCTAGTTTTTGTATGGTAGATTCCTTTGCATTTTCAATCAAATTAAGAGTTTCTCTTTTATAACTTATTAATCCAAGCATCTTTCTAATGTATTTAAACTGCTCATTCATATGACAATGTGAGGGAGAACGCCTAAAGCAATAAATAACTCTACCTTTTTCATTTATTGCACATTTAACTTCAGAATTATCGTCTAGAATTGATTCTTTATCTATTTTTGCAATTGCATTAAGAGTATCATATCCTGGAAATCTTTTAATATATTTTACCATCTTTTTTAAATCATTGGGTAATATTAATGGTTCATCCCCTTGAATTAGAACAACATGAGTAGCATCGATACTTTTTATCGCTTCAGCAACACGTGAAGTGCCATTCTCATGGGATTTCTTAGTCCGAATTACACTACCTTTATTATCTTTTATAACGTCAGCTATTTCTTCGTCACCAGTAGCTACATGTACAGCTTCAAATGCATTTGATATTATTGCTCTTCTTCTAACATGTTCAATAATTTCAAGACCATTTATTTTTATTAGTAATTTTCTATTTAATCTTGAGGATGCTAATCTTGCTGGAATTATAGCTACTATTCTCATTTTATTTATTAAGATAACTTATTTTTCAATGATGATTCTAATAAATATAAAATTGCAGGATGAAGATGAAGTAGGCCTTTTATTACTGAATTTGAATCAACGATAGGAAGATCCCAAACTTTTATTGTTCCCATTAACTTTATTGCATCAAATAAAGTTGTATCTTCTTTCACTGATTTAAAAGTTAACACACTATGGTCTAAGACATCATCAATAAAAAACTCTGAGATTGATTTTTGATTACTTATAATAGTTCTTCTTATATCTCCATCACAAAAAACTGCCTTTAGGATCATTTCTTCATTAACTACACAAGCAATACCTATTCCAAATTTATTCATTTCTTCTATTGTTTCTATAATTAAATTGCTAGGTCGGACTATAGGAAAATTACCTACTTGAAGCATGACATCTTTTACTAAAATATTATTTTTAAGTATGGACATTATCTTCTCCATAAATTTTTAATTGCTCTAGTCTAAGCTCATGAATCTCCTTCGCTTGATTTAGGATCTGATCCAAATATTTTATATCTAATACTGTATTTGGATCAGAAAAAGCTTGGCTAGGATTATTGTGAACTTCCATAAAAAGTGCATTTATTCCACATGCTACAGCTGATCTTACTAGATAAGGAATATATTCTCTTTGCCCTCCAGATATATTGCCCATAGATGTAGGGTGCTGGATAGAATGGGTGGCATCAAAACATACAGGATAACCAGTTTTCTTCATTATTGGAAAACAAGTCATGTCATTAACCAAATGGTTGTATCCAAAAAATGTTCCTCTATCTGTTATTAGTATTTGATTACAACCAAAAGATTCTAATTTTCTAATTGAGTTTTTCATATTCCATGGACTCATGAATTGTCCTTTTTTTAAATGAACTGGCCTTCCAGTGCTTGCTGCAGCTCGTAAGATTGAGGATTGACGACATAAATAAGCTGGCACTTGTATTAAGTCACATACTTCACCAGTTTTCTTAGCCCAAGTTGCGTCAGAAAAATCTGCAACGACTGGGACGTTAAATTCCTTTCTTATCCTGTTTAAAATTTCTAGTCCTTTTTCTAATCCAATACCATGAAAACTCTCTGGTGCCGAACGGCAGTCTTTGTCATAGCAAGATTTAAATATCCATGGAACATTATTTTTCTCACATATTTTCGAAATCAATTCAGCCATTAAGAAAGTATGGTCATATGATTCGATTGCGCATGGTCCCCCTATAAAAGCAAGAGCATTAGAGTTCCCTATAACCACTGAGGATACATCTCCACCTCCAATTACTATGTCTTTTTGAGTTTTGCTCATCAAACTATTTTACACTCTAAGAAGGTTTATGAACCTTAATTAAGGTATAGGATTATTGATATTAAATAATTAATATATTTAGGCACAGATACCCATAATTAATTCTGTAAAATTAAACCCAAGTTGCCAAACTGTTAAACTCTTATATGGATTAATATTTAATGAAAATAAGAACAAATCAGTAAACTCTCTCATAAAACCTTTACCTCTATTGCATTTTTAAAACCAATTTACTTTCCTTAGAGATGCAGGATGTACATTCTTAAGTGATAAGAACATTGTGATTGCTGGCAAAAAAGTTAAATCATTTATTTCATCACCTAGGAAAATTGCTTAGTAGTCTTTATATTAATTTTATGTGTAATTTCACTTAAGGGTTTTAGCTTATTACTAACTCCTACAATTATATAATTTATATCTAAAGATAATCCTCTTGCTTTTATAGAATTGCTCTTAGATCCAGAAATTAATGCTATTTCAAAACCATTTTTTGCAAAAGTCTTATTCCTTTTCCATCTCTAGAATTAAATCGTTTGATTTGATTCGCATGATCATCGAAATAAAAACTTCAATCAGTTAGAACTCCATCAATATCCATAGAAATTAACCTTATATGATAAAAAAGATTCAAAATGATTTGAAAGTTGTAGTATTATTTATTGAAGTTTTAATCATATTGAAAAAAGAAAATAAAAAAGTAAGAAACATTTATTCTAATTTTTAATTTTAATCTCTTCTTTTATTTTTTTTAATAAGGTATCCAGGTCTGCATTTTTGTTTTGCCTAAAGTATTTAATTGATTCATACCAATAGCTGTTTTGATCATCTTCTCCATACTGCCATCTAGAATTAATTGGTAATAGAACATTACTTTTTATCCCTAGGCTACTGGCAAGGAATGGCGTCAAATTATCAATTGATACAACTTCATCGCATGCCGTAATTAATGCTGCAAGGCCATCAATATCACTAAATAAGTTGATTTCATCTGATTTATAGATCTCTATCTTGTGTTTTTCCCTTAGGTGATTAACTTCTTCTTCCACATCACCATATTGAAGGCATACAAATCTTATATCAGGTGAAAAAATTCCTAAAATCAACTTCTCTAATGATAAATCAAGAGTTAAACCTTTATTTTTTGATTTCCATGATATTCCGACTATTTTCCTGTAATATGTGCTTTTTATTTGAGTCCTTAAATATTTAGATTTTTCCTCACTAGCTTTTAATTTAAATTTATTTGGTGTTTGAAAGCTATGTAAAGATTTTCTTAAATACCTTGGAAGTGTACCCATGGATATATGGAAGTCAAATATTGTTTGATCAATTAATCCAGTCCGATTAATGATAGATATATTTTCGTTTAATGAACGTTTATAAATAGGTATAAGTCTTTTATCAATAGCAATTATCAATTTATCTACTTTGGGTAAGAAGTCTGGAATTATTGATGAAAATAAAAAGGTGTCTCCTAATCCTTGCTCTTGCCAGAGCAAAACTTTACCTCTTCTTGTTGAATTCCATTCTGGTTTATTTGTAATTAATTTTCCGCCCATATCTTTAATTTGTTTTTTTAATTTCCATCTATAACTATATTTTTCCCAACCTTCTTTGAACTTTTTTTGTTTAAGAAATATTTGAGAAAGATTCCAATGAGCAATGTTGTAATCAGGTCTAAGTTGGATTGCTTTGTGCAGGTATATTTCTGATCTTTTTAATTCCTGAAGATCTTTAAAAACTACCCCAAGATTACAATAAGCTTCAGCTAAATCTGGTTGAAGATCAATTGCTTTCTTAAGTTTTTCTATCGCTTGGCTTGATTGACCAAGCTCGTTTAAAATATTTCCTAGATTAGAGTACGCTTGAGCAAATTTAGGATCAAGCTCGATAGCTTTTTGAAAGTAGTATGCAGCATCCTTAAATTCACCAAGATTTCGCATAATCATTCCGTAATTTGAGAATACTCTTTGATCAGCAAAATTTTTATCAAGACAAAATTCATAAAGTTTTTTTGCTTCAGCAATGTTTCCCTCTAAATGAAATTTAATAGCTGAGTTAATAATTTCATATTTTGATGATTTTTTCTCATCTATTAATTTTATATAAATCTTCTCATTTATTTCCATCAAAGAATAAGGAACTGTAAATGTTGTTAAGTTATTTTTATTCCTTATATCCCCTGATTTAGAATTAAAATGTTTCATTTGATTTTGTAGATTAATTATTAAGTCTTGATTGCACTAAATTTCATTTTCTGTAATAAGTTGAATTTATTTTTAAAATAAGAAAGATGGAAAAATTCACTTTAAGTAAGCCTCCTTTTGCTATCTGGATATAAAAGTAAAAAAAGTATTTCTTACTTTTTCTCTAGACATTCTATGAATTTTTTCATGAAACTCTTCATGTAATTTACTGGTCCTATTGTAATACCTATATAATTTTTATGATTTGAAACATAAATATAATTTTTCTCTAATTCATTGCAAATATTATTGCAAGTATCTTCATTCTCTATTCTTAGATTAAATAAATAATTATGGGATCCATTAAACAAAATTTTAAGTCTTAAACTTTCTTCCATTAGAAACTGCCTGCCTTTAATACATTCATTAATATATTCATCGACAATATTATAATTATCTAAAAAATATTCTGCAATTTTTAAACTAGGGTAGGAGATTTCATATGCTGATCTATAATTTGATATTATTGTCATATTATCGGAGTTTGAAAGTAAACAACCTACACGGATAGAAGGGAGACCAAATGTTTTTGAAAAACTTCTAATAACATATAAATTTTTATATGATTTTATCAATTCAATCATGGTTTCTGAACCAAATCCAAAATATGTTTCATCTATTACTAAGATCCCGTTATTTTTGTTCAAAATAGTTAAAATATTTATTATTTCAGTGCTAGCAAATATATCCTCTATATGACTTGGGTTTGGTAAAAAAAGGACTGAAACCTTGCTTAAATTATCATATAAAACTTGTTTGTTAATTTTGAATTTTTGATTATATGTTAATAAAATTACATTTGTATTATAGATTTTTGAATAAACATGATACATTCCATAAGTTGGAATTGGAAACATTATAGTATCGTTTGCTTTTATATGAATATTAAATATATAACGTATTGCTTCTTCAGCACCATTAGTTAATAAGATATTATCTTTATCAACTTTTAAATAAGTCGATAGTTTTGCATATAATGGTTCTATATCATAATATTTCTCTAATCTATTGGTAAAAATAGATGAGATTTCTTTTGTAATTTCTTTTGAGAACGGTTGCACCCTTTCTGCACGATTTAAAAATAAACCCTTTTCAGGATTTCTTTTGTCAGTGATCCTTTTTCTTTTAATTGTGGCTAATTGTTTAAACATATTTAATTTACTATGCTAATCCTTTGTTGATAAATTAAGTAAATCATTATTTAATTCATCAATCTTTAGTTGCAGTTCTTTAATCGTAAAGAGTTTACGACGCGTTTCGAAGTCATTTAATTTCTCTTTGTTCAGTTTTAAATTATCTTTATATAAAGTTAATACTAATGCTTTTCTTGTTGATAATGAATTATTATTTTGAGAACCATGAATAATTAAATGATTAAAAAATACTGCCTCTCCTTTTTTTAATAGACAATTAAAAATTCCATTTTTTAAAGCCATTCTTTTTAAAGTAGTATATTCAACTGCACGTTTATGTTCTAAATTGGAGTTGACTATATCAGTATATGGTAATAATCCTTGAACATGAGAGTTAGGTATAAGTTTCAAGCAGGAATTTATTAAGGAATGATCCTCTAAGGCGATAAATACTTGGATATAATCTTTCCAATTATCATTCGTTGGATGATGGGCGTTGTAATGATATTCTTGATGATATTCAATATCACGTGACATCAGTGCAGATTTATAGTAGCTTTTAACAACAGAAATCTCGAAGTTTCCAAGAACTTCTGTTGCAAAATCCTTTATAGTGGAATTATTTTTGATATCAATTGGCAATTCTTTTTCACCAAACTTATATCCAAACTTTTCTTTACTATCCTTTTCATAGTATGCATTTCTATCATTTAGCTCAACATATTGATTTATACAATCACATTCTTTTGTTGTTAATACTTTTTGGATTGTGTACCCGTGGGATTCATAGAATGAAAACATAGATTTATTGTATCTCTTTCTTTTTATTTAAACTTATGGTCTTTATGTATTATTGTCAATAAATATTTTAATATTTTAATGGTAGTGGCTATAAATAATTGAGATGTGATGGTTCTTCTTAATCAATTTTTAATTCTATTACTAAACTATATTTTTATTCTTTTGAAATGTTAATTCTATTTAAGTTGATTATTTACTATCTGTACAGCAAATTTCTCTTTGGTAGATATAGGTCTATATTTTGATTAGAATTTAACAAAATTAGTATATTTAGGGTAATGCTTTAAATTTGTTTTTTATGCTTCCTCTTCGATTTCCCCTTTTTTTAAGTTTTTTCAATACTTGGCGTGAACCTTATTTTTATCTGTATTAGTACATGGCTTTAATTTCTTGAGGAAGATGAGAGAACAGTATGGTTGATTATGAGTAGTTTTTTGAAATTGTCATTTAATACTATTTGTGCAAGTTACCTTGAATTTCTTGCTATCAGGCTCTTCCTGAGTCCCCATATTCACTTGGTTTTATTTCTAAGCGCAACAATGCTCCCATATTCTTCAACCGATATAAAGTTGAGTCTTTTTCTATGTTTTTTAAAATTTAGAAAATTCTATATGAACTCGCTTCCATTTTATTGCTCACAATGTTTCTAAGAGAACATGTGAGTATTAGCAATATTCAGGCATATATTTTTAAGGCTAACAGTGCTTCTTTGATTTAATTCAAAGAGCCTTGGCAACGCTCCCTGCATAATTCGGACCTGCGACGTACTGCTTTGAATGCCGTCGAGCTACTTTGTAAAGTATTCGTATAAATGGGTTCATAGCAAATATTAGAAAGTTATGCAAATTAATGTGCGCACCACATCCATAACATGATTAATCAGTATATTCAGTCTGTAGATCTATTTTACTACTTTACTTCTTAGTTGTTTATACATAAAAAAGAGCTGCCAAAAGGTAATACAAAATAGTAAATCAAGCCTAGGCAAGAGGTATGATTCTGTTTTTTTATAACACTTTTAGTTCGCTGCTTTATTTATAACTTTACCAATGGATTTTATTTAATCTAACCATGTTAGAAGTTGAAAGATTGGGATGCATGGTACCTTTTTGAATTATGTTAAAAAAATCAGTTACTCAGTTGGCAGAGAATAGTAGTGGATCTTAAGGTATAATTTCTAAATCAATAGTTTAATTTTTAATAATCATATTTTAGATTTGATGAAAACACGAAATGCTAATTGAATGAATATTTTAGGAATCTACGATGGGCATAATGCTAATGCTTCATTTATTTCGGATGGAGAAATCATTTCTGCAGTAGAAGAAGAGAGATTTTCTCGAAAGAAAAATCATGCTGGGATACCTTTTTATTCAATTAAATATTGCCTGGAGGCCTGTAAAAATAAATTAGATGTTATTGTCTTTGCTTTTGAGGAGCCAAATTCATTGCATAAAAGAGCATTGAATTCTTATATAAAAAGTATAAATAATGGATTCGCTGAAAGGTTAAAGTGTGAAATCATTCAAGGTCATAAATATACACCATATGAGATGTTGATGCTTCCATTAACTACACAAAGACAAAGATTAAAGAAAATAACTGATTCATTCCCTTCTCTAGGAATAGATATGAAAACCCCATTATCTTTTGTTAATCATCATATTGCTCATGCAAGTTCAGCCTATTATAAATCTCCTTTCGACGATTGTTTGATAGTCACTTTAGACGGTAAAGGTGATGATTTGTGTGGATATACTGGGACTGGTTTGAGTGGAAAGATGGAAGAAATAGGTACTACTAATTATATATATTCAATTTGTATGATATATTCATTAGTGACTGCAATATGTGGTTTTAAACCTGTAAGGCATGAAGGTAAAATAACAGGTTTAGCAGCTTTGGGCAAACCTAATATCAATTTGATCGAAGCATTTAAAAAAATTACATATACCAAAAATGGTCAATGGTATGGAACCTTAGATTATTTGAATAAACTAGGTCCTTATCCGCATATCATGAGGAATAAAAATCTTGAGCTAATAAGAAAAACGATAGGAGAAGTTTCAACTAAATGGCTTAGAGAAGATTTGGCAGCATCTGTTCAAAAGTATTTTGAAGATGAGATTACTTCTTATATAGATTTTCATATGAAAGAACAAAACAAAAAATCACTTGTTTTAGCAGGTGGAGCTTTTGCTAATGTAAGACTTAACCAGGCTATTTATGAACTGAATTCGGTCAAACAAATATATATTCATCCAGCTATGGGAGATTCTGGGCTAGGAGTTGGAGCAGCATTAATGATTGCTAATGATACTGAAAAGAGAGAAAGCTATTCTATTAATCCATTATCAAATGCATTCTTAGGACCTGATTACTCAAAGTTAGAAATAGAACAGACTCTTTCTAAATATAATGTTAAGTATACTCAACCAATTAATATAAATGAAGAAATAGCAAATCAACTTTTCAATGGTAAAATTGTGGCAAGATTTAATGGTCGTTTAGAATATGGACCTCGAGCTTTAGGTAATCGATCAATTCTTTTTCAAACTACAGATATTACCGCAAATGATTGGTTAAATAAAAAATTAAAAAGAACTGAATTTATGCCATTCGCACCTGTTACTTTGGAGGAATTTTTTTGTGAATGTTATGAAGATAATTCTAAAGAAATCAATACTTACCAATTCATGACAATAACTGTGAATTGTTCGGAAAAGATGAAGAAACAGAGTCCTGCTGTAGTTCACGTAGATGGAACAGCAAGACCTCAAGTAGTAAATAAATTTAATAATCCAGGGCTTTTTTCTATTCTCTCTTATTATCATAAATTAAGTGGAATTCCCAGTTTAATTAATACATCCTTTAACCCTCATGAGGAGCCAATAGTATGTAATCCTGATGATGCATTAAAAGCGTTTATTGATTGTGAATTGGACTATCTTCAAATCGGCCCATTTCTTGTGGAAGCTGAGCATAATAAATAAAAATAATTGTTGAGAACTCTAATACTTTGTTTTCTTAATTAGGAGTGTGTTTTTCACATGCTCCACCTATAAATACAAGAGGATTAGAATTACCTAAGACAACTGACGATACCTCTCCATATCCAATTAGAAGATTTTTTGAGGTTTGCTCATTTCTTAATTTTACTTCAAATTATCAATTAAAAAGATGTCTTTAGTAAAAGAAATTGATACACAAGATATGATGAATTTTTGATCATGTTGATGAACTTTCAAATTCTAGATATGGATTGATATTTAATGAAAATAAAAATAAGTCAGTAAATTCACGGAAAAACCCCTCACCTCCCTCGCATTTACCAATCCAATTTGCTTTCCCTAGACAAGCTGGATGAGCGTTCTTTGGAGATAGGAACATTCTTACTGCTGGTAAAACAGTTAAGTCATTTATATCATCACCTAAAAAAATTGTTTGTGAAGGATTGATATTAAGTATCTTTTGAATTTTGTTTATGGCGACATGCTTATTTTCTACTCCTGTCATAATAAAATTTATATTTAGTGAAATACCTCTTGCTTTTATAGAATTACTTTTCGAGCCAGATATTAATGCAATTTCAAATCCATATTTTTGTAAAAGTCTTATTCCCATACCATCCCTAGAATTAAATTTTTTAGTTTGGTTTCCATGGTCATCTAAATAAATACTCCCATCTGTAAGAACTCCATCTACATCTATAGCGATTAGCTTTATTTCTGATGAAACAGATTCAAAAGGATTAGAGGTCTGTGTATCTTTAATATTTGAATCTTTGACCATATTAAGAAAATAGTTAAAAAAACATGACTATACATTGATATTCTTTTTATTTTTTATTTTTTAATCTCATCTTTTATTTTCTTTAATAATGTATCCAAGTTAGAATTTTTATTTTGCCGAAAGTATTTCATTGATTCATACCAGTAGCTTTCACAATTATCCGTTCCATGTAACCAAGTAGCATTGCTTGGTAATAACACATCACTTTTTTTTTCTAGCGCACCGGCAAGGATTGGTGTCAGATTGTCAATTGATACAACTTCATCGCAAGCATGAATTAGTGCTGCAAGGCCATCAATATCGTTAAACAAGTCAATTTCTTCTGATTTGTAAATATCTATATTGTGTTTTTTCCTTAATTGATTAAGTTCTTCTTGAACTTCACCATATTGAAGGCATACAAATCTTATTTCAGGTGAATAAATTCCTAACATCATTCTCTCCAATGTAATGCTTAAGGTTGGAACTTTGCTTGATGATTTCCAGGAAATACCAACGATTTTCTTGTGGTTTCCAGTCAATATTTTATCTCTTAAATTGTTAGATCTTTTTTTACTTGCTTTTAATTTTAATTTTTTGGCTGTTTTGAAGCTATTTAATGATGTTCTTAAATACTTTGGAAGTGAACCCATTGCTATATGGAAATCATATTTTCTTTCATCAATCAAATCAGTTTTGCTAATAAAGGATATGCTCTTATTTAATGATCGTTCCAAAAGAGGAATAAGTCTTTTATCAATTAAGATTATCAATTGATCTACTTTATTTATTAAATCTGGAATTAGTGATAAAAATAAAAGAATATCACCTATCCCTAGTTCTTCCCATAATAATAATCTTCCTTTCTTATCAGATTCCCATTCGGGTTTGGAGGTTTCGAGTTTTTTATTGTCTTTAATTTTCCATCTCCATTCATTTTCAATCCAACCTTCTTTAAATTTCTT
>QCHH01000015.1 GCA_003279585.1 Prochlorococcus sp. AG-402-A08 | reverse complement strand
TATTAATACTTCTGCTTCATTCAGTTTTCCAAAATCTTTCAATATGATTCCAAGATTGACATAGGCCATAGCGAAATCAGGTTTCAGTTTGATTGCTTTGCGAGTATGTAATTCAGCTTCTTTTAATTTTCCAAGATCTTGCAATATGATTCCTAAATTGGAATGGGCTTCTGCGAGATTAGGATTAATTTTAATTGCTTTGCGGTAAGAAAATTCTGCTTCTTTTAATTTGCCAAGAGCTTGCAATATGATTCCAAGATTATAATGAGCATCTCCAAAATTAGGTTTGAGTTTAAGTGCTTTTCTTATTGATACTTCTGCTTCTTGTAATTTATCAAGATCTCGCAATATGTTTCCCAGATTGGAATGGGCTTCTGCGAGATTAGGATTAATTTTAATTGCTTTGCGGTATGAAAATTCTGCTTCTTTTAATTTGCCAAGAGCTTGCAATATGATTCCAAGATTATAATGAGCATCTCCAAAATTAGGTTTGAGTTTAAGTGCTTTTCTTATTGATACTTCTGCTTCTTTTAATCTGCCAAGTTCTAACAATATGACTCCATAATTAGAAAAAACTTTATGATCATTACATCCTTGATTTATTAATTGTTGATAATATTTGGTTGCTTGTGAAATATTCCCTTTTGAATGATATTGAAATGCTTGCTGAATTACTTTTTCTTTAGATGGTTTAGTAGAAATATTTGTAGTAATAGTAATATTTTTTTTAATCTCTTCTAAAGTAAACGGTACTGGTAATGTTTTTCTTTTTTTATTCATATATTTTGCTTTTCTCCTGAGACGCCTGCTATTTCACTATTATAATCCTATTCAATTGCTATATCACTATTTTTTATTCAATAAACGATAATAAAAATTAAATCTATAAATTATTTTTTACCCAGAGATCATAGACATAGGAATAGTCGAAAAATTATCAATCAGAAATAGGATATATTATGATTTACGAAATCTCTAAATTTATGTCTAAAACCAAAAGATAAGTCGTCAGAAATACCTTTTTTCTTTTCTTACAGGTTTTATATGAGAATTGAAGAATTATTTGAGTAAGGGACTTTATTTAAAGGAATATTTTTGTATAAAGTCTTGAGCAGAAGGAAGATCTAAGTTTATTTATTAATAATAGCTTTAAATGCAAAGGTGAAGTTGAAACTCAATATATTATTTTAATACTCTTCTAGAGTGGTTCTTTTTGTATGCTCTTATCTATCTTTTATTTGCTGACAAATTTGCGAATGAATAAAGCTATGCATTTAATTACAGAGTTGTTTGAACTTATTTTCTAATTCTTTTGTAAATAATTCCGAATTATAAAGTGGTGATGCTTCTTTTGATTTAGCCAGTTTAGATTTTAAGTTAATCAGTTGATCAGGATTACTAGCGATAGATAGAGCTTTCTCTTCATATTCTTTTTCATTATAAGTTATGAGTTCAGGGAGACCTACTGAATTCAGGATACTTGCAGACACCCTTGCTGCAAAACTTTGTCCAATTTTGGTCAGCACTGGTAAGCCTGCCCATAAAGCATCTGACGTCGTGGTGTGACCATTACAATTAAATGTATCGAGTGCTAAATCTCCAAGCGTATATCTTGCTAAATGTTGTTTTAAGGGTAATTTCTCACCAAATATAAGTCTATTTGGATCTACATTTCTTATTTTTGCTTCTTTATATAAATTTTTAGTAGCCAATTTATTAGATTTATATAACCAAATAACACTTCCTGGTATTTCTTTAAGTAATCTCATCCAAATTTCAAATTCATTTCGAGAGATTTTTCTACTAGAATTAAAACATATGAAGACAAATCCTTTTTCAGGAAGGTTGAAATCACTTCGTTTAATAGTTTCTTTTGAAATTTCTTTTTTATTATCATTACATTGATAACAGCTCGACATACGTATAATATTTTCAGAATAAAACTTTTCATATCCTTTTGGTATTACTATATCATCAGCAATTAAATAATTAATTGATTCTGCTCCAAGAGAACCTGGATATCCAAGATAATTGATTTGAATAGGAGCTACTTTTTGAGAAAATATATTCATTCTAAAAGATTTAGTATACCCTTTTAGATCTATTGCAATATCTAATTGATCATTTCTAGCTAACTTTACAGTTTCAATAGTACTTAAGTTTTTTATATTTCTAAAGATACATCCAGATCTTTTAGCTCTCTCAGTATAATTATCTTCTTCGTTAGTAAATGAATATAGAAAGATTTTAAATTTAGATTTATCATGCAATTCTATTATAGAAGCAAGCAAATACATAGTCGCATGTTGTTTAAAATCAGCGGAGAAGTAACCTATATGAATTTGTTCATTTTTAAAAGATGCTATTGGATCAGATTTATGACTAAAGTTTTCTTTATAATAATTCTGTGCTCTTTGTAGGTGTTTTTTAGGATTATCTTCTAAAAAAAAGAAATTCCATGGTACAACAGACTTTCCTTTAATCCCGATATCTTCAAGCCATTCTTTTTCAGTTTCTTGATTGTTCCAATCACATATATCTCTTTTTGATATTATCAAATCAGCTTTAGTAGCAGATAGAGATGTATTTAACTTTAAAGCTGATTTATAGCTTTTTATAGCCTCAGAGTATTTGCCACTTTCACTTAATATATATCCTAAATTATGATGCGCATTTGCAAAGTTAGGATTAAGTTCGATTGCTTTGCGATAAGACATTTCTGCTTCTTTCGATTTTCCAAGATCACACAATAAGTTACCCAAATTTGAATGAGCATTAGCGAAATTAGGATTAAGTTCGATTGCTTTGCGTTGAAGTAACTCTGCTTTTTTTAAATTACCTAGACCTTTTAATATGCTTCCATAATTCGCAAAGACTATGGGATTATTGAAACCTTTAGTTAGACAATATTGATAATATTCTGATGCTTCTTTAATATTACCCTTTAGGTGAAACTCAATTGCTTGATTAATTATTTCCTCTTTAGATAATTGATTTATCTTATAAGTAATATTTTCTTGAGCTCCTTTTAAAGGAAATGGAACTGTGAATGTTTTTACCAGAGTCTCTTTCTCCTTATCTTTCTTTTTTTTATTCGAGCCATCCATCTTTGTATTTACTCTTGTATTCCAAGCATATACTACTAATGCTTATTCTTGTTTATGTTTGATTTATAGAGATGTATCGTACACGGGGACAAAAATTCATAAATTGTACTAGCGTTTGATATGTTTACGCAATCGCTAAATCAAAGTCTAAAATCTAAGTTTAAAAGTTCTAAAAAGACTCTTACGTTTTTCACGAGAATTTGAAAATCTTTTTGTTAGGAACCGGGATTATAAGGAATATGTGTAATATGAACTATTTATTAGGGATAATTGTCTAAATAGGTGAGGTATACTTTAAATTAAATCTAATAATTTTTTATACTATAGAGACTGTTTAGATCTTATATTATTTGTTGCGAAATTTAAAACAAATCTTTGATTTATATGATCAAGCTTTAAGGCTTGTATAGATGCCTCTCAAATAAAAGAGATAGACATTTGGGAGACAGGTGATGATTGTCGCACATATGTATATTATTATTTTCCCCATTTTTGTTGGAAGTTAATTCATAAACATCCAAGAAATAGGAACCTCTTGATAAAACTTCTTTTTTTAAAAGTAAATTATATACTTTGATTATTTCAACTCTTTTTATATCTAAATCATCAATTGATTCTTGTGTCCTTGTTGGTGCTGGAACACCAAAGTAATACCTTTTTGAATAATATGGAGAGAGTGTTACTTCTATATGATTTACATAACTATTAACTGTGTTTTTACATACTTCCGAAATGTTTTTATTTGACTTAATTATGTAAATCAGTATTCCTTCGTCTTTTCTACAGTCTATCTCTCCAAAAGAAATAAATACTTGATCACTATATATATGATTTTTGATCTGTTGTTTTAAGGAATCTTTCCATTTATTATTTTCTTTCTTGGCAAAATGCCAAGCTTTTCCTCCTATTATAAATACAGGTTGAATCTTTTTTTGTTGTGAGCATATTGATAGAGTTTGATGTGCAAAAGAAAGACAATGACTTTCTCCAACATGAGGTATTTGATCTAAAGTACTATTTTTATTTTCTTTATAAAGAAGTGGATAGAGAGAGGTGATAAATCCAGAGAAGTTAAATAAATACTTTTTATTTTTTTCTTCCTTTATATCATTGATTACGCCTTGACTAATTAATTTATTTACTTTATTGATGTTCACTAAGGTTGCTGAGAAATCTTGTTTTATTAAATGAGAGATTGTGATTCTTAATAAAGCGAGTAACTTATACCCACCATTGATTGAATTTGATTCTAGTGTTGATTTTGATAGTAAAATCAAATCTTCTAACTTTCCAAGATCACTCAATATATCCCCCAGATTTGAATGAGCATCTGCGAAATTAGGCTTTAGTTTAATTGCTCTACGAGTAGATAATTCTGCGTCTTTTAATTTACCAAGATCTTTTAATATATTGCCCAGATTGTAATGATTTACAGCGAAATTAGGTTCTAGCTTAATAGCTTTGCGTAGTGATAATTCAGCTTCTTTTAATTTGCCGAGATCTTTTAATATATTTCCCAGGTTTGAATGACCATTTGCGAAATTAGGTTCTAGTTTAATAGCTTTGCGAGTATATAATTCAGCTTCTTTTAATTTGCCGAGATCTTTTAATATGTTTCCCAGGTTTGAATGACCATTTGCGTAATCAGGCTTAAGTTCAATTGCTTTGCGTAGTGATAATTCAGCTTCTTTTAATTTATTAAGTCTTTTTAGAACTGCTGCATAATTAGCAAAAATTCTGAAGTCTGTACATCCTCTAGTTATAAGTTGTTGATAATATTTAGCTGCTTTTTGAATGTTACCTTGTGAATAAAATTTAAATGCTTGATTGATTATTTGTTCTTTAGATAGTTTATTTTCTTTATTAGTAGAAATAGAAATATTTTTTTTAATTCCTACAAAAGTAAATGGAATGGGAAATGTTTGTGCTTTATTAGCTCTCTTCCTTCTAACTCCCTCTTGACTAGATTTTTCCATCTTAGTTGCTTAGATTGTTAGATGTTGTATCTGATGACTTTGATTCATATTAAAATTTTATCTCATATACTTTAATTTTTTTATGGAGAGAGAACAATCTTTTGGTCGCTTAATCGTACTTGTTTCTTTAATCAATCGAATTAATTATGGCGTCGGTTCGAAAAGGCGTGATCATTGTAATAAGAGATAGGTTTTTTAATGTCATTTGAAGTTACTTACAATGGGGATATTCAAAATATAAAGGTTTTCTACTCAACTGAAAAAACGAGAGCTGGAAAATACTATGGCGAGTTTTACAGAAAAATGGATGCACTAGCGAGCGATTTAAAACGTCTGAAGCAGGAACTTGATGAAGATAGCGAAAAGGCAGCAAAGATTGCTAAAGATGCAGCAAATAAGGCACTTTCTGAAAGATTTGGTTCGTTGAGATACATTATCGATGAGCATAACTGGGATGAAGACATGGTTATCAGCAAGATTCTTGATGACCGAAAAGAGGAGATGTTGGCACTTGCACAGAGGACTTTTAATAGTGAAGTTCTTCTTGAAGAAGATGGGGCAGAGGAATATAAAATCCACTTGGATGAAGGAGTAATAGAAGTTGATGGTGAGGGTGTACAGACTTCAATAAGGGAGTTCTTTGATTCTGACTACTACCACGACTTCAATGAGGCAAAACTAGAAAAATTAGAAAAGCTTGATTGGTTTATTATTTGGTCGAGAACAGAGGCAGGCGAGTTCAAAGCAGATGGTAGTGGAAAGCACGATGGAAATTATTCATCTAAGGAATTAAACATGGAAAATTGTTTGCTTACTTATAGAGGTTTGCCCCTTGTGATTCCCTCGAATGGCACGGATATATTTAGCAATGAATTGGAAATCCATTTTCTAGATGAAACTAGGGCATCACTTGAGATTAGTAACGCTTAAGCCTCATCCTCATTACTTTGATGCTCAATTAATTTTAAATCATCAGAAATTAGTTTTCGACAAGATTCTCCTACATTATCTAAATCTTTCCGCTGTTTTTTTACGTTGTTAGATTCTTTTCAATGGCGCAAAAGCATAGTTGATTTAAAAAACTGGGAAAACTTTTTAAAATGGATCACTTATATAGGACAAGCCAAAATTTTTTTTGGAGCACTTAGCCAACTTGTCATTAAGCATTGGTAATGCTTATCGTATTGATTATTTATACGTCTTTTGGATCATTTAAAGCATTAAGAAATGACTTTTCTAGTAGTGATAAGCAAGTGATATATGGGTGAGACTCCTCGCAAGAGGGTCACCCTAGAGCAGAACTAATATCAATGATATTTTGCTTAGCAAGTGATTGGAGGAAAAATCACCAAGATTTGCTTAACTTATATGGATTCCTATTTCATGGTGCGGGTTGCGATGAATGAATTACGTTTAAGAATCTATGAGCAGATAAAAAATGATTCACCAGATGGGAGAACATCGTTATTTAATAAAATCTGTGGAGTTACAATTTTTATTTCGATTTTTTTCGCAGTTGTCATTACTGAAAACTCCATCGATTATCAATTTGGAGATGAAATAGATTTTTTGGATTGGATTATTGGAGGTTTGTTTTGTGTTGAATATATTTTCCGTTTGTGGGTCGCACCACTTGAAGAGAAATATGGAAAAGGTTGGAAAGGCACTTTGCGTTATATGATTTCGCCAATGGCAATTATTGATGTTATTGCAATCATCCCATCTTTTATTGGTGTTCGTGCTGAATTAAAAATTCTTAGGATTATTCGCCTTTTAAGAATATTGAAAATAGGAAGAAGTGAAAAATTCAAGGAAAGTATCTATCACTTTAATTACGCACTTCGATTAAAGAGTCAAGAATTACAAATTTCGATTTTTTATACAGCTTTGCTTTTGTTGATTAGCAGTACTTTTATGTATCTGGCTGAATCTTCCGTTCAACCAGGATTGTTAGGGTCAATCCCAAGATGTTTTTGGTGGTCAATTACAACTGTTAGTGCTGTTGGTTATGGAGATTCAATACCAGTTACAGCTATTGGAAAAACAATTGCATCCATAACCTCCCTCTTGGGTATTGCTGCAATCGCAATACCTACTGGAATACTTGCATCTGGATTTAGTGAATCAATTGGGGTACAAGAGAAAAATGAAAACGAGTCGAATAAAAATGATATTTAAATCAAATAATGCAAAATCTTTCAGCGAAGAAGAAGCAATATATCTAATGGTTTAATTAAGTGCAACTGATATCAATTCAACAAAGAAGTCGAAAGGTTTCTATAACTCACTATTAAAGACTGAATTAGAAGTTCAGTGGGATGAGTATTGGAAAGATGAATAGAATCAAATACAGTCTCCTAATTCATTGGAAGGGAATTAAAGATGGTGGATGAAGCTTGGTTGAAAGAACTCAATAACAGAAATCTGATGCCTCAAGGAGAAGATTCATCTAAATGTAACTTTGCAACTGTCACTGTATCTTCTTCAGTTTTAGCCAAATTAACCAAGGAGGAACAAGCGAAATTCCAAATGACTGAATTCAAAAGAGCAACCAATGAAATTGAGCATTGGGCAAGGGTGGAAGAAATATGTGAATTTTTTGCAGTTGAAGATCCAGATCTTGCTGGAGATATTTACATAAGAAAGTTTAAAAATTTGACGTTAGATGACGAGATGAAATGGCTGGATTTAAGAGATGTTAGTGAGGATATACCCGATGGCTTTGGAGTGAAAGTTGATTGGGGTTAGGAAAAATAGGCAAATCTGTAAAAAAAGGATATAGGTCGTAGAGAGGTTTCAATAATTTTTTTCGCCTAGAGCATTGCAGGTAGTGGATCAAGAAGAATTCTGAAAAACATCAAAAATAATGCTGTGAGACCTTGATACCTCATTACTACTAATCGATTAATTAGTGCAATATTCAATCCTATTACTTTGAGGATTGCTAACTACTTACCACCATTGCAGAAGCGGACTGCATCGGAAGAACTCTTCCCGATTGATTGAACCTCTTCAATACATTCGTTGAATAGTTTTGATTCTTGTTTTACAGAATAAAGACTAAGGGCGATTGCAGCAAGAGCGACAGCAGAAACGACATTAGTACTTAGTTGAATAATGCCATAGAAAAACATTGCTTTGCTCTTTCCACCGCACTTCTTTTTGTCTGTTTTCTTTTCTTCAGTCATTTAGTAAATCTTTAATTACTAGGTTAATTGATTTGTTGGTCAATTTAACTCAAAAATTGTAGAGAATACCGTTCTGATTACTTGTTATGGAGTTTGCTTTTACTCAATGGAAAATAATCACAAAAAACCGCCTCGATTTGAGCAAGGTGGTCTTTCAGGAGATCATGCGCAAGTGTTTCCTTGTTTCCACTGCGAAGGATCTCAACTCCTCTCAAAACTATATTTCTGTATCTTATGAAAAACTCAAATATCAGCAGGTTAGTTTCTTGACTTTCACAGGTAATAAGTTAAAAAATTTGTCATTAAAAAAAGCACCCTTCCTACAAGAAGTTGGGTGCTTTTTTTAACAGAACGAATGTGTGAGGAGTTGTCCTGTTACTTTATTTCTACTCCTCAGAGGACTTTTTGTCACTATTAAAAAATAAAATGACTTAGATCATGAGGTTGAATTGATTTATTACTTGTAAATTAATTTAATCTTCTGCGTTTTCAAACTGTTTTGCTAATCTAAAACCTTTTCTTATTATTAAGTATATTCCGTATAGACCAGCAATGAATGGAAGCACTATTAGAGGGTTTGGACTGTAATTGGAATAATCTTTTACACCATCCACATACTCGATACCTGAGCATTTTAAGTACAGAAAAGTTGTGAAGATAATTCCCCATCCAATGATTGAGAGAATGCCTCCTTTTTTGTCACCTTCATAAAATCTGTCTAAACCCCATCCCCAACCAATAGCGAGGAGCACTCCTCTTGTGACTGCATTTTTTTCTTGCTTACGTAGCATTTCTGTTTTGAGTATGTTCAAAATGAACATAACTGATTAATTGTTGTTTTGCATGAACTGATTAAAGAAGATGCATGTTCCTGTAAAAATTGGGATATTACTCAGTTGATTAATCTGCTTTTTGGGGGTGGTCTACTTCAAAAAAAAAAGATAACTTTAGTTTAATAGCTTATTACTTTTGACAGTTGCACAACAGACTGATTCTCACTTAAGCCGACGGCTTCAGAAGGATAGTATTACTATCTCAGGAAAGGTTATTTATATTAATCCTTTTTTATATTGGCGACGCTTTGACAGCAATACTGATAGATGGTTGAGAGAGCCAGGTCAGCTTGGAGAAGAGCAGATCAATCTTAATCGTGCTCGTTTTTATCCTGAAGTTGATTGGGCTTTTCTTAAAGAAGAAGAGAGGGTTATTAAAGACGCGGCAGTTGAAATGTTTTTGAAAACGCTTGAATTAATAGGTACTTTTCATCCTCATCTTACTGCAGGACAATTATTAGAAGTAGAGAGAAAAATGGCAGTAACTAAAAAAAAGTCTTTTGAGCGTTGGGTAGAAAAATCTTTTAGAAAGAAAATTAATCAAGCTTCTAAAGAGCGTAATAGGTTTGCTAGAGAACGTTTCATAAGAGGTTGGAGAGAGTGGTTAACTCTAGAAACTACCCATCAAGCTTTTCTTCCATTCGCAGCAATAATTGTAATGTCAATTTTTGTTGGTTGGTCCATAGGTATTTCAAATAATAGCTGCACCCCTTACTTTCCAACGTCAGAAACAGGTATTCTTAAATAGAATTTATAAAGCCATTATGGCTAAAGATCAATTAAGGGATTTTCATTTATTTGTAATGGAGTCTGCTTTGCCTTTTGGCATGGGTATTATTAAAAATGCTAAAACCGGTGGACCTCAAAAAATAATGGATGTATTTAAATCAAAAGATCCATTGTCAGCATTCCAGGTTGATGGCGAAACCTATGCAAAGACAGTGAGGGATAAGATTGATCAACTTATTCCCGGTTTAGGTTATCCAGTTGTTTCAGTTGATGTAACAGTTGAAGAGAATTACCCTGATTACGAAAGCAATGATCAAGATTCTTTAGTCTCAACTTTACATAGAATTGATACGAAATTAGAGGAAGTTAGACGTATTTTAAATAATGACTCATTAAATATAGATTAGTAATAAACATTCTTGATTTTAAGAGATGAAGAAAAAAGAAAAATTATATTTAAGTTCTAAGAAGCATGTTGGTGCTTTTAATCAACCTCTAATTTTCTTTTTGTTTATTTGTTTGATTTTTTCAGTCACAGGTGTTCGTCTTTTTTGGATACAAATAATTAATGGATCATATTATAAAAAACTTTCAGAAGAAAATAGAATCAAGTTAATTGCTAACCCACCAATAAGAGGAAGATTATTAGATCGTAATGGTTTTGTTCTTGCTGATAATAAACTCTTTTACTCATTATCTATTCAACCGAGACTTTTAACAAATAGTGCATGGATAGATCTTCGAAAGTCTTTATCTGATTTGTTAAATGTTTCTATTGATCAATTAGATATTGCATATAATAGAAGTCATTCAAACACACCTTATAAAAAAGTATTATTAAATGATTTATCGGTGGAGCAAGTTATAAGGTTTAAAGAACAAGAGAATAACTTGTATGGTGCTCAAATTGATATTGGTTTAGTTAGAAATTATCCTTATAAATCTTTAGCTGCTCATGCTTTGGGTTATACACAGTTAGTAACGCAAAATGAGTTTTCTAAGCTTTCAGAAAGAGGTTATAAATTATCTGATCGAATTGGACGGAAAGGCGTAGAAGCTGCTTTTGAATCTGAATTGAGAGGCCAATGGGGAGGTGAAATGCTTGAGATTGATTCACTAGGTACCGTTCAACGTAGCCTGGGGTTAAAGTTGCCAAAAGCTGGTAAGGACATCAAATTAACTCTTGATCTAGACCTACAACTTACTGCAGAAAAAGTTTTGTCTGACAAAATTGCTGGAGCAATAGTAGCGCTTGATCCACGTACTGGTGCTATTAGAGCAATTGCTAGTCAACCTACTTTCGATCTTAATTTTTTTTCTGAGACTTTTACAAAAAAACAATATGACAATCTTTTTTTGTCATCTAATCTTCCTCTTTTGAGTAGAGCATTAAATGCATATGATCCAGGAAGTACATGGAAGCCTGTTACGGCTATAGCTGGTATAGAAAGTGGTAAATTTCCTGCGAATCAAAAATTAAATACGGTTCCTTGTATTACATATGGGAGTCATTGTTTTCCAGAATATAATAAAAGAGGATTTGGTTGGATTGGATATGAAGATGCATTCAGAGTCTCTAGTAATACTTTCTTTTACCAAGTTGGGGTTGGTTCTGGTTCGAAGGCTTTATATGATGCTGCAATCAAACTTGGCTTTGATAATTACAGTGGTATAGAAATTTTGCTTGATGAAAATAAAGGCTTAGTAGGGAACAAGGAATGGGCTGATGAGGGTCGTGGTTGGGGGAAGCCTGGAGAGACTCCTTGGATCGTTGAGGATATGGCTAGTGCATCTATTGGTCAATCGGTTGTTCTAGTTACTCCATTGCAGTTAGCACGAGCATATGCAGTTTTTGCAAATGGTGGTTATTTGATTACTCCTCATTTGGTGGATGCCAATATAAATTGGAGGTCAGAGAAATATTTACAAAAAGTAGATATTCAAGATACGACACTCGACACAATTCGTCGCGGTCTTCGAAAAGTAGTAACTAGTGGCACTGGTATGGGAATGAATATAGATACTTCTATTCTTCCTCCAGTAGCTGGTAAAACCGGAACAGCTGAAGATAGTAGTGGAGGTGCTGACCATGCATGGTTTGCTGGCTTTGCACCATATGATTCTGGTGAAATAGTCATTGTTGCATTTGCTCAGAACACTCCGGGTGGTGGTTCAGTTCATGCTTTACCTATGGCAAAAGAAATGTTAAAGAAATGGTATAAGTTAAATTCTAATGAACAGTTAATTAGTGGTAAAGAAGAGTTATAGATCTAATGAGAGTGATTTAGTTGTAGTAGTTGCTTTAGAATTTCGTTGATTGATTTATCCTCAGCAATTTTTGTTTTATTCGTAGCTAATTGACGACCTAAGACTAAAGCCCCAAGATGGGTTAATTGAATTCGCATCGAAAGTAATAACTCCATACACCCTCCTCCTGAAAAACTTGTAATTGCAATTGGACGTTCGTTAAATAAACTTCGAAAATCTGTGCCTTGCACAGAAAGCCAAGCTATTGCATTTGTAAGAATAGGAGGAATTGAACCGTTATATTCAGGCGCACAAATGACCCAGTGAGAATGGCTTTCCATTTGAGCATTGATCGACTTAAGATTTTCTGGTGCTTTATCTGTTGAATTATGACGTGGATTAAATATTGGTAAATCATTTTTTGATTCTGTCAAATCGAGTAATTCGCATGAGTAATTTAGTTCCTTGCCTGCGACTAAAAATCTCTCTGCTAGTTTGAGATTTTCACCATTGCTAGCAGCTATAACAAGAAGCTTTTTATTAGACATTTTGAATCAAGAGAGAAGTATAAATGGATTCAGTCGTTTTTGTAATGGATCTAGTAGTTCGCTCCGGTTTTTCGATGATGAACTGCTGTTACTCCATCTTTTTTGATGACTTTTCCATGTTTAATCTCAGCATATATCAGCCAATGATCCCCACACTCCATTCGTTGACTAACTGTACCCTCCAGCCAAGCTAAAGCTTCGTTTAATAATGGCTGATTATTTGGACTGAATTTGATCTCAATATTGTTAAATCTATTTTCTCCAGGCTTGAATGATTGAAGAAATTGTTTAAGGAGGCTTTGGTGATTGTTTTGCTCTAGAATGTTTAAAGCAAAGTTATCGCCTGTATGAAGTAAGTTCTCTACAGCTCTTTCTTTAGCTACTGCAATCGTAATACCAGGAGGAGAAAAGCTTGCTTGACTAACCCAACTTGCAACCATTGCTCCGCTGATTAAATTATCTTCATTTCCTTTTTGAGCAGTCAATATACATAGTGTTCCTATGACCCTTCCTAGGGCATTAATTGTTGGATCACTTTTACTTGTATTTAAACCAACATTAGCCTTTCTTTGTTGACGTAATTTCTCATTAATTAATTGTTTACCAAATCGGATACCTGTTTCTTCAAGTTTTTTAATCATTAAAGAATCAGGACTAAATTTGATTTTTATAGGTTCGAATCCAAATTTAAAGCCTCCATCTTTTAATTTTTTTTCAAGTAAATCAAGAGCTTCCCCACTCCATCCATAACTTCCAAATACTCCAGCTGGATTTCCTCTATCTCCTTCAGCCAAAAGAGTGCCAAGTGCTGAAACAATCGGGGTGGGTGCATGTCCTCCTAATGTTGGTGATCCAATTAAATATCCATCTGCCTTATGTATTTCAGTGATTAAAATATCTGATGCGGTGAATTCACAATTAATAATCTTAACTTTGACCCCTGTTTTACTAATTCCTCTAGCAATGGCATCAGCAATAGCGGCAGTATTTCCATATGCACTAGCAAATAATAGAGCAACTCTTAAGTTGCTGTATTTTTGGCTTTCTCCCCAGCTTTGGTAGTTGTTTAATAAGCTTCTCCAACTACCGCTGATTGCAGGTCCATGTCCAGGCACTATAGTATCAATCTCAAACTCTTCAAATTTTTCGATAATACTATTTACTTGAGTAGACATTGGTGACATTAGACAATCGAAGTAATGTCTTCTTTCTTCTTCAGTGCTAGTACTGTTTATTTCAGCCCATTTTTCTTCATAAATATGTGCACCAAACAATTTATCACTCATCAATAAACCAGTCTGCTTTTCAAAAACAATTAGTCCACCAGGCCAACGAGCTGTTGGCGCGGGAATGAATGTAATCTCAAAATTATTGTTGAGTGACAGAGTTTCTAATTGTTTAATGATTTGTATATTTGGAAGAACTTCAACTGTCTCCAATGCTTCTTTAGGATTTGTATTTTTTGAGGGTTTTCGTAAATTCCAAATCTCCTTGAATAATTTTGCACCAGGATTAGAACAAATAACCGTTATATTTTTATATTTCAAATTCATTTTTTTCACAAAAGCTACTTTATTGGGATTGATATGCCCCATGACTAACTTTATTTCATCCGAATCTCTGCTAATTAATGTCTCAAACTCTTCTAAGAATTCTTTTTCAAATGTTAAACCAGGAGGATGAATTAAAATATAATTATATGATTTAGAATGTTCATCTTTAGATGACTTAAATAAAAAAGAATTAGTGCAACTTCCTTTTTCAAGTGAATATTCAACTTCAAATCTTGTTCTTTTTGGGTTTAGGCTTCTTAAGCAAATGAAGTTCTCCTCAATGGGAATCTTAATGGTTTTTTTTATGAAAGTATTTAAATTTTGTGAAGCAATATTCTTTACTGTCATTGTTAATAATTACTACCAACTCTTCTATGGTGAACGGCTGTTTTACTTTGAGTATTAGATAAATTGCCTTTTTCAACTAATGAATAAATTATCCAATGATCTGTTGTCTCCATTCTTTGAATAACTTTACATGAAAGGAACGCTAATGCATCAGATAGAACAGGTCCTCCAGTTGCAAGATCATTCATTAATTCAACTCCTTCAAATCGATTAGCACCTGGTGGAAAACGTTTTAAAAAGTGTCTGAACAGGTGCAAATAGTTATTTTCTTGAAGGATATTTAGCACAAAATGATCATTGACTTGTAATAGTGATTCAATGGCTCTGTCTTTAGCTACCGCTACGGTTATTCCAGGGGGTTCAAAACTTGCTTGACTAACCCAACTTGCAACCATCGCACCGTCTCGACTGTCTTCACCTTCACTGTCTTTTGCTGTAACAATGTAGAGTCCACCGCTTAAGCAACCAAGTGCTTTATTTAAGTCTCCATCAAGGCTTTTAGTAGCTGCTAAATTTTTCTTTCTAGTAAGAATCTGACCTAAATCTGTACCAGCTTCTTCAAATTGTTGGTAAACACTTTTGTTTGGTTCGTCACGAACTCGAAGTGGTTTAAAAGCTTCTTTTTGTCCAAGCTTTCTCAATTGGTTAGTAATAAAGTCAATAGGCTCTTCATTTCCGCCATAGGAGTCATAAGTAGCTACCCACTGCTTTTGTTTTAAGGATGCAAGTAGGGTTCCAATATTGCTTTGTAATTCGGAATCAGATTTGATAGGCCATGTTGGTACAACGACTGCACTTGCTTCACTAATCAGAGCACTTAACTCTTGAGTGTCTGAAGCAATAAGATCAACTAATTGGACTTGAGCATTTGCCTTGCCTATGCCATGAGCAATTGCTTGGCTAAGCCGATCACAAAAACCATATTGGCTTAGATAGCAAACCACAGCGTAATTTTCTCCTGTACTTCTTTGCTTACTCCATTCTCTGTAATTATTCAGCCATAATTGCGTATTAAAATTAAGGATTGGTCCATGTCCAACTCCAAGAGTCTTGATATTTGGTAGTGCATCAATTTTTTTTAATGCTTGAACTACGCTGCGGGCATTAGGACCCATGAGGCAGTCGTAATAAAATCGAAAATCTTCATTTAATAGGCTTGGATTTTCGTCATACAATTGCTCTGAACAGTAATGCAAACCAAACGCGTCACAAGTATATAAAACTTGTGTACCGTGATCAAAAGAAAAAATAGTATCCGGCCAGTGTAGATTTGGTGCACTAATAAATTCAATTTTATGTTCGATTCCGCTGATTAAATTAATTTCTAAATTTAGTTCCTCGCCACTTTTGACAGCTCTTGACCTAAAAGGTTGATGAATTTGGTCTTCTAGAAATTTTATAGCTACTTTAGATGCGACGATTTCAATATTTGGGTTTAATTCAATTAAGTATTTAATGAGTCCTGAATGATCTGGCTCTGTGTGACTGACTATTAAATAATCAATTTCTGTTGGATTGATTTCTTGTCTTAATTTTTCAAACCAAATATCCTTAAACTTTAAATGGCTAGTATCTATAAGAGCAGTTTTTTTGCCTCTTATTAAAAAGCTATTGTACGTAGTTCCATTTCGAAGGCCAAATTCAATATCAAACCTGCTTCGATCCCAATCTAATGATCTTAAAGTGTGTGTATCTGCAGCAAGTTTTTCATATTGCAGTGAAAGCCTAGGTGTATCACTTTTATGATCTTCTAAAGCTGTCGATTCAGTAAAAATCATGTTCCTAAAGCCATTAATTACAAGAAGCCTGAAGGTTGCAAAATCAGGTTGCTAAGTGAAAATACCTAGTTCATTTTAACCATAATAGGCTATTGAGGTTTGTAAGTGTGATATTGCTTCCCGTAAATAGTATTTGTTTGCAATAAGCACGCTTCTAGAATGATTTTTTTGAATATTTTGTCTTTCGAAGTCTCACGGGTTTCCATTTTGTTATTGTTTAAAGGTGAGTTGAGCAACTTGGATGCTTTTTGTGATTATTTTCAAAAATCTCATTTGAGATAATTTTAGGTATGCAAAAAAATTCTTCATCTTTAATTAACCCACCATCTCTCTCTGGAGATGAAATTAGGGAATCATTTATAAACTTTTTTATTCAACATAATCATAAAAAACTTGAAAGTTCTTCTTTGATTCCAGATGATCCAACAGTTTTATTGACAATTGCGGGGATGTTACCTTTTAAGCCTATCTTCTTAGGATTAAAACAGTCTTCTACTCCGAGAGCAACATCCAGTCAAAAATGTATAAGGACAAATGACATTGAAAATGTAGGTAAAACTGCGAGGCATCATACTTTTTTTGAGATGCTTGGTAATTTTTCTTTTGGAGACTATTTTAAAAAAGAGGCAATTCAATGGGCATGGGAATTAACTACTGAGGTTTTTCGACTAAATCCAAAGAATATAGTCATTAGCGTTTTTGAAGAAGACTCAGAAGCAGAGCAAATATGGAAAGAAGTTGTAGGGGTCGATGCAAAAAGAATTATCAGAATGGGTGCTTCTGATAATTTTTGGTCATCTGGAGCTACAGGTCCTTGTGGTCCATGTTCGGAACTTTATTTTGATTTTAAACCGGAATTAGGAAGTGATGGAATAGATCTTGAAGACGATAGTCGATTTATAGAATTTTATAATTTGGTTTTTATGCAATACAACCGAGATATAAAGGGCAATCTTCAACCATTGGCGAATTGTCATATTGATACAGGAATGGGCTTAGAAAGAATGGCTCAAATTTTGCAAAAAAAATCTAATAATTACGAAACAGATCTTATTTTTCCTCTCATTGAGTCAGCGGCTTTATTAGCTCAAATCAATTATGAAACTATAAATAAAAAAGATAAAACATCATTAAAAATTATTGGAGATCATTGTAGAGCTGTGACTCATTTAATTTGTGATGGTGTAACTGCTAGTAATCTAGGACGAGGCTATATTCTTCGTCGTCTAATACGGCGTATGATTCGACATGGTCGCTTGATAGGTATTAATCAGCCTTTTTTACCTCAGCTGGCTGAAGTTGCTATTGAGTTGATGAAAAATGCTTATCCTCAATTACTTGAGAAAAAGAAAATTATTCTTAATGAGTTAAAAATAGAAGAATCTCGTTTCCTTGAAACTCTTGAGCGGGGAGAGAAACTTTTGGCAGAGATAATAGCTCATGCAAGTGATGTTATCTCTGGTGCCCAGGCATTTGAGCTTTATGACACTTATGGTTTTCCTTTGGAATTAACAGAAGAGATCGCGAATGAAAAAGGTATTTCTGTTGATAGTACTGGTTTTGAGAACGAGATGGCAAAGCAACGTAAACGTGCAAAAGATGCCTCTGTTAGTATTGATTTAACTGAAGAAGGTTCAATTGAAAGAGAAATTTCTTTATTTGATGAAACAAGATTTGAGGGCTATGAAACATTAGAAAGCACTTCAACTGTGATAGGCATTTTTAAAAATAATGAATTAGTCAAACAAGCTTTTGAGGGTGATGAAGTCAAGATTATTGTTAATAGAACACCTTTTTATGCTGAGTCGGGTGGCCAAATTGGAGATAAAGGCTTAATAACGTCTAACAAATTAAAGGTGTCTGTGGAAAATGTTAGAAAAAAGAAGAATATTTTTATTCATTCTGGAATCATTGACACTGGAGTTCTAAAAGTTAACTCATCGGTTCAGATGAATGTTACTCCATCTTTTCGTCAACGAACTACATCAAATCACACCGCTACACATCTATTGCAATCAGCCTTAAAGTTATTCATTGACTCAAGTGTAAGTCAAAGAGGCTCGTTAGTTTCAAATGATCGATTGAGATTTGATTTTAATGCTCCAAAACCTTTGACAAAAAAAGAACTTGACGATATGGAAGTACGAATAAATCAATGGATTAATGAAGATCATTCAATTCAAATAAAAACAATGCCAATTAAGGAAGCTATGGCAGCTGGTGCTTTGGCAATGTTTGGTGAGAAATATGGAGATGTGGTACGTGTTGTGGATGTTCCAGGCGTATCTATGGAGTTATGTGGAGGAACCCATGTAACTCGAACGTCACAACTAGGTACGTTTAAGATTATTAATGAGACAGGTATTGCTTCAGGTATCAGAAGAATAGAGGCCATAGCTGGTCCATCAGTTTTAGATTATTTTAATGAACGTGATTCGGTAGTTAAGGAGTTAAGTAAATCATTCAAGGTTCAATCATATGAAATTGTTGAGAGAGTTTCATCTCTTCAACTTGAATTGAAAGATAAAACAAAAGAACTCATCAAAGTGAAGAATGAACTCGCATTGGCGAAGGCATTGGGTTTGGCGAGTTATGCAAAATCTGTTGGTCACAGTCAATTATTAATCAGACGTTTAGATGGAGTTGACGGATCGGGATTACAATCTGCGGCTTCAAGTTTGATAGATCATTTAGGCAAGTACTCTGCTGTTATTTTGGGAGGTATTCCAAATCATGAGATCGTTAATAAATTAGTTTTGGTCGCTGCATTTTCTCCTGATTTAGTCTCAGATGGTTTACATGCTGGCAAATTTATAAGTGAGGTTGCAAAACTGTGTGGTGGTGGTGGTGGTGGTCGTCCAAATCTCGCCCAAGCTGGTGGAAGTCAACCTCAATCGTTGGATCTAGCTTTAGAAAAAGCTAATGAGGAATTGACTAAACAATTGTCTTAGTTAGCTCTGTAGGTAAGTACTTTGACGGAGGCTTGCTTCTACATGCTCTATTAGCTTTTGTGCATCATGGATTTTTAGATGACCGCCTTGAATAGCTGATTCGCTTGATTTTCGTAATCGCTCTAATAATATTTCTGGATCATGTTCCAAATATTCAAGAACATTTGATTTTGTATTTCCACGAATAACATGCTCCACTTTATATTTCCCTTTTTCTGTAAATCTTATATGGACTGCATTAGTACTCCCAAATAAATTATGTAGATTTCCCATTACTTCTTGATAAGCGCCACCTAAGAAAAGACCAATTAGATATTTTTCGTCTTGATTAAACTCATGAAGAGGTAGTAGGTTTTTAATTTTTCCATTATCAATAAATTGATCAAGCTTTCCATCTGAATCGCATGTTAAATCTGCAAAGTGACCAAGTTTTCTCGGCTCTTCGCTAAGCCGATGAATCGGCATTATTGGAAAAACTTGATCAATTGCCCAAGTGTCTGGAGCTGATCTAAATACGGAAAGATTTGCGTAATAAGTTACGGCTAAACTTTCACTTAATTTCTTTAGTTCTTTAGGTAGAAGTATATTTTTTGGTAATTGATTCACTATTGTTTTCGCACAGGCCCATGTCAACTGTTCAGCTTTTGCACGTTCAACTAAATCTATATAACCAAGACGAAAAGCCGCTAGTGCATCTGCTTTAAATTTAAGAGAATCATTCCATGCTTCTTGTAGTTTGGCTAAATCTTCTTCTTGCTTAAGTTCTAGAGAATTTATATGGACTAATGTTTCACGTAAATTTCTGACAGAGAGACATTCTTTTTCATCTTTTTTAGGAATGTCAGAAGGTAACGAATTTTTGCCTAAAATATTGAAGATTAATATTGAAAAGTGACTAGCAATAGCTCTTCCACTCTCCGTAATCAAAGTAGGTAGTGGTATTTTTTTTGATTCACAACACTCTTTAATTGTTGCTACTACATCATTTGCGTAATTTTGAAGTGAGTAATTAGTAGATGCTATTGAGGCAGTTTGACTACCATCGTAATCAATTCCTAAACCACCTCCAACATCTAAGTATCCCATAGGTGCTCCAAGATTAATTAATTCTGCATAAATTTGTCCTGCTTCTTGTAAGGCATCTTTTAAAATACCTATATCATTAATTTGGCTACCTAGATGAAAATGTAAAAGCTTTAATTCATTGATAAGATTTGCTTCTTTTAACCTTTTGGTTGCTTTCAATATTTCTGGAATTGAAAGCCCAAATTTCGACTTATCACCAATTGAGCTACTCCATCTTCCACTGCTTTGACTTGACAGTTTCGCTCTTATTCCTATGAGTGGAGATGCTCCCAGTAAATTACTAGATTTGATTATAAGATCAATATCACTTGCTTGTTCTATAACTACTATAGGTTGACGTCCAAGCTGACGTGCTAAAATAGCTGTCTCAATATAACGTTGATCTTTATAGCCATTACATATAAGTAAAGCTTTAGGATCTTCTAGGATGGATAAAGCAATTAGTAACTCTGGCTTGCTACCAGCTTCTAAGCCAAAATGCCATTTGGAACCAGAGGTGATTAATTCTTCAACTACGTGACGCTGTTGATTACATTTGATTGGAAATACACCTTGGTATTTTCCTAAATATTGATAGTCATTAATTGCTTTTTCAAAAGCTTTATGCAAGTTTTTTAAGCAGTCTTCGAGAATATCGTCAAATCTTATTAACAGAGGAAATTTTAGTTTTCGACTGTCGAGTTCATCTAATAGTTCCATCAAATCATGAGATTTTGTTTTGGAACCGTGAGGACATATACCAATATTGCCTTTTTCATTGATAGTGAAATAACCCTTTCCCCATCGATCAACCGCATAGAGGTCTGTGCTGTTTTGGATAGTCCAAGAGAGAGATTGATTCGTATTTTTCACAGCCATTTATGCGATAACAAAGTTGACAAGTTTTGATCATTCACGATTAATACAATTAAATCTAAGAACAGTTTTATTAAGTGTCATGTTTTACTTGCCAAGATGGTAGTTTGAGGAAGACTATGGCTTCATATTATTGAATATCGCAATGACTTTGGAAAGAACCTTTGTTGCTATCAAGCCAGATGGTGTGCAAAGAGGTTTAATCGCTGAGATTCTTGGTCGTTTTGAAACGAAAGGATTCAAATTAGTAGGCCTAAAGCAACTAACCCCCAGCAAAGAACTTGCAGAAAAACACTACGGCGTTCACAAAGATCGTCCTTTCTTTTCAGGTTTAGTTGACTTCATAACAAGTGGCCCAGTCGTGGCAATGGTTTGGGAGGGTGAAGGTGTTATTGCAAGTGCGAGAAAATTGATTGGAGCAACAAAGCCTCTTGAGGCTGAACCTGGAACTATTAGAGGTGATTTAGCTGTGAATATTGGTCGTAATGTCATTCATGGTTCTGATGGTTCAGACACAGCAGCTTTTGAAATCGATTTATGGTTCCAAGAAAATGAACTTGTTGATTGGACTCCATCAGATCAATCATGGAGAGTGGAATAAATTATTATTGAAATTCCAAATCTGTTTTTAGTGGTTTTTAAAACCTGTCCCATCTGAATTGGGACAAAAAATGACTTTCCTCATTACTTAAAGAGGTCGAGCAAATTGATTTTCCAATTAATTCTGCAGTTATCGCCGCCAATAGAACACCATTGCGATGATGCCCAGTAGCAAGCCAGAGTCCATTAATTGATGACATACCAAGTAAGGGTCCTTCGTCGGGAGTGCATGGACGAAAACCCCACCATCTCTCCATGTGAGGTAGTTGATTAAGTTCAGGAATAAGAGATTGAATTCCTTTTTGTAGCTCGCTTTGTCCTGCTGGAGTAAGTCCTTTCTGGAAGCCTGCCTCACGCTCACTAGTTGCTCCTACGATTATTAGACCGTCATCTCTTGGAACCAAGTAGATGCCAGGTCCAAAAATAATTCTTTTTAGAATTTGTTTTGGTCCCTGAATAGATAACATCTGGCCTTTAACAGGAAATATAGGGAGTGTTTTGAAAAGTTGTTTGCTCCATGCTCCGCAGCAAAGAACTGCCTCTTCGCTTTTTAAATGATTGATATTTCCATTAATGTCTTTAATTTTGACCCCATGAAATTTATCTGAATCTTTGATTATTTCAATCACTTCAACGCCTTCTTGAAAGTGAACACCTAATTCAACACAAGCTTTTTCAAGTGCTCTCATTAATAGTCTTCGATTATCGATTTGACCGTCTTGTCTAAAAAGTAAACCTAATTTCCATTTTTCTGAGAGTCCTGGAACTTCTTGAAGGAGCTCATTCCTATTTAGCTGTTCGCCAAATTTATATGTTGGGTAGGTTTCACAGTCCTTGAGGCTTTCAAATGGAACAACAATCCCACAAGTTTTTAGACCACATGACATTTTGCTATTGGTCTCAATGCTTTCTATCCATCTTGGGTGGCTTTGCAGACTACTTTGACCAAGATTTAAAAGATCACCTTGAAGCCCTTCAGCGTGAGGGGCTAGCATTCCGGCAGCAACAAAACCTGCTGCTTCACTTCTGCTTCTACTTAAAATTTCTACGCGTTTGCCTCTTTGAGCAAGTTCATGGGCTATTGCAAGACCCATTAATCCTCCTCCGAGGATTAACAATGGTTTTTCATTTAAGACACCCATTGCTTGGATTTGGAAAATGTTATTTTCAATGTTTTAGATTACGTTAGCTTCCATGACTGAGCTTTTCTTTCATAAGATTCATATATCTAGGTCAAATTAATGTCAGAATCAATTGTTTCTTGGGAAGTTGTAATCGGATTAGAGACCCATGTGCAGTTGGGGACTAAGAGCAAAATATTTACTAGCGCATCGACCAACTTTGGTGACGATCCAAATACTCATATCGACCCAGTGGTATGTGGATTACCTGGCACTTTGCCAGTTCTAAATAAAAAGGTTCTGGAATATGCAGTAAAAGCAGCGATGGCTTTAAATCTAAATATTGCCTCTCACAGTAAATTTGATAGAAAGCAATATTTTTATCCAGACTTACCAAAAAATTATCAAATATCTCAATTTGATGAACCTATTGCAGAAGATGGTTGGATAGAGGTAGAAGTAGCCGAAAAAGGAAAAGAAACTTATATAAAAAAAATAGGTATTGAAAGACTACATATGGAGGAGGATGCTGGAAAACTTGTTCATGCAGGTAGTGATCAATTATCAGGCTCAACGCATTCTTTGGTTGATTACAACAGAGCAGGGGTAGCACTGGCTGAAATAGTTAGTAAACCTGATTTAAGAACAGGTAGAGAGGCTGCAGAGTATGCAGCTGAAATCAGAAGAATTATGCGTTATCTGGGAGTATCTGATGGGAATATGCAGGAGGGATCTTTGCGATGTGATGTGAATATTTCAGTTAGACCAACTGTTAATGATCCATTTGGTACAAAAGTTGAAATAAAAAATATGAATTCATTTTCAGCTATTCAGAAAGCTTGTGAATATGAAATTAAGCGGCAAATTAAAGCTTATGAATCCGGAGAAGAAGTAAAACAAGAAACGAGGTTATGGGATGAAGGTAAGCAACTGACTAAAAGCATGAGATCAAAAGAAGGTAGTAGTGATTATCGTTATTTTCCTGATCCTGATTTAGGTCCAATTGAAGTAAGTCATGATTTAAAAGAAAAATGGCGCTCAGAATTACCAGAATTACCAGCTGCAAAAAGAAATAGATACGCAGCAGAACTGGGCCTTTCTATTTATGATGCACGAGTTTTGACTGACGAATGTTCAATGGCTAAATATTTTGAAAAAGTTGTTAATGAAGGTGGAGCTGCAAAATCTTCAGCAAATTGGATAACTGGTGATATCGCAGCATTCATAAAATCTAATAGATTATCATTTGATCAATTATCTTTTAAGCCAAATCAATTAGCAGAAATGTTGAAAATGATTGATGTAGGAGAAATAAGTGGAAAAATTGCTAAAGAAATTTTGCCTGAACTTTTAAGTAAAGGTGGTTCTCCAAAGCAATTAGTCAAAGAACGTGGTTTAGGTATGATTGGTGATCCTAAAGTTATCGAGGATATTATTGATAAATTGATCCTTAATCATCCTAATGAGGTTGAATCTTTTAGAGCAGGAAAGACGAAATTGTTAGGTTTTTTTGTGGGTCAATTAATGAAGGAAACAAAAGGTAAAGCGGATCCAAAACTCGCTAATCAAATATTAAATAAGAAGTTAAAAGGCTAGAAATTATATAATTTTTTTAACTGTATTTTCCATGTCTCATCATTATTAGAGTTAGTAATTATATGATCTGCAAATTGTTTTTTTAAAGCGTTATCCCATTGTGCATCAATTCTTTGATTAGCTTCTTCAATACTTAACTGATCTCTTGACTGAAGTCGTTTTAATTGCATGCTTCTAGGACAATCTATATAACAAATTTCACTACATAAACCTGTATAATTTTTTTCAAATAGGAGTGGAATAATCAAAATTATTATAGAATTTGATTTCAATTTTTCTAATTCTTCTGCAATTCTTTTGTTGACAAATGGATGGATGGCTGCTTCTAGCCATTTTTTTTCAATATCATTTTTAAAAACTATTTTGGCTAATGCTTTGCGATTAATAATTTGATCATTCTTACTTGAATTTTCAATTATTTTACTTCCATATCTCAATAAGACTTTTTTGACTATTTGACTTTCAGATCTTAATGCTTCATGAGCATATAAGTCAGCGTCTAAAATAGGCCATTGCTTGGCTTGAAATAGAAAATCTCCAATCATTGTTTTTCCACTGGCAATACCTCCAGTGATACCTATTCTCCTTTGCTTACCTTTCCATCTAAGACAAAGTTTGTTTGTTTGTTTTTGGTCAATCATTAATATTGATAGTAAGTGATAAATGCTCTTCTGAATTTGAGTCTTTTGACATCTTCTGTATGGTCTCCAATATCTGGTGGTATTACTACCCCTGATGGTTTTTTAGCAGCTGGCATTTCCGCAGGATTGAAGCCTTCAGGGAAGAAAGATCTTGCTCTGCTATATGCGCCTGATGGTGCTTGTTGCAGCGGGACATTTACTCAATCAGTTACCCGTGCTTATTGTGTAGATCTATGTATTGATCGAATCAAGGCATCTAAGGGAAAAATACGTGCTGTAGTTATCAACTCTGGACATGCAAATGCTTGCACAGGCAGTCGAGGCAAAATTGATAGTGAAATTATTACCAATGAGCTTGCTCAACGCTTGGGATTATCTGATGAAGAAGTTTTGATATGTTCTACTGGTGTGATTGGCGAGCCAATACCTGTTGAACGAGTAAATAGCCACTTAGATCATCTTATAAAGAGTTTAGATAAGGAGGCAAATCTGGATGCGGCTAATGCAATTCTTACAACAGATCTTCAGGTAAAGCAAATTGCCTATCAAGGAATTTTGGGAGGGAGGCGAGTATCTATAGGAGGGATGGCTAAAGGTTCAGGTATGATTCATCCTTCAATGGCAACAATGTTGAGTTATATTACGTGTGATGTAGGCATAGATAATCTTTTATGGTCGGAGATGATTAAGCGAGTTGCAGAGTCATCTTTTAATGCTATTACAGTTGATGGAGATACGAGTACCAATGATACTTTTTTGGCTTTTTCCTCTGGACCAGAATTAGATCAAAGATATTTATCAACAATTGAAGAGGGGCTACATTTAACAGCTCAATATCTTGCCAAAGCAATTGCAAGGGATGGAGAAGGGGCTAATTGTTTACTTGAAATAAAAGTTGAGGGTACTCCACATGATTTAGATGCTCATGTAATAGCGCGTACAATTGCGTCATCCTCTTTAGTTAAAACTGCAGTTCATGGTGCTGACCCTAATTGGGGAAGAATTATTGCTGCACTTGGCCGTGCAGGCACTCCTTTTAATTTGAATGATGTGAAATTATGGATTGGACCTTATGAGATATTTTCTAATGGCACACCTCATGACTTTGATAGACAAATGGTGAGCAATTTTATGAAAGCAAGATTATCAGGGAAGTATTTGATCGATGATCTTATTAGTATCAGATTGAGGATAGGTAGCGGAAAAGGCTCTGCTATTGCTTGGGGATGTGATTTGTCTGATCAATATGTTCGTATCAATGCCGATTACACTACGTAGCGCCTAAAGCTAGTCAAGAGAAGGGATTCAAGGGAGCCAGGAAGGAAGGGTAACACTAAGGTAACAGTACTAAAAGACATATTCCCTTGTCCTATGTACCGACTTGATAGGGGGTATGAGGGGTAAATAGTGTCCTGGCTTATACGTTAATTGAGAAGAGAAATTTATGGTCAAAACTAAAGGACTCAAATACTCATCTATCTTTGATCTTCAATGATGAAGTCTTTGGAATGGAAGATATCAACAGTGATGCATTATTAGAAAGAGTCTTCTTCTTAGGAATCTGTAGCTGCTTGTTTGTTTTCATTGCTTTTAGTTCTTACACACTCATAGGTTTATTAGTTGTATAGATGATATTCATATGTAATTGATATACGTATATCATCTATACCGTTCGTTAGAGAGGTTTGGTTAGTGATGGTTAGAGAGTTGTCTTAGTAATCAGCCTTCGCTATCTCGCTAACGCTCGATTAGCTCAGAGTTAGATACTCGCTTCGCTCGTATAGAAACACTGGGATTTGGAGGTCTCCCTGTATAGGTGACACCTCTCCCTCCCTTGTATAGATGACAACTCAAAATATCTCAGTCATAGACTTGGTGGTTTTTGTCTTCTCTGCATGGGATGTCTTGCTTTCTCCCGGTATACGGGACGCCTCACTAAGAAGCTAGTCATAAAGAGAGTTCTTAGATGTCTCCCTGTATAAGGGTAGGATCGCTTTCCCCTGTATGAGGGTAGACTCGAAATTCTTCAGTCATAGAAAGAGGTCTTGTTGTCTCTCTGTATACGGGACGCCTTGCTCCTCTGCCCTGTATAGATGGGCTAACCTCCCTCTTGACGTAACTGATCGCAACCTTCCACGATAAATCGCTCCTAAGAGCTTTATAGGATTAGATGACTATATCTACCTAAAAGTTGCTTAATTCTTCTTGTAGGCGATTTTAATCCATAATCCTGTGGGGTATGGAATACGCATGGAAGAAGATTACTCGAATGGGGGTGGATGAGTTACTTGTCTTTGCTCTTCAACCAAACCCAGTCATTTCAGTAAAGAGAGCTTTGTTTTCAGCTGATTCAGCAAAACCAAGAAGAAGTTCATATCGAGTTTCAGTTCCATTATTTAAATTACCAAGCCAATAATTATATCCTTCTTGGTCATAGTCTCTACCTAAGACATTGGTGTAGAGAGTCTCAACGTATTTTGCGTTTGTGACATCCTCACCATAACGCTGTTTAAATTCAGCAGAGACAAGGAAAGAAGAGGCAATCGTTCGATCATCATTGGCTCCAGAAGAGTATTGAGAAATCCAATACTTCAATCCATCAGAATCAGGAAGTCGTTTGAAAGCTGCGTTATAGAGACGGAACATTTTTGCATCATCTGTATTTAAACCAGTGACTTGATCAAATGTACCTTTGATATCTGCGATGGCACTCACATCACGGAAGGAACTTGTTGTTGCTTCTCCAGTGAATTGTAAGGATGGATAGCCAGTGATGTCGTCATAGCCAGAATCAGTTTTGATTTCATATTTTCCATTGCCTTTGTCATAGAACTTGTAATCATGGAAGTTACCGGTATAGGTTTTAACAACGTCTACTTTTGATTCTTCTACGGTTTGATCAGAGAACTGAATGTATTCAATATTTTTAAGAGTATCTGTTCCATCTGTTGTACCTGTTGTGCGTTGATCCGAGATTTGTAATGTGTCTGTGCTACGAGTAAAGGAATAGTTAGAGAAGTAACCAGTGATTGACACTGTATCTGTACCTTCTCCACCATCAATAAAATCATTGCTACTTGTACTGAGTAAGCTATCATTGCCTGCTGTTCCTGAGATGGTTGCTACAAATTCATTGAGATCATTAACCGAGAGTGTGAAAGCTTTAGCGTAGGTTTCACCACCACTATCTATTGTCAGAATTCGTAAATTGTATGAGGATTTTGTCTCGTAATCCGGAGAGGCTTTAATCTTTAAGGATGAACCATCAATAATAAAAGAGGAGTTATCGTTATCACCTGAACCAATCACCAATGCATAACTATGAGTATCGGAGGAGTCAGGATCAGAAGCTGAGAGAGTTGCGACAGTGGAAGAACTCTCAATATTTTCGTTAAAGGAAGAGGAAGAGAGACTGATATTAGAGGGAGTTTCATTGAGGTTATTCACAGAAAGCGTGAAAGCTTCTTGATAAGTTCCTCCCTCACCATCATCAGTTTGCAATCGAATGGAATAGGAAGACTTGCTTTCAAAATCAGGGGAAGTATTAATCTTTAAGCTATTTCCAGAAATCGTAAAAGTACTATTATCTGTAGATCCACTACCATTCACCAATGTGTAGGTATGACTGTTTCCTGTATCAATATCAGTTGTCGTTAAGTTGGTGACAATTGATCCTGCTGCAATATTTTCGTTGAAAATTGAGGATGTGATGCCTATATCTGTTGGGGTGTTGTTAGGTCCAACACTCCAAAGTTCCTTGCCATTACTACCATTATCGTAGGTAAAATAAAGAGTATCCCCAATAGCGGTCATATCGCTTAAGGCGGAATTACCATTGCCAGCTGTAAGGTTTTGAACTAAGACAGTACCAGCTTCTGTGCCGTCTGTCTTCCATAATTCTGTACCGTTAGTACCATCATTAGCAGTAAAATAAAGTGTATTACCAACTGCCGTTAGGTTAGAAGGATTTGAACCATCTGAGCCAGGATAGATATCTTTAACTAAGACAGTACCAGCTTCTGTGCCGTCTGTTTTCCAAAGCTCTCTATTATTATTATTGTATAAGTATCCTGTTCCTGCCGTAAAATAAAGAGTATTGCCAACAACTGTAAGTGACTGGGGAAACGAGCCTAAAACATGTCCGTAGCCAGTATCAATATCTTTGACTTTGCTGGTTCCAGATATTGTCCCATCAGTCTTCCAAAGTTCTGTGCCGTCATAAATTTGATGAGCAGAGAAATAAAGTACATTACCAAATGAAGTCAGCTCACTTGGTGTTGTATAAGAACTTCCAAAATATCCAAAATAATTAACATTATTGGGGGTATCAATCTCAACGGTTCCAGATTCTGTGCCGTCAGTCTTCCATAAATATGTACTGACAGAATCTGCGCCGTATGAAATGGGAGTACCATGCTGAGCAGTGAAATAAAGTGTATTACCAACTGCGGTTAGAGAGTTTGGACTTGAGGTCCAAGATCCAGAATAAATGTCTTTAACTAAGACAGTACCTGAGTCGGTACCATCTGTTTTCCATACTTCTTTACCGTTAATACCATCATTAGCAGTAAAATAAAGTGTCTCACCAATAACTGTTAGATCGCTAGGTGATGAATTCCCTGGTTGTTGATTAATATCTTTAACTAAAAGTGTTCCACTTTCAGTGCCATCAGTTTTCCACAGCTCGAAGCCGTGAGTTCCATCATCAATACAGAAATAAAGTGTATTGCCCACAGCAGTGAGATTGTGCGGGCTGGTTCCTGTCTCAAAATTTTTTACTCTTACCGTGCCTTCTTCTGTGCCATCTGTCTTCCATAGATGTGTTTGCCCTGAGTCACCTTTTGCCCCGAAATAGAGTGTTGACCCTATTGACTCTAGATTTGGATCATAATTTGCCCAGAAGCTCGAATCTAAGGAATCGCTTGCACCTGGGTTGATATCTTTGACCAGAACGGTCCCAGCTTCTGTGCCGTCTGTTTTCCATAGCTCGTAGCCGTAGCTATTATCGTTGGCAAAGAAATAAAGGTTTGATCCATGAGAGCCTAGAACTCTTGGATTTGAGCTCCCTGAACCTAAATAGATATCTTTTACAAGCTTTGCTGTACTCATAAATATCAGTTCTTTCCTTTAAGAAGCGCTAGGTTTAGTTGATTACTAATGAGACAGAATTGCCTATCTGCTCAGTATGTTCTGCATCATCAAATAGCTTTATGTCGATAGTTTCATTCCCTTCTGCCAGGAAGTCTGCTTTTATGTCTCTAATGAATATTCCCTCACCATCTATGTCTTGATCTATTTTTGTTGCTTTGTTATCTGGCATTAACTTGATACGAGGTAGGAAGACACGGATGCGCAATCAGACTTTAATATTACTAGATGTTCTAGTCTTGATTGAAAAAGTTGATGATTGTGAACTTAACTTAACCCAATCCACCTCAAACTTTCCTCTGCTGGCTTGATCTTTCTCCCTTTACCAAGGATCTCAGTGGACTCATCAGCTCTGTAATGGAAGTAATGTTCTTGGATATATTTCATGCTCGTATCGGTGTTGGCTGCAATCACAGGAACAGGAACACCAGCCTTTAATCGCATTGTTATATAGCTATGCCTAAAGCTGTACTAAGTGATGTTTTTACCTGAATGAATATCAACTTTACGCAGGTTGTTGGAATCATCTTCTCCCCAATCTCCAAGGCGGGACTAAACTAAGACTTCGGCAAGACTATCTTTCCAGATCCTTTCACTGAATGGTTGAGTTGTTTGTTGATTGCAGAAAAGAAAATCATCAGGTTTCTTAGACATTCAAGAAACAATCAAAATGATTGATCAATTAGCAGAAGAATCTGAGAATATGACTTGGGAAGAATTTTGTGTGAAGTATGCTTTGTCAACTGGAGCTGAACCTGAATATGGCAGTATCACTAGAGATATTCCATAATCAAACTCACCTAATTGAAGAGGTAGGTAGACATATAATTGATTAAATCTGTTTTTTCTTATACGCCTGTTTATAATCCTTCTTGCAGTAGTCGAGAACATGCTCAAGGTACTTGTCGGTGTCTTCTTCGCACTTAGCTCTTTCCAGGATGAAGAACATGATCTCATCTAATATTTCTGATCTCTTTTTTGATGATTGTGGAGAGGACAAGTCAATGAGAGTAGCTTCTAATTAAACATATACGAAGACGAACCAAGCACGGCTGAGAGGTCTCCAGAGTCCTGCGTGAGCCTTGGTAATTGCTCTTATGATACTTCCTTTCATCAGCTAAACGAGCCAATGGATCGCCTTTGCAAACCTGAACAAATCCATGTTTGATTCTTTCTTTTGCTTTATCCGTATCGTTAGGGAGAACCTTCAAACAATCGTGAATTAGAGCTATTGGTTGATGCCAATCCTGGAAAGATGACTTTAGGACTGCTGCGTCATAGCTATGTACGAATGATGAAGCTAATGCTTTCTCCATTGCTTTGTAATCAGGTCTCTTGCCTTCATCGATACCGAGTGTCACTTTGCCTAAGTGTGTTGTTCTTGCCTGGATGACATCAATCTTATTTTTAGACAAATGAATCTTGTCTTGGTTAGGAGTAGTCCATTGAATTGATTGTGATCCATTCTTTAATGCCAACTCTGTGCCAATGATTTAGCACCATGCTTCAGCAACTTTTCTTCTTTCTCGTTGAATTTTGCAGAATCCAGTAATTCTTGTCTCCAATCTATTTTTTCAGTCATTAATCTTTGCCCTCAACTTGTAGAAGGTCTCTTCGCAGCGACAAGTAACGCCCTTAAACCCTTTTGGAAAAGATTGCATCCAAGTAGGAATTGCCAACTGAACTGGAAAGGTTCCTTTGAGATGAAATACCACTTCTTTCTTTTTTTCATCTATGAAATGGGGAGGAAGATTTATCACACTTTCCCTCCATACTTTTTGAACTCATCTAAGTCACTAGTGACGATACTCTTATAGTCATCTGGAAAACGTTCCTTCATTATTTCTCGGATTTTCAAGCAATCTGGATAGGGGTTATGCAAATAGAAAACAACCTCTTTAACTTCTTTCAAAACAATGTAGTTCGATAATCCACCTGCATAATTATTTTTTTTAGTCATGCTGCCACCCCTTCTCTTTCAACAATCTTTTGTACTGTAGATCTATTCATGCCTAGTGACTTGGCAATCGTTCCATAACCTTGTCCTTGCTTCCTTTTTTCAAGAATCTCTGCGACTTGATACTTATCAAATTTCCTTTTTGCTCCAAACTTCACTCCTCTAGTTTTTGCTACTGCTCTTCCTTCAGATGTTCTGTGTTTGATATTCCTTACTTCGCACTCTGCTGCATATCCCATCACTCCAACGATCAACCTGACGATCTCATCATTCATCAAAGAAGTATCAAGACGACCATCAAGAGTTTTTATAAACACCCCTCTCTCAATCAAGTTATTCACCTCTACTAGCATCGTGACCATGGTTCTACCCAATCTCGTCATATCTTCTAGAACAAGTAGATCATCTCGTTGAAGTTGTTCTAGGCACTTCGATAATTCTTCTCGATCTCCATAGTTGCTTGTTCCAGTGATCTTGTCTCCATAGATTTTTTCGCAACCTGCTTGATCAAGAGCAAGGACTTGTCGTTCTTGGTCTTGTAAGTCAGTCGAGCATCTCCAATATCCATAAACAGTCATCAATCGACCTCTAAAACCTTGCCTGTATACTAACTCATTTTTATACAGTATTTCTATACAAGCAAACAGTAGTCATATCGGTCCAAGTGAAGGTGTACAAAATATTTTGCTTTTTTATACCCATAGCGAATATTTCCTCAATATTAAAGAGATTA
>QCHH01000014.1 GCA_003279585.1 Prochlorococcus sp. AG-402-A08 | reverse complement strand
AGTACAAGAACAACTAGAAGAAATATTTCACTCTGCATCTGACACAACTAAAGGACTGGCAGAGTCTTTGGAGCCTCTCGAAAAACAGCTTGAGGACCTCCTAGATGAGTTAAATAGTACGCTAAGACCACGAATTGAAAAGCCAGTAAGAAAAAGGCCCCTGTTAGCTATCGGAATTGCTGCGGGAATTGGAGTTTTATTTGGCATACTGCTTGGTGGAGGCAGAAGAAATTAATGACCAATTCAGAACGCAAAAAAGGAATAGGAGCTGCAGCAAGAGTTACTGCACTTGCCAGTTCAGTGATGGATCTTCATGTCCGCATTGCGCTGCAAGAAATGGACAGAGAAAAACGTCGCCTCATAAGTGGTGTGATTTTCTTAGCTACTGGAGGGGTTTTGATGTTATTTGCCTTACTTGGGTCTGAATTAATTCTTGGATATTGGCTTAGAGACTTACTTGAAATTGATAATAAATCAACAATTTTAATTTTAGTGTTTATAAATCTTGCATTAGCGGGGATGAGTCTGAGAATTGGAGGATATCTGGCAAAAGGTCCTTACCTTCCAGAAACATTAGAAGGAATTGCAAAAACTACAAAAGCTGTTTTAGGAAAAAATTAAATTATCTAATTTGATAATTCAACCATCGACAATCAATTGAACCATTATTTACTTGAAAACGTCGACTTGCTTTCATACCTAAATGTTTACTGAGTTTTGGATTCCCGTTAAGTAACCAAAGATCCCAGCCAGAAGCTTGTTTTTTGCAATATTCGCCTAATGCTTTATAAAGATTAGATAGTTCTTTTTCATCACCTATTCTTACCCCATAAGGAGGATTACATACTAGAAGTCCTAATCCAGACGGTAATTGAAATTCATGAAAAGGACAGTTAATTATTTCTATATGATTTGCTAAGCCCGCTTTTCTTACGTTATCACTAGCGGAGTTAGCAGTCATTTCATCAACTTCACAGCCAATTATTTTAGGTAACTTCTTATTTAAAGGTTTCATCTTCTGTGCCATTTTTAATTCTTTATCCCAAATAGAGTTATCAAAATCGGGCCAATTTTTAAACAGAAATTGTCTATCTAATCCAGATGCATGTCCAAGCAAAGAGCTAACTGCTTCAATCAAAAATGTTCCAGAGCCACAGAATGGATCTACTAAATGACTATTTCCATCCCACTCGGTCATTCGCATTAAGCCTGCAGCTAATGTCTCCTTAATTGGAGCTATGCCAACGGCTGGCCTATAACCTCTTTTGTGAAGACTGGAGTTACTACCATCAACGCTGAAAACGGCTTGATTATGAGCTAAGTGCAAATGGAAACAAACATCGGGATTGCTTAAATCGATATTTGAGCGAACACCCCATAGCTCTCTTTGTAAATCAATAATTGCATTTTTCACCTGCAAAGCAGTGAAATGGGTATGTGATAATCCATCCCCAAATCCAGTAACATCTACTCGAAAACTCTTTTTCGGCTGTAGCCAATTTTCCCAGTCAATAGATCTTTGAACACCGCTATATAGTTCATAGGGGCCATGGCAGGGAAATCTGGAAATCTCTCGTAAAAATCTAAAAGATAATCGAGCTCTTAAATGTAATCTGTATAAACAAGCCATATCAGCCTCAAATAATATATGTCTTCTTGAAGCTTTAACGGATTGAGCTCCAAGTTCTATCAACTCTTTTGCACCCTCTTTTTCCAAACCTTGTGAAATGGATGCAACGAGTTTCATTATCTTTAATTGATTAAAAAACGATAAAAAAGTTCTTTCAACACTAATCGATTAATTCCAAAAGATCTGTCAGAATAAGTTTGTCTGTTTCTAACAGACTAGGTGATTCACACCAGTATCTCGGACAGCGGTTCGATTCCGCTCAGCTCCATAAATGGGGCTGCAATGGCTTCGACGGGGTATCAGGCGAGTGACTGAAGCCTGCTCGGTCAGAGCAAAACCATAACTGCTAACAACATCGTTAGTTTCTCCCGTCAAACAGCCCCTGTTGCTGCTTGATCTTTTAGGAGATGGGGTCAGATCAGCCTTATTACCCAATTGATTCATGGACGCTGGAAGGCGTCCTTTTTAATTGCAGCGCAATAAGTCTCAAGATCTCAAAAAAAGTCAAAATTAGCTTTGGGGGCAAAATCTAATATTTATATTCGAAAAGCAAGTCTCAGTGGTAAAAAAATACCAACCTGGTTCCTTGCCCCACTAATATAGTTATATTATGTATGCTATTAATAAACATAATATAAATGGGAATACCTTTTCAAAGGAAATACTTTTTCAAATATGTAGTCCTAGACAACGTCCTTTCATCTGAAGATTTTGAATACTTCAATAATACTTTTAATGTCGAAATTCAACCTAAAGATAAATTGGTTTCTTTCTTTAGTATTAAAGTTTTTAAGGATAAATGCATACATTTTAATCTAGGTGAAAATCAAATAACAAAAGAAAGAATTATGGAAATACATAACAAGTATGGAAAAACTTTTCATACATTACTTTCAGAATTTTGTCCTGCCAAATTTAAACTTCATGATTACACCCAATACACTTTGAATTGTACTGGTAAAGATTATCAATATCCAATTCATGATGATATTCCTCGTAAATTATTATCTACAGTAATTTATTTAAAGCCTAAAGAAAATATCGGAACAATTATGTACCCTAGCCCTGAATATAAACTTTGGAATGGAAAATCAGCTTCCCCAGTCGAGGGGAGTCTAATCAAGTGGAAACAAAATAGAGGATTCGTATTCTCAAGAATTAATCAAAAAACATGGCATTCTTACCGAGGCGATCAAAAAAATAATAGATTGGCGTTAGTAATTAATCTATGCACAGATAGAGTGGAAGAGGTATATAAAATAGAACAAAGCAAAGAATTTAAAGAATCAATTACATGGGTTAATTGAAAAATCGTAAAAATATAGATGGGCGAAAATATGGGCGAAAACTCACTATGGCTGACCTTCGCTAACTTTCACTGACTTTTGGAACCCTTTATACCACTTAGCTTTTTCTCCAAATCCGAGTCCTAGACTGGGCCACAATCAGCCTTATTACCCAATTGATCCATGGACGCTGGAAGGCGTCCTTTTTAATTGCAGCGCAATGGGTCTCAAGATCTAATAAAAAGGCAAAATAAGTCTTGGGGACAAAATTTTAAAAATCAAATATCTTCCAAGAAGCGGGGAAAACACTGAGGACAAAATCCAATATTCCTTTTTAAAATCAATTCTCACTGGTCTCAAAACATAAAAAAGGACTGCCCCAAGTAAGCCCGTTTTGCCGATTGCAATCTTCTGTCACTTGTACTAAGGCAAGAAAGAGAATAAATAAACTGTAAATGACTATATAAATTAGGAAATTTGATGAATTAATTAATTCCTATTTTTTTTTCAACTGATTTGATGATTTTTCTAATACACTCTGCATCATCACATTTTATAGATTGATCGAATATTTCATCCATATAGTCATCGTCATCTAGCATAATACTTATCAACTCTTTTTCAGCTTTGTCGAAATCAATAAGCTTAGATACACGATTTAATGATTGAGAACTCCATCCTCCACTAAAGTAAATACTTTTTCTATTTTTTCCAAAGCATGTCCCTAAATCTTCCATGGAAGCAATATAAGGCTTCATTTTATTCCAACTCGTATCGGCGGTTTGTATGTATTTTGATCCACCTTCAAAGCTTTGTGATGATAACTGGGTAGGTCCAATCCAATAGTTAAATTCTTCTATTACATCTAGTTTTAAAATTGCAATGGCTTGAGTTAAAGACTGATTCCGTAAAGGTCGAGACTGTGTGATAATTAGCCTCCAATTTTCGGAGCCTTCAGGAATAATTTTTGCACCTTGTTTCAGATCATCAGGGCACTTTGGAATGTTCTTTTCTGATGAGTAGCTTGGGAAAGCACTTACTCCAAAAAGGATCGCTAATGCAATAAAAACTTGAGGTAAAATTCTCTTCATTGTTTCCATTAAAGAATTTCCACTTCATTTCAAAATTGTAAGACATCAAAAATGGTAAAAAAATAAAAAACAATTTGTCTTATTAGCGAATTGATCCATGGAGCCTGGAAGGCGTCCTCTTTAATTGGTATGAAAGGAATCTTAGAACCTCAAAAAACAAAAAAATAAAGTTACGGGAAAATATTAGATAGGAAAAGTGAGGATTAATTAAGGAACAATAAAAGACTTCTCCTTCGTCTAAAAGCCACAAAAAAGGACTGACAGTAGTCAGTCCTAGGGGTTCCGATCGCAATCGGCTGTCAACCAAACTAATTATCCATCAACATTAGTGAGAGTAGGAACTCCTTCAGCGGCTGCAACAGTAACCCACATCACTGCTGGTACTTTTCCATTATTAGACATTGTATGAGGAGGAGTATCAGCAGATAAAACAAAAGAATCTCCCTCCCGGAAAGTCGCACTCTTACCTTTCTTAGTCTTCAGTGTTAATTGACCTTCTTCAATATAACTAGTTAATGGTGCCTCATGAAAATGAAGAGGGACAACGCCTCCTGGTTGAACATCGACTTTATAAAGACGCATTTCCCCTTTGCCTTCGGGATATGTGAAAGACTCCCCATAAATTGGTTTTGTGCTTGTGAAAAGTTCCTGCACATCGACAGGAGGCTTCTCATCAACTGCCATAGCTATCGGAGTGAAACTCATCAATGCGAAAGTCATGAAGGCTATAACGCTGAAGATTTTTTGAAGCATTAATTTTAAAATCTACTAATATATATTTTATTCACTACAAAAAATTTTTAAAGTCTGAATTAATACAAGAACAATAGAAACAGAATATATCGAGTCTATGATTGTATCGACTCTGATTAGCTGAGATCAATCTTTTCCTAATTACAAATTAACCTTATTATCCAATTGATCCATTGACGCTGGAAAGCGTACTTTTTTATTGGAGCGCCACGAGTCTCAGAATCTCAAAAAATCAAAAAAAGAGATGAGTGAAAAAATGAGAGAGAATTCCAAAAAATCTATTCCAAAGAAATTCTCAATAGTCTGAACAAATAAAACAGCCAGCAAGAAAAAGAGTTTTTATTACAAAATAATCGATCTGATTTATAAAGATAAAATTAAAGAATTAGATATTTTATGTATTGAATGGAACTAATTAACACCGTAAAGTCAATTGCGAAAAAGAAAATGTACATAGTGTTACATCACTAACAAATATGTTTGTAAATTCAAGGAAACATCTGATGAAATAGAAAGCTAATTTACATTCGACTTCGACTTCTATCAATGCGAACTCTGACTTATAGAGGAAATAAATACACCTCTGAAAAGATTCAAACCTCAAAATTTAAAACGTTTGATTCATCAATGTCCCCAATGATTTGGAGAGGAGTAAAATACAGACAATAGTTTTTAAAATTTGTTAATTTTATATTCTTTAAAAGACAATCTCATCGTCTCATCTATAATCAGACAATGAGATTGTCTCATCTATTTCATCATATTCTTATCAACGATATTCCCTTCCCAATTTCAAGAATCGAATCAATTCAAATAATGGGCTTTACATTAAATGGATTTTCCAAAGTCAACAAGAATATAAAATAATTGCTCTTATAGAATTATTTTATATATTCATGAAAATAAAAATCAACAAGATTTATCCTTTTTCCCTTTTTTACTTTTTTTCTCTACAGTTGGAAATTTATATTCTCTTTCTTGATAATATTTAATACATTTTTTATTATTAGTCAAAGAGCAATAGAGACCCTCTGCCGAATCAACAATAGAATTATAAATGATTTCTTTTATTGGTTTTTCAGGTGCCTTAAATTTGCCACCTCCTATTCCGCCAATAAGTAGATTAGCATTCAAGCTAGATCCACTTTTCTGTTTAACTAACAACTGTTTGGAGGTGATATCTTCCATATAAAAACTTAAATCCAAAGGAGAATCAAATTTATATTTAGTAGATAGAAAAGTTTCATTAGTACAAGTTTTTCTATTAAAGGCAACTATACCAATCCCAATCCCTCTTGTTTTAGGGGTTAACACCTGAAATTTAAAATCATCTACATAAGGAGAAATTATTATCTTTTTATTATTAGAACTGCCTAAAGAGATTTCTTTCGAAATATTTTCTCCTTCTAAAATTTTTTCTTCCCAGGTTTTTTCTAGAAAAACATTTAATCCTGAATAATAACCTAATGCATTAAATAGAACAAATGACATGTCATATGCCTGTTTCTCTGACCACCATTCAGGAATTTGATCTGAACTTAATGCATATGGCCTTATTATTAAATCAATATTGCTTAAAACAGAATTTTCATCTAATGAATAATTTTCGGTAGAAATAATTCTATCTCTAGATTTCTTTAAATCTTTCTTAATTTCTAAGATTTTTGAATTATTCTGATTTTCTATGTTTAATTCAGATGATATTAAATCTAACTGAAGTATTGGGATAAAACTAACGCTAAAAAGGCTGAAGATGATTTTTAACAGCATATCTAAAATAAAGAGAAAGTTCCTTCCGTAGCTTTTTTCCTATTAAACTCTTCAACCTCAAAATCCTTAAGGCATTCATTCTTCAGATAAAGTTGACAGTCTAAATAATCAACTACTTTGATAAGAGCCGCCCTTAATGCCCTCGTAGCAGAAGTTGTCTCAAATGACCTTGTCTCAGATGTGGTATCTATTATTCCTAAAGCCAAACCTGATCTATCAGCCTTTGAAACGGATGATGTTGTACCTTCAATTGTTCTACTAAATGGAATAGTACCACTTTTTGTATCAATTACTCTTACATCAACGGCAACATAAGTCTCAACTTTTGTTCTATCTTTACCTGATCTAATAATCAAAAGTCTTGAATCAGAATTTTTCCTAGAACCGGCCGTATTAGGTATATAATCACTTAAAGAAGCAATCACAATATATCTTGCCGCAGATGCTTTCTTATTAATACCCAATAAAGATTGTTCGTCGTAAACTTCATATAAATTAGCTCTTTCAACCACTGTAAAATGACCCGTATTAGCTAATTCATTAGTTAATACCTCAGCCAATTTAATCTCAAAAGATGGCTTCCAAAATCCAACTCTTACTTTCTCTCCGTTAACACCTTCGACTACTCCATTTTCTGCAAAATCACCTGCAAAATTTTTGAATTTTCTTACCGCAATTGTAATTGGCTTACTTTCTTTTGTAATTAAATTATCAGCATAAGCAATATTTGATGGAATTAAAAACAATAAGTTTAAAAATCCAAAAAATATACTTCTTATTCTTCGTTCATTAATCTGCATTCAAAGTAAACTAATTAAATATTAGTTTACCTGAAATCAAGTAATTTCAATCATAATTAATTCACATTTATGACAAATATACAATCAAGAACAAAACCTTACAGTACCTAACAAATATAAGCTCATTATCAGTGCTGTACTGTTACCGAGATCCTAGTCATAGACAACAAATAAATCATTCCTATGACCAATTTATTCATGGACGTTGGAAGGCCTCCTTTTTATTTTGTATGACCTTAGTCTTAGACTCTAATGAAAACGCAAAAACAAAGAGACAAAAAAATGACCGTAAATCAAATGATTTTGCAAAAAAAGCAATTCTAAATCGTCTAAGAACACAAAGACTTTGCTTAATCTATAAATTTTTTCCTTTATAAGTCAGCGTATCGAGCTTACAATGATCAGCAAAGATGATAATTTTTTCAATGGTGCTGATAGCACCAAAAGTTTTATAAAAATATTTCTCTTTCCTGTAAAACTAAAATAATTCATATTTACAAGTTTCTTATCTCTTTCAGAAGGACAATAATTTTTAATAAGTAATTTAATTTATAATGAATAGTCTGGTAATATTTTATATAAATTTAATTAATTTTATGCATTTATCTATTTTTGCTTTAGCCTCATCAGAATGGGGAATTGCTAGATTTTTAACCGACTCATTTGCGTTAATAGCATTAGGAGTTTTAGTTAGCCTTCCTATTCAATTGCTAAAGGATAAAGCCAACTTCAAAAATATATGGACAAGCGGAAACGCTCTGTCAAGCAAATAAATAAAATATTTATTTGATAATAGATTTGTTGAATACTATTTAAGACATTTTTGCAAAAAGGTCCTTGTGATAGTCAACAACGTTTTGACAGCTTATAACCGGAGTGATTTCCATATCTATACCAAACTGAGCTCTCCAAGGGGCAAAGTGTTGAAAAAGTTCCTTGTCTCCATTTGCATTACAGAGAATAACAACACGACCCTCTCCAGGAGCATGAACACGAAAAAGCATTTCAAATCCATCAAATTTGTCTTGCTTAGACATTTCTCCATTTTCCCAAAATTCTATAAACTGCTTATAAGCAGCAATTTGATTATCAGTATCAGGGAACTGGCAATCAACCAAATAGAGTTGCATTAGTCTTTCTATAAAAACAAACTTTAGCTAGAAACACAAAATAAATTATTGATATATCAATCAATAAACAAATGATGTTATAAAAAGAAGACAAACGGAAAAAGAACGTATAGGAAATTATTTTTAGATCAGAGAATGATAATGCTTAGACCTCTAAAGATTTATCAAATTATAAAGGAGAATTGAAAAATCCATTTGAGAATAAAAATAAGCCCATCAGAATTAAAGGACCTACACCAAATACAAAGAGAACAATTTTTGCAGTTCTAGGTGTTGTCTTTTTCTCATCATTAGCCTCGATTAATTTAGAAGTTATTTTTTTTTTAGATTTTTTTCTAATCATATTTAAATAAACTTTAAAACCATAATAGCATTTATAAATTAAGAGTGAAACTATATTAGAAAAAGCAATTCTAATGAATCACTCAATAATTTTTTTTGAATCTGAAGAATCATCCCAAAAAAGAATTTGATTTATTTAAATAGTGAATAATTTATAAAATTTTATATAGACTAAAATTAATAATTAAACTATATATTTAAAAAAAGAGGTTAATCTATTTCTTGAACAATTTTTTCTATTGTTCTAGCAGTGTCAAACCAATTAAAAGACTCAGCTCGAGATGGACCTTTTTTAAGAGCTTTTTCGAAGCATTTTTTATCATTTATGACTGCATTCATTGCAAAAGCTATTGATTGAATATCGAATGGATTAACAAAATAACCATAATCTCCTAAAACCTCTGTAAGCGCTCCTCTTTCAGAAGCGATGACCGGAGTTCCACAAGCCATTGCCTCGAGAGCTGGAAGACCAAATCCTTCCCAAAGACTCGCAATAATAAGTGCATGACATTCGTTTAATAATGATAATTTTTCATCATCATCTATCCAACCTTTCCACACACACAAATGTCTTAAGTTGAATTTATCAATAAGTTTTATAAGCCTTGGTGTATGCCTTTTATCAAAAGGGCCTACAAAAATAAGCTTATAATCTTTAATTTTGGCATAAGCGAATGCTTTGATAACCCTTCCCAAATTTTTATGTGGATTATGTCTACCAATAATAAGAAAGAATTTTTTTCGAATTTTTTTTATAGGATAATACTTTTTATTGTTAAATCCTAGCTTAATTGGAAATAATTTCTTCATTGGAACCTTATAAAATCTATGCAGATCATTAGCAGTAGAAATAGAATTACATAGAATTATCTTTGATTGTTTTAAAATTAAAGGGATATAAATTAGATGATATAAAGTTAATAATGATATAGAAGGATACCTAATAGGAATTAAATCATGAGCTAAAACAATAAATTTGACATTAGTAAATAGTGGTGCTTCCAATAATGGTGATAAAAAATATTCAGCATTTAAATTATTCATTAATTTTGGAACAGCATATTGAAGCCAATAAAAGCGTCTAAAATGACTTTTGAAACCTGAACCTGGAGATAAGTTATTTGGAATATAAATATCACCTTTAATACCTATATCTTTTGGAATAAGAGTAGTTATTTTATGGGCTGGTAAAGAATTTAGTAAATCCTTAGAAACCACACCAATACCTGTATTTTTTTTGGTTATGTAGCTGCCATTAAAAACTATAGAAGTCATGGTTATAATATCCTCATAGAAATCTATCTTAGATAATAGTAAGTAAAATGTTAAGAGCGAACTTTTTTTTTAAATTATTTAAATACAAGGACAACAGAAACCATCAAATTGTGCAATATAATTCCAATCCAAATTTTTCTTTGCAAGATGAAATCAATAATAAAATTTTAGAGATCGATCAAAAAATATCAGAAAATAGCAAAGCTCTAGTTGAAGCACAAATAGTAAAATATCGTTCAATATTCTCAAGATCGAATAATTTTATAGATCAAATTGGAAAAAATGTATACAAAACAAAATTAGAGGAATCTATTAATTGGCACCAGAAACAACTTAAAGAATTATATCTTAGAAGAATAGAATTAGAAAGGAATCTAGAAAAAATGAAAGGTATATTTTGGCTAAATCGAATCAAGAGACTTCTGAAAATTATATTAACAGGATTTTTTATCTTTTTAAGTTTATTTATCTTTTTGTCTGGTTTTATGATTATTATCTATTTAATGCCACTAATTATATTAATCTTCTTTGTATATTTACTATCCTTAAAAAGATATTAATCAACATGTGAATACCAATCAAAGTCAACTAATATTCAAATTCAATTAAATTTCATCATCTCTTAAGAACACTTTTTTATAGTTTTTTTATGACTTTAATCTCATTGGCATAAATAACTCATAAATAAACACCCAAGGAACTGGCTGAATCAGCATAAATAATTTCTCAAAAGTATGTAATTTTATAAAATGATTGGCACAAGCAAAACATATCATCTGTTGAGGCGCCTCCTAAAGGCACTACCGGCTAGAAGAAGAAGGTCTCTATTAAAATTAATTCCTGTAGCAGCCTTAACTGGGCTAGTCGATGTATTTGTAGTTGGCATTGTTTCTAGATTATTTACTGTTTTTATAGGCCAGCCTAATGAACCTCCCTTACCATTTCAAAATTTCATACCTGAAGACCCAAAAACAAAAGTTATAAGTTTAGTATTCATATACATAGTAATGAATTGGCTCGCGTCATTTTCGAAATTATTTCTTAAAGCAGCCCAAGAAAGACTTCGAGTAGCAATTTGGAAAGACTTATCAGAACTAGCACAGAAAAAATTGCTATCTCAACCATATGAATTCTTTTTAAACAAGAAAAAATCTGATTTATCGTCAAAAGTTTTGATTAATATTTCAAGAGTCTCTGAATTCGTAGTAAGACCAATACTTCAAATTTCGAGTGGGTTATGTGTGATTACTTTTATATGTATTGCTGTTCTTTTTATAGCAAAAGCGATAGCTCTTTATTTAATTATAAGTCTCTTAATTTTTTATATCTTTATTTCATTATTTGTAACTCCTTTTATAAGATATTCTTCTCGTCAAAGAATCAAATTAGAGAAAGAAACAAATAATATACTCACTGAATCAATGCGTACAATAATAGATGTTCACCTCACTAGCTCAGAATCTTACTTTGAAAAAAGATATCAATTAGCGAGTAAAAGCTCTTTTCCTTTCATTTGGAAGGCTGAGGTTTTACCTGAATTACCTAGGTCATTAATAGAGCCTTTTGGTATTACATTGATTTTTGCAATCGGTCTATTTCCATTTATCACTGGACAAAACGATTCCATACTTATTGAGATAGTTCCATTCTTAGCAACAATTGCAGTAGCTGCTTTAAAACTAACGCCTCCATTACAAGATTCATTTAGAGCTTTAACTTCTATGCGTGCATCAACGCCTGATTTAGAGGAAATACTAAAGTTAATAGAACTTCCCTCTAGCAGGCTCACTAAAAGATCAACAGGTGTTCCTACAAAAAAAGGAATTGAGCCAAGAAACAATATAAAACTTCAAAAGCTTAGTTACAAATATCCGAATAGTAACGAATACACTTTAAATGGTATTAATTTAACTATACCTATTGGTTCTAGAATAGCTTTTGTAGGAGAAACTGGTAGTGGAAAAACTACCACAGCCAATCAATTACTGTGTCTTCTCAGACCAACAAAAGGACATTTATTATTGGATGGAGTTGAAGTTACTGATACAGAAGTACCTGCTTGGCAGGATTGTTGCTCTTACGTTCCACAATCAATTACTTTATTAAATAGCAATATTATCGAAAATATTGCATATGGATTAGATGAAGAAAAAATAGATCATGAAAGAGTATGGGATGCGCTTAGGGCAGCTCAATTAGCAGAATTGGTATCAGATATGCCCATGGGTTTACATACATCAGTTGGTGACAATGGAATAAGGTTATCTGGAGGGCAAAGACAACGACTAGCCATTGCAAGAGCTTTTTATAGGCAATCAAAACTACTAGTTTTAGATGAAGCGACTAGTGCCTTAGATAACAGAACAGAAGCAGAGGTAATGGATGCGATTGAGATTATAGGTAGACGTTGCACAATTATCACAATTGCTCACAGATTATCAACAATCGAAAGATCAGATTGCATATATGAATTTAAAGATGGGAAAATAGTTGCCTTTGGCAATTATGAACAACTACTACAGCAATCAAAAAGTTTTTTTAATATGGTAGAGATAGCAAAAAGAACACTGGGATCAAATATATGAATGTGAAGTCAAATTAAAAAAAATAAACAAGTTTCAACTCACAATCAGACTTTAAAACAGAAGTTTCCAATCAATTAATTCTTTAGCTGAAAAATAAAAAATTAGAGCTGTTCCAACAATTGATCCAGATAATCCTCCTACAAAACCAAAAAACAATGTACTCAAATTTTTCCCATCAGTAGTGGGCACTTGAGTCGACATAGGCAGTTTTTCAACTACTTTTAAGCGCTCAGTGGCAGGTCTTCTACTGATTTGTTGATGTCTAACGAGTGCTTCGAAATCTGGCATTTAATTTGTTTAGCAATGGAACAATAGGCCGACCAACCTGACATTCGCCTGGGATCGGATCGACCTTTATCATCTACGGCATCAATAACGGCTGCTCCCTGGTTTTCTGCTTTATCAAAAGCAGATAGCAAAGGAATATCGCCTTCTAAGACAGTTAAATCAAATTTTTCTAATGCTTCTCTTGCTTGATTGGCAATTCGCCTTTGGCGAAAGTCAACCTTGACTAATAAAACTGCATGCTGGATATTCAATTGTTTGAGTAAAGATGCTAATTCGACGGTTAACTCAACTGACCTTGCTTTCGGCGCAGTAGGTAAGAGTACAAGATCAGATCCAGCTGCTAAATGTTTTAATTCTTCTTCGTCAGTACTTGCTTGTCCATCAGTGATCACAATTTCTGAGAATCTCGTTGCCTTAGCTGCTGCTTCTACGGGAACAATATTGAAATTAAGCCTACCTCTTGATCCGTAAGCAAGAGCTGATCGATTTCTATCAGCATCAACTAAACAAACATTTTTCCCTTGAGAAGACCATACACTTGCGAGATGAATTGAGGTACAAGTTTTAGCTACTCCACCTTTCTGGCCACACACAGTTATGAACAAAGGAAGGGATGTATATCTAAAAATAATCTGCAGGATCTGATTACAAAGTCAAGTAGCAAACAGGAGATCAATCAAGCAATACTAATAAAAACAAATTCAAACATAAGGAAAGCATATATATATACGCTTATTTTGTATTTTTATATACATTTTTCTTCCGCTATTGATAATTTAACCATGAAAAGAAAAAAATTATGCTTGCAAGAAGTTTTTTCTAATGCATATTGATAATATGCATTAGAAAAAGAAATGTTCATTAAAAAATTTTTATTAAATACAAAAAGAAAATTTTCAAGTATTTTTAATCAACAAAAAGGAGAGTTTTCCGATAGATGTGAAAACCTTACTTCTATTCCAGGAATTGGAGCAAAAAACTGCAACAATTTCTATGAAGCAGGATACATGACACCAGAATCAATTATTTCTGCTTCTGATGAAGAACTTTTAACCATACCGGGAGTTGGTATTAGCTTTGTTAAAAAATTAAGAAAAACACTAGGGAGAATATAATTTTAAAAAACATATAAATTATTTGATATTTGAATATCTAATCTAAAGTCAATCTAGTAAATAAAAATATATTGCAAAATCTTTTACCAAGGTAAGATTTCACCATTTGCATGCCAAAAAGTGCCGGTATTCTCAAGTGTAAGTTCATCAATTCTTTGGATCAGTCCTTTGACTGATTCTTTAGGTTGAATACCACTGGAAGTAAATCCCGTCATTCGAGTACTGACTAAACCCGGATGTAAAATTCCCACCGAAATACCTCTAGGCTTTAAATCGACCGATAAGGATTTACCTGCCATACATAATGCAACTTTGGACATTCTATATCCATAGGAACCACCAGAACTATTATCCTCTATTGAACCCATGCGACTACTAATTAAAGCTATTTTTGCAGATTCACTAAGCTTACTAAGCATAGCTTGAACACAACATAGAGGACTTAATGCATTCACCTCAAATTGATGAGAGATACTTTTTGGGTCTAAATTTGAAAGAGAATTAAATTCTGCAATTCCAGCATTTTGAATCAAGACATCAACTCTAATATCATTTAACTTCTCTCTCAGCTTAATAACCGAGTCTCCTGAAGTGATATCTATATTTGTCTCAACTCTTACTGATAGAGAATCCAATTCCTTAGACGCAGATCTACAAGTAGCAATCACATCTTCTCCTCTAGCTTTCAATTGACGAACAAGTTCTAAGCCAATACCTCTATTGGCACCTGTAATTAAATAAGTAGACAAAATCAACAATACGCTGCAACAATCTTAAAACAGAAAAATAAAAAAAACGAAAAATATTCGAATTGATACAAAATAAGATTATGCAGCTAAAAATTCTTATTAAGTATAAAAAATATCATCAATAATCTACATGTTCATAGATAGAATCTGATAAATCTGATAAATCTGATAAAGGTCCTGAGAGAATATTTGGACCTGACAAAAAAATAAATCTTACTTTACTATTTAACTCTCCAGATAGCTTAATACAGCAAAAGCCTTTTTTAATAACAAGTAATCGCCAAAATTCACTCCAATCTATACATTGATCAAAAATCTCATTAATATGAAAAGTATCATCTAAAGAATTAATATCGATTTTCAATTTTTCTCGGAAAAAATAATATTTTGCTAACCTTTCATTTTTTGCAATGATTTTACCTATATATCTAGTTTTACTCAGATCAAAATCTAAGGTCTCTAAGTAATTAACAATCTGATCAATATCAATATTACTTAAACCTTGCATTTTTAAAATTTTAAGAATTGATAACTCTTTGCTCATACTTCAATTATAGTACTTCTCTACATTTTAAAGCTGTCTACGAAAAAAAATAGATTGTTCTCAGAATTTAATAAAAAGAATTCAAATTCATAAAATAAAGATAAAAAGTTAAGTATTTTCATAGTCATTGAAAATATTTTCAGAACCCCCAATTTGTGAATTAAGTGAAAGTTGATAGGCCTTTTCATGAAAACTAAAATTATTTTTACTTTTCATTAGTTTAGAACCAAACCAATTATCATTATCAAAGATATTTATTACTTTTTTGATCCTATATCCCAAGTTTAGACTTTGATAGGCAATCTTTCTCCACTCACCATTTTTTTTACGGTAACCTAACTCAAAATAATAAACACCTTTATTTATAGGGATAGGAAATGTAATAGAAGATTGAAATTTGCTAATCTGAATCTCTTTCATAATACAGGTGGAATTATTTTTATTTCTATGATTACTAATATCAAATAATCTAATAGCACAAAAACAGCTTTTACTAAACTCAATTCTCAAGCTGTCAAGGGAGCTAATTTCCCAAAAGCATTTAATATATCCATCCCCAAGATTATTAACTGTTAAATTGCTAAAGCTATTAGTTAACTTATTTAAACTATTCCAAAGAAACTCTTTCAAATTTAAATAAAGATCAGTTTTCATTTCCTGCAGAGATCTAAATTTGTTAATAGTATAATTAACTTTTTATTTTTTACCGTAAATTTTATTATTAAAAATCTTTTTAGTTGTATTCAATACATAAAGCTAAAAATAATGTGTGAATAGAAAAATGAATTTTAACAATAAAAGCTTTGAAAAACTTAAGCTGCTTTAGGATCTTGTTTCTCAGAAAGAATTGCTTCGACAAAATCTATAGTTGATCTTCTTGATGAAATACTACTTGTCTTCCAGTGATTGATTAAGGTTTTCAACTCAATTATCCTTCGTTCTGCGACTTCTATCTTTTCTTCATTATACATCGCCAGAAGAGAGTAACATCTACGTCTTTAGCTTAACCTTTTCACAAGATATATCAAGAGACAATTGGAACATGGTCAGTCATTAAAAGATAGTTCTGGAGGTTGGGGATTGAGCAAAAAAAAAACCAGCTAATTTATAGCTGGTTTTTTAATTAATAGATAAAGGTAACTATATAAATCTATTAATTATAAAACCCTTCAAGGCAGGAGTAACGGAACCAAAAAGTTTTTTTATTTCCAATGACTCATGACCGATTGGTAGATACGACAATGGATCACCTCCTTAAATAAACATAAACAAAGAATAGCCAGAAAAAAATCAATGTCGGTAAATTCAGTAACAAATTTCAAAAAAATAAAGATTTGCTGTAAATCTTTGGTGGTTTATTATTAACCCCAGCACCTACAGCTCCATTTTTAGGAATTGCATTTATTGTTCTATTCGCGATAGTAGGAGTCATGGTTGGGCCAAACTATGATGGTATGAACGCTCCTGCTTTAAAAACTTCAAAAAAAACTAGTCAAGATTGATTTTCTTATATGAAACAGAATCTTGAGTAGTTCAAAATAGATAGTAGCCTTTTGATTTATATTGTCTATTTTTTATCGATTATGGAAAGCTATCTAAAAGATTCCAGGTATTACTTGTCCAGTTGTGGCATATGCACCAATGCCCGCAACTATACCTAACATGGCCATCAAACCATTAAAACGTTCAGCACCAGAATTCATAATTAATTATAGAAAAGTCAAGAATAACAACCCAGACAGAGCTATGAGGCAGGAATACCGAACGATTAAATCAATTCGAAGCTTAAAACTCTAAAAATGAAATAAGAGTTTAGTTTTTTATTCTAATAACGCGAAGTATGAATACTTGAAGTAATCAAAAGCATACTTTGCAAGAAGAACAGAATAGAGAGAATTTCCACTTAAAAGAATTAAGAGCTAGTACTAGCGTACTATACACCTGCCACTTTGCAAGCATCTAAGTAAAAAATGAAAGATTTTTAAGTTATAAAATAATCTTTGGGGATACAACTTCTAGCAAAGAAATTGTCATGTCTACCAAGTGAAAAGAACTGGAAGTAAAATAAAATCTTAACCTGAAAATCGCAGATAATAATCACTACTCCGAACTACTTTCCTGTTTCATTCATAAAAACATGCACCAGATCAATCAATAGCTGCAAATCGTAATTAAATAATGCTTGCCCTCAAAAATAATGCTTCACTGATTTCATTCATTTGCACTCACTTCTATAATTTTTTAGATATAATGTTAAAAATTAGCTATTCATTATTAGAAAATACTTTTTTTAAAAGCTAATTTTTTATTCTATAAATTAATTTCCAATTTTATTATAAATATAATGAAAAAAATATCATTTATATCTATTGTAATAACTTTATTATTAGTTTCTTTCTCGCAGTCTGCGATTTCACAAGCAATGGAATTGGATTTAACATCAGCTCAAAATGCAGTTGGTAAAAGATTTGCAAGCAAATTTTGCGAAGCCAAGGAAAAGGGTTTCTCCTCAGAATCTTCTAGTGAGTTTGCATTAAATAATACTTATTTAAAATTTGTAGCTTTTCCAGAAGATGAAAACTTTGTTAAAGATCTTTGGCGATATACAATAGAGAAAATTCGAAAAGATTGCGGTAATTATGTTACCGCAAACGAAGAATATGATTTAAGAGACTTTTTCGAAGATGAAGGTAAGATCGCAAGTAGCCGTGATTTATATTTACCATATTAATGAATAATATTTATGATTTTATAGTTTTAGGTGCAGGTATATCTGCTTGTACATTCTCATCATTTCTGAATCAAAGATTTCCTGAGGCTTCCATATTGTTAGTTGAACATGGCAGGAGAATAGGTGGGAGAGGAACAACGAGAAAATCAAGAAAAAATAAATATATTGAATTTGATCATGGTTTACCATCTATTGATTTTAGTCAACATATTTCACAAGATATATTGACATTAGTAGCACCATTGATAAATTCACAAAAATTGGTAGATATCTCAAAGGATATTTTATTAATTAATGAATTTGGCGTTTTAAATAATGTATCTATAAATTATAAAACTTATAGAAGTTTACCTTTTATGGCAAATTTTTGTGAGGAAATAATTAATCAATCTACTAACCCAAACAATATAAATTTTTTATTTCAATCATTTGCCAACTCTATGCAACGTGCAAATGATTTATGGAATATACAAATTAATAATGGAAGGATTATTAAATCTAAGAATTTAATTTTATCAAGTTCATTAATAGCTCATAAAAGATGTTTGGAAATTCTAAAAATTAAATCTTTACCACTTAGAAATGCTTTTATTCCAGGCAAAGATAAAATAGTAGATGAATTATTAAGAGAAGCAAATAAACTAACTTTTATTAAACGAAGAATTTATATTTTACATGTTTCCAACTTAAAATTAGTTCAAAGCTTTAACAATCAGTATCTACAAATAATTTTTTCAGATGTAATTAAAGAAGATTTAAATCTTGAAAGAATTATTTTTCAAAAACAATTGGATGGATCTATGATTGTTCTCTTACACTACTTTTATTTCAATAATCTAATCGAAATTGATTTTGATAATATTATTAAATATTTGACATCATTATTTGTAAACTATCGAATATTTATTGATATATTTTTACAATCAAAACTTATAGATAAAATGGATTGGAGAGCTTCTCAATCTCTTGATCATCTATTAGACAAAGGATTACAGTGGTCTTCGACTAGTAAGATTGGTTTTTGTGGTGATTGGTTTGATATGGATAGTTGTGGAGGCGTAGAGTCAGCAATGAATAGTGCAATCAGATTGGTCAAATTGTTGAAGTGAAACTAAAATGCTATAAAATTTTTCGTCAATAATTTACTAATTAAAAAAACACTATCGAAAATCAATCAAATATTTTAGATTTATCAAACTTTCAAAGAATATTTTTTTTTTGCCTTGCTTTATTTATGAGGAGTAGATATACATGATTTGTATTAATTTTTATTATGATTACGGTTGTTTTTCTGCTTGTTGTAGGACTGGCAGCTTGGACTTTCTCGACATTAATGAGTAAAGGCAAGCATCAAGATGAGATTACTAAAGAGCTAGGAAATATTTTTGAGAGCTTAAAGTTGCTAACGTCTTCAATTACTGCTCTTGTAAAGCTTCTAATGAAGGATTCTATTGCTTCTGCTAAGGATGAAGACTTTCAACCTATCAGTTCCAATGTTATTGATCTATTAAAGCTAGAAAAGAAAGAGAAAGAAAAAGCGGCTTGATTGTCAACCGCCATATTTAGGTTTCTCTTTATAAAGTTTGACTAATCATCTGATTGCACTGCTAGCTTCGTCTAATCCATGAAGGTGATCCGGAGAACCATTCTCCTAAATCATCTTGATCAGGATTGAATGTTGAATTGGGTTCGTCTGAATTGAGATCAAGTCCATTTAGCAATTCATCAATTGGATCTGAAATGGGTTGTTTTCGTTGAAGACGTGAGGCTTTTCTAAGCCAACTAGATACGTTTTGATTGCTGGTCGCATATTTATTTAGAAAAATCCTTTCTTCAAGGGTTACCTCATTTCCCATTGAGAGTCTAGTTAATATTTCTTGTATTCGAATACGAGAGGATGTAGTGAGCATGTTAATTATCTATTCTATTCTTTCTAGCTTGAAATAAATTAAGTGCAAGTTGAGTTTATTCAACTTTAGAATTAATTTTAATTGATAGAAATATTTTTACTCAGTCTTTTGCTAGTCCGCACTATATTCGTCCTTTTTCTGATTCTACTCTTCTTATTTGAGATGCATCCTAGATTTGTAGGATAAACGTAGGCATGTTTATTTTTCAATTTTTATCTACCAGATAGGAGATATGAGATAGGGGATACGAGATTTATTTTGATATTAAATACATTTAATAACTTTTTTCAGGTTTCTTAATTTCAGCAAAAATTGTTTGTAATAAGTTCGATATCATTAATTAATTATCTATGATGGGAAAATTTTTTTAAAGTCGCAATATCAATAATTTTTAAAGTACTCTCTTCTGTTGCCTCAAGATCAATTAAAGGAGCCATTCCATCATCAAATGCTTCTTTCCATCTAGGAGCGCAAAGACACCAGTGATCACCTTCCTTTAATCCAGGAAATCCTATTTGTGGGGTAGATAGATCATTCCCTTGAGCTTTGCTATAAGAAAGAAATTGTTCAGTGATAACAGCACAAACCGTATGCATTCCTTGATCAGACATGTCTGTTCTACACGTGCCATCTCTATACCACCCTGTCATAGGATTACAACTACAAGATTTAAGCTCAGTACCTAAAACGTTTTTTTTCGACATGAATTACTTATTGCCTATACGTACAGTATGACTTGATCTAAGTGTTTCTCAAATATTTAAGGTAAAAAAAAGATCAACATGTCTTTTTTGACTCGTTTAGTGAAGAATATGGCTGGAGAACTTCTGCCAACATTGAAAAGTTAATAAGTGAATCTATTCTCAAATTTTGTGATATAAATATGAATATTAAAAATGAATTTAAAGAGACTTTTCATTAATTCTCCGGCTTAAGGATAAATTCTGGGAAAATATTGAGATGATATACCACCTTGTTATAACGTCTACCTCATGCAGGTCGATTGAATATTAATGTGTCAACTGTAGATTTTGAAAGATGATGAACGAGCTATTGACTCTTCTTTTGTGGTCTCTAGCATATTTAAAAAATATATCTATAGTGGACCGATATCATACTCTCTATATCAACATTTCATGTAGAGATTACAAACAGTCTGATTATGATTAGTTGTTAGGTAATTTGAATAATGGGATGGAAACTAAATATGAATTACTATTAACTGATTCTGAAGCCCCAAAAAACAAGGGACTTGTCTCTAAAATGACTGGTTTACATCACTAACTTAATGCCTCAATTATTATCCTAAAAAAAGCTACCCTTTTTAATTGCTATGCTTTTTGGATCAAGTTGATTATCCTTTACTTAGAAATAAAAATTCTAAACAAATGAATATCAATACCATTTGCCTTTTTCTTTTAGTAATAGCAGCTTATCTAAATTTATATTTAACGTTGCGTAAAAATAAGCAAAAGAAAAAAACAAAGCTACCCATATCATCTAAAGAGTGGAGAGAGAAAGTAGAGGATGAAAACTTTAAATCATGGCTTTCTAATCGACAGAGATTAAAAGACAAAAAAAAAGGAGATATCCATAACTAGTCTTTAGTTATTTAAAAAATTTATGAATACAAAAAACTACAATTTATTATTCTAAAAATAAAATAAATTTCTATATTTTATTCTGGATATCTACTTTTATATAAAAATATTTTATCTTGAAATTATATAAAATTGATTATTACATTAATTAGATGTCCCTGTAAAACAAAATCCATTCTTAATACAAAAATCATAAGCAAATAATTTTAATGCATCAGGCATTTCCTGCCATTGCATTTCTTCAAGTTTATTTAGATCATCTGAGCTTAAGCTCTCTTTGACTTCATATGCCTCCATCATTTTGGCCCAGCTAGAAGAAAAATTATCAAGATAAAAAGCTTTCTGATTTTGGTTAAAAAAATTGATTATATCTTCATTAGTAAATACCTCTCTAGAAAGTTTCTTATAGTGTTCAAATTCTGAGGACCAATCTGGAGTTAAGTTGTCAGACATCAAGAACGTTATTTAATATTAGATTATAATTTGTGAAGTGCATAATGTTAAGTGGAATGACCAAATGAACATAATGATTAAATTTCATATTCTTGACAAGTGAGGCAAGTCAGACCTTACTCGCATCTATAAATGCATTTGAGTAAGAAAAATGAATGACTAACTACTCTCAATATTGCAAATGCAGAAAATAAGTAAGATTAGATAGGTATAGTTATTTTTGGTGAAAAAATAGATTTCTCATACGATATGAGCAACGTTTTATAAAGTATCCAATGCAATTAAAGAGTTTAGAAGGATGTCGATTAAAAATTGGCAAATATCCACCTTTTACTTACGATGCTTACGGGGGAGGAGGTAAAGCGACATTAATTCCAAATCCAAAAAAAAATCTCCTGCATATAAGCTTTTCACCTAACAGATTTTTCATTCCTCCTCTTACTTCAAAAACAACAAGATTTCTATATCTGCCATTACCTCCAGGTTTGAAGATCGAAATGTCTATGGATCAACTAGAAGGAACTATTAATAAGAGTTCTGGAGAAGTGTTATTGAAATTTGAATCCAAATTTCTTTTTAGCATTGGATCTATGCTTAAATTTCCTGGGTTAATAGTTAAGACCTTGCTCAGAACAGGAAAAGTAAAAAGTAAATTACATCAAGCAGAAGGTCTTGTTCTTCAAAATAATGGCAAAACAAAGTTAGTAGGTATTTCTATTATCCCGAAAACTGGAAATCAAATCTTAGATACCTTTCTTGGCCTTCCTAATGAAGCATTAGCAGAATTACAATGCGAAATAAAATAATGACTCTGATTTACGAATATCTCTTAATTCCTAGGCCAGCTATTTAATAAGATCATATCACTGGTTGCTCTTTATAATTGGCCTTTCAAAAAAAATAGTTAAATAAAAGTACAGCGAATGAAACTTATAAAAAGTCAGCAAACTACTAAGATCTATGGAAGATTCATCTAGAAACATTTACAAGCTTGATTGAATTTGTTAAAAATTATCTAGTTAAAAAAGAATCTCTGTGGCATTATCAAACAATGTATCTCCGTTATCAAAAAAGGGACGATATTTTAAGCTAACTAAATTAAATAGCAAAATGTCTCACAAATAAAGCTGATTTTCAATCAATATCTTATTAAGAAAATAAAACAATTACTGCATCCTCTAATCCAATACCCCTACAACTAGATAAACGAATGACTCCTGATCTGCCAATCATTCCTTCTTCAAAACAAAAAAAGGAAAAAATAGCAAATAGTAAAATTCATAAATGGACTCTCTTTTCTCTTTGTTTTATAACTACTCTTGTAGTAGTTAGTTTAATTAAAGCATATCTTCCATTACTTGTATCTGCACTTGCGATGCTTTTTGTATGGAGTCAAATGACTAAACCAATAGCAGAGATAGAATCTAAAGCGACAAATGATGACAGTAACCAGTTAAATTTATTCCATAGACAATACAAAATTGGCAGGAAGTATTCCAAGATCAAGAAAGAATTACATGCAAAGGAAGATTCCAAAGTGGCTTAAGATGAGATGACTTTGAAAAAATGAAAGAACGCGATTATGGTGACTCTGAAAAGGAAAATGCAAGAAATTAGTTCATCAAGAGAATTGACAAGCTATACAGACATGTGAAAATCGATTCATCCAACCATAGTATTTGAGGCTCCATGGTTACCCTTTGCTGTTTGCTCTGCTTACAAATCATCATCATCACTGCCACAAGTATTTAACTAAATGACAAATCTGGAAAAAGCACGTCTTGAACTTACTGAATCACAGCTACTTACCATTAAGGATCGAATTAAAAACTGGAGTACAAAAGATCAAGTCATAGACATAATGAGATATAGGTATGGTCAACTGAAGGACCACGCTGCATAACATGGTTAGGAGCCAATACTCAACGAAGCATATAGTATGAGCTTTATTTCAGAAAAATTACCTACAAATGGATTACCAGATAAATCATTAAATTTCTTAAAGCCAGTAACTTATAAGGAAAGCAGCAAATTACTCACAGCTCTATTGCAAACATTGACTACCTAAGTGAAGCTAAGATCATGATTATAAATTCAAATGCCTCTTGAATTCTACATCTTAGTAATTCCATTCTGTGTTATTCCTGTATTTCTAGTTTCGCTCGATTACTTAAATAAAAGTTCTGACCTGAAGCGAAAAAATGTTAATGTTATTGATTTTGATAAATTCGTCAAGCGTAAAGAAGAAGGAGATATTGTAGATAGTGATATCGCTAAACTATTAGATATTCAAAAAATTGCAGCATGAATTTCTACCTCTAAATTTATGATAATTTTTTGTTAGTCACTATTTTTAAGATATCCTCAAGTCTTACACCCTCATTTAACCACTCTCTAAACTCTTGACTAATAGCTAATTGATCAAATTCATTAAGTCTTTCTGCTCGGATCATAAGACCAGTCATAGAATCAGCTATTAATTCTTCAATATCTTGTTTATGATTCAATTGTGAAATGTGAATGATTTGGACAATTTTAACCTTAGTTTTAAAATTCAATTCTTTCACAAGTTGATATGAACACTCCTAAAAATTATTTAGCCTCTAGCAAGTAAATAAAGTGATAAATTAGAAAACACTCTGTTTGATAACTATACCTTTTGAAATTGGCTAAGAATACAAGGAATGCCATCCCCCAGAAAGAGTAAAAACTAAATAAAAATGTCCAAAGATAAGCTTAAATCTGAAAAGCAATTTATTAGAAATCTCCTTATTGGATTTTTCTCAGCATTCTTCCTTGTCTTTGTAATAGCGATGATTGTACTCTTGCAGACAATAATTTCTTACCCAACTATTCCTAAACTACCAACAGTCACAATTCAAAGGTGCTACGACGGGGATACTTGTACAACGACCGAAGGAGAAAAGATCAGACTTGCTTGTATTGATACTCCTGAATTACGAGGTAAAAAAGCTGATCCAATTCCTGCAAAAGCAGCAAGAGATTATCTAAATGATTTAATTGCTGGATCAACAGTAAACATTCACCGTATCACTGAAGATCGATATGGCAGAACAGTCGCTGAATTATCCAAAGATCTTATCAATATTCAAGAACACCTAGTTGAAAAAGGTTTTGCAAGTATGTATGAAAGATACGCAAATCAATGTCAGTGGAGAAAGAATTAAAGAATGAAACTCCGCAATACAGCGATTAGTTTGGGAGTTGGTGCTGCTACTGCTGCTGGGTTATCTTTGCTCAAGGTTAATAAGGATCTTGTTCTTGGATCGACTGCTGTAGTTGTCGGTGCAGGGTTGATGGTTACTTTAAGAGATAAAAACGATCTAAACACAAGCACAAGAAATTATGAATATTTTTTTAATAGAGCACAAGATAAATTCGAACTTACAGACTATAAAGAGGCAATCCTCGACTACAGCAAAGCATTAGAACTTTCACCTACTCAGATTTGCCTTATCTACTCAATGCGAGGAAATGCCAAACGTCATTTAAGTGATTTTGATGGTGCAATTTCCGATCAAAATAAGGCATTAAATTTTGATCCTTTGTATGCGGATGGATATTTCAATAGAGGTATTGCCAAATTTCAAAAAGGAGATTTTTGGGGTGCAATTGAAGACTATTCACAAGTAATAAAAATCAACCCTAAAGATTCAGATTCATTTTTTAATCGTGCCAATGTCAAAAAAGAAATTAAAGATATAAAAGGTGCCTGTGAAGACTGGAGAAAAGCAGCCAATCTAGGTGATCAAGAGGCAAAAAAATTTCTGCAAGAGTACTGCAAATATACATAGAGTTAAACTAAGCTTATTAGTTGATGTACTTCTAATATCTACAAGACTATCATTTTTTAATAGCTAGAACATTTAGGATTTTCTCAACTACAGCAAGAAGGACTATCAACTACAGCAAGAAGGACTATCAACTACAGCAAGAAGGACTATCAACAGTCTTATAAGAAGACGAATAGAATTGAACTAACTATTAATAAGCTTTTACAAAATTTGAAAATCATAGCAGCAAATGCTCAGTCATTGCTAACTTGCTTTAGCCAATAAGGAATGAACGTGTTTTCCCTCTTTACTGAATCATATAAATAATCAGATGTAGCTTCTAATAAAGCGGCAAGAGTTATACGCATACTAGGGAAAGTAAGACAACAAACAATAGTAATCATAAATATTATTTTCACTTATTCATTCCTCTGAATGCAATTTATTTATCACCAAAATCTCCTTTTCCCCGTCCAGTTATACAACAACCATACTACAAATCCAAGCATAAATAAAGGCATAAAACTATCCATCAAAAGATACACTGCATAAACAATTAGTGGAAAAAAAATGACGCGTTTAAGATTGAGTCGTCTACCCCTCGATGCTTTAGTCCATAGTTTGAAAAGAGACATCTATTCTATTCCTCTTTAGGAGATAATTGATCAATTTTAGCTTGTTGAATTTTTAGTTTTTCTCTTTCTTTTTTTATAGCTCCATAAGTACTCCTAAGGCTATAAGTGATAAAGATTGCATTAATAGCTCCCAATAGAATAATTCCAACAATAATTTTATTAATTCCCTCTGGTGAACTTAGATATTCAAACAGAGCTTCTTGATCAAACATCTAATGTAAAATTAGTCTTGCAAATACCAGAGCAACAAAAACTCCTTTCAAAAAAAACAAGCCAAAGCATTCCATATTCACTGAGTCCCAGCTTATTTTGATACCAAGAAATCAGCCGCTTATGACTTTCTATAAGTTTCATTCTTCTACCTCAATAATTTCATAATAGGGACGTTCCCCATAATCAGCATCAGAACAACAAACATCTGAATATATTTCCTCTAATAAATCGTAAGCCTCGTCATAGCTATCAAATGATTGCTCAGTAATATCATCAGATTCTTTATCATGTCTGATGATTTTATAAGTCATGAGAAAATTGATTAGCTGGTAAAAAGTGTGCCAAACAATCCTGCAAAAGCAGAAAGGATAAAAATCGCAACGATACTAATTGCAATAACTTTAGAAAGGTTTTTCATCTAATTTGTAAATAGGTACATAGTTTAATCACACAAACGATAAAGTTCTCTGACTGCTTTATGCACATTTTACCTACAGTTCATTCCATCTATGAAAGCAACTAAATGACGTTCAAAAATTTCATAGGTTCTCCTCCATCAAGAGTTATTTGACTTCACAATCAAGCAAAAACAAAGCTCTTGAACGCCATAAGTCTAATTGAAAGCACCTACTTTACATGTCTAGATAGGCAACAGTTTTTAATTCCTAGTTCTTCAAGAATGCTTTGAGGACAAGAAGCAGTAGCTAATTATAGCCAAGGTGTCCAGCATAAAAGACTTTTTTAACTACGCATAGAAACAGCTGTCTAAAAGCTCTTGACATTTTTGAAAAAACTTTTTGAAGACGTATAACCTATTGAGTAAGGAGACAGGAAAGATACAAATATTAGTTTGATATGTCATAATCAATTACAAATTTATGGAGCCTTTTAGATGGGGAAGGGTCCTACTCAAGAACAAGCCTTCGAATTTATTCTTAGTAAAAGAGGGGTTAGTGAAAAAGATATTGGATGGGTACTATCTAAATTAGATAGTCAAGAATATGTTCTAGATGACTGCCATTACATGGCACGTATACTTAGCAAAGAATCTGAAACTGATGCTAAGGAGAATTTTATTAATCGTTATTTTACTCTAAATATGAAAGGGGTTAGTAGTGAAAATAAACTCAACAATCTCTTTCAAGAATGTATAGATAAAAAAAAAATATGGACATTGCTTGAGAAGAACTTTGGAGCTATTTGTATAAAGCTTCCAGATGCAAGTATTAATGGTGAAACATATTTATTTGTATGTGGTCCTAATAAAAAATGTCCAGAAGTCACCAATACTGATTCATTCGGGTTATTCTCTCAAGATGAAATAAAAAAACCAAGAAAGCAGAATCCTTTAGAAATGAGCTCACTTAGATTGGCTGGATAAATAAGTCAAATGAATCTAAGGATTAATACTTAACTGGAGATACCATCCAACGAAATAAAGTGTATTCTAAGAATAATGCATCCCAAACTTCCCAATCCTAAATCCTGACATTTAGAGATGATAAGTTTTCTTAATCTATACTTGTAGTCAAATATCTCATTCGTTTTATTGGTATAGAACAATAAATTAATGATGGATTCTGCTAATCAACTCCAATCGCTCGTTGAACAAGTAGAAAAGAACTCAGAATACGAAATTAGCGAGCAAGAAGCTAAGGGTTTCCTAGCAGAGATAAAGCGACTCACAAAAGAAGATAAAACGAATATGCCTCCATTAGTTGTGATAATAATGGCCTATATCAACATGCTTTTTCCAGAACTAGATGAAGTGAAAGTCTGAGGCAAAAGCAAAAAAGAAAAAGATGGTACTTAAAAAACTAAGCCCATCTTTAGTCATAGAGATGAAAGAGTTCAATCGCTGACCATGCATCGAAATATGATCTACTACGCAATGAAGGGTATTCAAATTAGTATGAGAGGATCAAGAAGTAAAGAATGAATCTCTTCCTTATCATTCTTTTGAAACCAATGAGAATACATTATTCGCAATTAAGGCACGGATATCTTGGACTTAAAATCTTCAAATATTGAAGAACTATAAAATACACATAAGCAGCGATTTATTGTGGAAAATTAAGGTCAGTCACTGATAGCAAAATGATTTATAAATACATTACAAAATCATTCGTTAGAAATAAATAAAAGGGAATCTGAGGAAGGGTAAACTATATCTGTTGCTTGAAGTACGAGAGTGAGTTTTGATGAATATATAAATTAAAATGAACTCTTCATTTCCAAATGAGAGGAGGTCAACAATGAAAGTGGAAGTTTCTTGTTTCGTTGGAGGGATGGTCATCAAAGAAATAGTTCACGTAGACAAATTTGAGGATGCTGATAAGGTAGCAAAATCAAGAAATCCCTTTTGCAGATTAGTTAATAGGAAGGTATTGATAAAATGAATAGGTAGCAATATGAGTCTTACTCCTTATTTAATAGACGAAAAAACAAAGAGGTTGTCTTTCACATCAAAGGTGGTCATCCAGTGACGATGGAAATTCCTACTTGGATGAAATCTTTCCCAGATGAGTACGAGGGTAATCCCTATCAATGTGAAGAGACTTTCTACAAGTTGAGGGCAAAAGTCAATGACTGAAAAAATAGGTTGGGAACAAGAAATTCTTGATTCAGTCAAGTTTAATAAGAAGCAAGAGAACCTATTAAAACATAGTACAAAGTCATTAACTGATAGTTGGTTGGTTGGCGTTCTCTACACAAGATGGAAAAAGTTAAAAAGCATTCGAGAACAACCTTCACCCAGTTGCAGTTCAAGTTTTCGTGAGTGGAATAAAAAAGTTGAGGATGTAGACACATGCCAGTCTTAGTAATCGGTTGGATGATTTACGACAAACTCCCAAAAAAAGAACAAAAGGAGTTTGCATTAGTAGCGCGATATAGAACTGTTTATTTTTATGAGTGCTATGAGTATGAAAATGCGAAGGGGAACAAGAATTATGAGTGGAGTGATAGATGTTTTAAGAATACAGAGGAATTATTGGAGTTCTTTGGTTATGAAATGATCGAAGACTTCAATGCAGATGCTGTTTACGCAAGAAGAGTCGAAACGTTTACTGATGAAGCTGAAAAGGAGTTGATGAAATTAAGTGAAGCTGGTAATCAAATTAAGGTAATAAGGGCAAACTAATTGCTGATCTATTAGTCGAAGCAAGACTTTTCAGTAGGAGAGAGGGTGCGAATAGTCAAGTTAAAAGGTAGTCATTCACTCAGAAAAGAATATTATCTGGTATGGCTTACGTCATAGAAATTAAATAGATAAGTAAAGAAGTCTAGCTATATTTTTTGAGGGTAGTTTTAATATATAGAGTTATAGAGTTTAAATGCCCATTGGAATCACTGAGCTTGAGTTAACCGACGCTAGTACAATTTCAATTCCTACAGATGCAATATTAATACTCTGTCTATTAATTATATTTGCATTAATAGGTTATTTCTTTCAGAACATCCTAGACAATCAAACAAATCACTTTGTTGAAAAGGTAGACGATAATTCACATCTTGAATTAGTAAAAGAAAAGATAGAAGATCAAGTAACTTTTGCGCCAGCAACAGTAAATCACGAAAAATCAGAAAAGCCAAATATTAAAAAACTAAATTTCTTACCACCTTCGAAATTTTGGGGGATTGGTAGTTTGGCCGTTATAGCCATAGGAGGATCTAGTCTTTTGAGGATCCAATCTATCCAAAATATATATAAAGGAGTAAACACTAGTCAGATCAATATCAAGACAGAGAATCAATCCACAAAATCTTTATTATCAATGGCTAACATACAATCATCAAATCAATCTCAGACTAAAATAAAAAAGATCAGTTATTTTGATTCGCTTTTAGCAACTAAAAATAGTTCCAAAAATAATAATTTTTCACGAGTTCAGCTAAGACAAAAAGAAGATTTTTTCTCTTTCTAAGAGTTCACCAGATCTATATCACCATTCGTTTATCAGCTGGCGTTCCACTCCCAACAGTTGCAGCCAACACAGATACGAGCATGAAATATATCCAAGAGCATTACTTTCATTTCAGAGCGGATGAGTCCACTGAGATCCTTGCTAAAGGTAGAAAGATCCAGCCAGCAGAGGAAAGTCTTAGATTGATAGGGTCACGTTAGATTCAGAATCAGCAACTGTTGATCTCTTAGAAAGTACAAGAGCTAGATGATCTAGTACAATTAAGAATGATTTTTTAGTATCAAGGAAAGTGCATCACTTTGTGTGCTGCAATCACGCTAAAGGCAACACAATCAGGTTTTTTAGTACAAAAAAAAGGTACATTTTCTCTACTTCATAAATATTTTTTTATTATTACGGGACTAAATTCATGGGTGTAATTAGAGGAGATAGTTATTACGAAATTGTTAATGGCCATGCTTGGAGTACCGCTGAAAGTAATTCGATTAATTTAGGTGGAAATTTAGTATCAGTTAATGATGAAAGTGAAAGTACATGGCTAGGAAATGAATTCTCACAAACAAAATATCAATATACAGGAGACAATATTGGTCCTGAAATTGAATGGACAATTAATCATTATTGGACAGGCGCAACAAAAAATTCAAGTGGCAATTGGGAATGGTCAAGTGGAGAGAATTTTGATACATCCTTATCTAGTCTATATATCAATAATAATGATTCAGATCACAATAAATTTTTAGCGATATTTAATAACCCTAATCATTGGAATCCATACATCTATTTAGATGATATGAATAATAGTGCAAGTGGGAGTTTCAGGGGTATAGCAGAAATTCCCCTTTCTTACTTTTCCATATCTGATTTAACAATTACAGAAGGCAATAGTGGAAACATCACAATTAGTCGTACAGGTGGAACAAATACAACCCAGACATTAAATCTTGTCTCCAGTAATGGAACAGCTACAGCCGCCTCAGACTACACTGCAATTAATACAACCATTTCTTTTGCGGCTGGAGAGACATCTAAAACATTCTCAATATCAACAACAGAAGATAACTCAGTTGAAAGTAATGAAACTTTTACTCTCACATTGACCGCCTCGGGATCAGATAGTGTCCCTGCTCAAATTACAGATGGTTCAGCGACAGTCACGATTGATGATGATGATCCTGGAATTATTAGAGGAAATAATTATTACACCATTGTCAATGGTCCTACCTGGTCAACAGCAGAAGCTAATGCAGTCAATTTAGGTGGACATTTAATAGCAATTAATGATGCACAAGAAAATCAATGGTTAATTAATACTTTTAAAGACACCAACAAATCTCCATATTCTCACTCAAGTCCATACGTAGATATTTACTGGATCGGATTTAAGCAATCTGGTTCTGATTGGACTTGGACTAATGGCGACACATTTAGTTATTCAAATTGGGGATATTTAGCTCCAGGAGGAAATGGTAACCGCGGACAAATAATACTTGAAGCAAATCCCACTAAAGTTGGCATTCATAGAAATTGGGAGGATACAGCAGGTGCATGGAATGACCAAACAAACTCATCTCTAATTGAAGGTGGATCTGGCCATCATGGAATAGCAGAAATCCCTCTTTCTTACTTCTCCATATCTGATCTCACTATTACAGAAGGAAATAGTGGAAATGTCACAATTAGTCGTACTGGAGGAACAAATACAGCACAGGCTTTAAATCTTGTCTCTAGTAATGACACAGCAACAGCTGGTTCAGATTACACCGCTATTAATACAACCATTTCTTTTGCTGCAGGGGAATCATCTAAAACATTCTCAATATCAACGACAGAAGATAGCTTAGCTGAAAGTAATGAAACATTTTCATTAACACTTACCGCATCGGGATCAGATAGTGTTCCTGCTCAAATTACAGATGGTTCAGCAACAGTCACGATTGATGAGGCTGCTCGTGTTACAGGTCCTTCAGGGAGTGCAGGTGATTCAACTAGCAGCAAATCCATCAATGAAAATACAACTGCTATCCACACCTTTACTGCCAATGAAACCGTTACCTGGTCTCTCAACGGCGGAGCTGATGCTTCTAAGTTCTCCATCAATACTTCAACCGGTGCTTTAAGTTTTAGCTCCGCTCCAGATTACGAGTCTCCGACCGATACCAATTCAGATAACGACTATGTCGTTGTCGTTCGAGCAACCGATTCTGCAGGGAACACTTCTGATCAAACACTCACTGTCTCTGTAAGTGATGTAGATGAGATTTCTCCAACCTTAAGCAGTTCATCTCCTGCGGATAATGCAACTGCTGTTGCCGTTGATAGCAATATTGTTCTGACCTTCTCAGAAGCAGTTGATGTTGAAAGTGGCAATATCCTGATTAAAAAATCATCAGATAATTCAACGGTCGAATCCATTGATGTCACCAGCTCTCAAGTCACTGGCTCTGGTTCTACTCAAATCACAATCAACCCTAGTTCTGATCTCGACTCCTCGACTCAGTACTACGTTCAAATTCCAACAACCGCTTTTGATGATCCCTCAGATAATTCGTATACAGGCATCTCTGATACAACTTCTCTTTCCTTCACAACCGCTGATGTTATTTCAGCATCCATCACTGGTCCTTCAGGGAGTGCAGGTGATTCAACTAGCAGCAAATCCATCAATGAAAATACAACTGCTATCCACACCTTTACTGCCAATGAAACCGTTACCTGGTCTCTCAACGGCGGAGCTGATGCTTCTAAGTTCTCCATCAATACTTCAACCGGTGCTTTAAGTTTTAGCTCCGCTCCAGATTACGAGTCTCCGACCGATACCAATTCAGATAACGACTATGTCGTTGTCGTTCGAGCAACCGATTCTGCAGGGAACACTTCTGATCAAACACTCACTGTCTCTGTTGACGGAGTCAATGAAAGTCCATCTAATATCAGTCTCTCCTCCTCTTCCTTTAACGAAAATATTGCGAGTTCTTCCACAGTTGCAACCCTCTCATCCTCTGATCCTGACTCCTCTGATACTCATACCTACTCCTTTGTTTCCGGATCAGGTGATACCGATAACAACTCCTTTACCATTGATGGCTCATCTCTAAAGATCAAAGCTTCTCCCGATTACGAGACAAAATCTTCCTACAGCATCCGCCTACAAACAACGGATAGTAGCGGTGAAACATACGCCAAAGCGTTCACTCTTTCGGTGAACGGAATCA
>QCHH01000013.1 GCA_003279585.1 Prochlorococcus sp. AG-402-A08 | reverse complement strand
AAGAATTATTATTTGTGGTACAGATACAGATGTAGGTAAAACGATAGTTAGTAGTTTTTTCGTCCAAGGTCTTAAAGGTATCTATTGGAAACCCATTCAAAGTGGAACAAAGGAAGGTACAGATACCAAAACTGTCTGCAATCTCTTAGATCTTGAATCTAACCGCTATCTTTCTGAAAGATATAAATTCAAGGCTCCTGTCTCTCCACATTGGGCTGCAGAACAAGAGTCTATTTTTGTTGAACCAAGCAATTTAAAATTACCTGACATAGATGAATTAATAATCATCGAGACTGCAGGTGGTTTAATGGTTCCTTTAAATCGGGATTGGCTACAAATAGACCAATTAAAGGTTTGGGGAGCTCCAATAATTCTTGTGGCCAGGACCGGTCTTGGCACTCTCAATCACACCTTATTAAGTCTAGAGGCCTTGAAACATAGAAATTTAGATGTATTAGGAATAGTATTAAATGGCCCTCCACACAAAGACAATCCTAAGACTCTAGAGCAATTTGGAGATACTAAAATTCTTGCAAGTCTTCCTATCTTTGACGAAGTCAATGCAAAAGTACTTTCACAAGAATGGAATAAACAGCAATTAGATCAAAAGCTTAAAAAATACATTCAAAGATAAAATTTTATTTTTTTCTTAATTAAAAGATTATTTTGACTTCAATCAAGTTAAATGAAATAAGAGAGAAAACTAAATTTGATGAATGAGAAAGAAAATTCAAATCAAGCTTTTCAGAATCCTCATATATGGCCACCATTCACACAACTAACATCCTCTAAGCCTCAATTATTGGTTGAAAAAGCTAAAGGTGCCCTTTTACTTCCTAAAGATAGAGCTCCAATAATCGATGGCATAAGTAGCTGGTGGGTCACTCTTCATGGTCATGCAAATGAATATATTGCTAAGGCTATCGGAACTCAAGCAGAGGAATTAGAACAAATTATCTTTGCAGATTTCACTCATCCTCAAGCTGAGCTATTAGCTAATCGATTAAGTAAATTAACAGGTCTAGAAAAGTTATTCTTTTCAGATAATGGCTCTACAGCAGTAGAAGTAGCTTTAAAAATGGCTCGTCAATGGTGGAAAAATAAAGGTGACAATAGATCTCAAATCATTGCATTCGAAGGTGCTTACCATGGAGATACATTTGGAGCAATGGCCGTAGGCGAACGAAATATATTTAGCGAGCCTTTTGAACAAATGCTATTTCCTGTTAGCAGAGTTCCTTGGCCCGAGACATGGTGGGGTGATGAAGATTTTGAAAGACGAGAAAAGGAGGTTTTAGAAACTCTTGATCACCTTCTAAAGAAACCAACTATTGCGGTAATTCTTGAGCCATTAGTGCAAGGGGCTGGAGGGATGCGAATGGTTCGTTCAGAATTTTTAGTAGAAGTCGAAAAAAGAATTCGTCAGGCTAATTCTTTACTGATTACAGATGAAGTCTTAACTGGCTTTGGAAGGTGTGGAGAACTATTTGCTTTTCAAAGAGCAGGATTAAAGCCAGACCTTATATCACTCTCAAAAGGGTTAACCGGTGGATTCCTTCCAATGGGAGTTACGATGTCCAGCAAAAGGATTTCTGAGGGTTTCCTTGGAGAAGATCCAAAGCAAACTTTCTGGCACGGTCATAGTTTCACCGCTAACCCCTTAGGCTGCGCAGCTGCCAATGCTAGCCTAGATCTTTTAGAAAGCTCCCCTCAAAAATATTTGGATTTTGAGTCACGTCATCTACCTCATCTACAAAAAATAATTAAAGATCCAAAAATTGAATGTCCAAGAATTATAGGAACCATTGCTGCTTTTAATATTAAAGTGAAAGGTAAAAAAGGGTATTTAAGCTCCGTTGGGAAAATCATGAAAGCAAGTGCATTGAGGGTTGGTGTTTTCATTAGGCCATTAGGAGATGTAGTTTATCTAATGCCACCACTATGTATCACAGATGAAGAACTAGAAAAATGCTATTTTGGAATCCAAGAGGGGTTAAATTCTCTATCCTAGAATTCTTATCAAAATTCTAAGCACTTAGCTATAAAATCATCTGAAATTGAAGTTACATCAACCAACTTGGAGTAAAATTTAAGTTTCCACCTCTTAAAAAAGCAATAAACACTCCTAAAGCAAGGCTCAAGAAAATAGAGGTGATCAAAAGAAGAAGTGAAAACAATTCTCCTCCCGATAATGGTCGTCTTACTCCTATCGTTTTAGAAAATTGTACAGGTTCTATATTCCTTAAATAAGGTTCTTTTTTCTGACTTATAAGATTATTCTCTTTCTCTATAAATAAGTCATAGTTTGCCCTTAAGACAGGATCACTTAATAAATCATAAGCCTCACAAACATTTTGAAATTGCCTTGTTGCTTCATCTCTTGGCAAAGATGTCGTATCCGGATGAAGTTGCTTACTTAATTGACGGAAAGCTTTTCTCAACTCTGCGTTATTGGCAGAGGTAGAAACACCAAGCAGTTCGTAACAATTAGAGGAAGGCGTCAACTAAAGAAAATATGATCTAATAATGTATAGATTTTATCTAAATATCTCAGGACTGACTATTTCAAAAACAATTCAAAATGTCTACTGATAAAAAGAACAAAAAGGGAAATCATTTCATGATATGGAATGAGCTTAAATGGGTACCAAGTGAAAAACAGTTAGCTCAATTTATCCAGTTACAGGAGTTACTGAAAGAATGGAATAAGAAGAGCAACCTTACTCGTTTAGTTGATGGCGATGATTTCTGGACTGCACAAGTATGTGACAGCTTGTTGCCATTGAATGAAGAACTTCAACACCCTGAACTTTCTAATAAATACATAGATATTGGCTCTGGCTGTGGATTTCCCGGTATAGCTATAGCTATAGCAATGCCAAATGCAAAAATTACTCTTTTAGATTCTTCAAGTAAAAAAACGACTTTTCTTAAAGAAGTTTCTAAAGAAATTGGATTAAATTCTCGTGTAACTGTCATAACTGAACGTGCTGAAACAGCAGGAAGGGATCCGATCCTTCGGAGTAATTTTGACTATGCCATTGCAAGAGCAGTTGCTTCTGCAAATGTAGTAGCAGAATATCTAGTACCTTTTTTAAATTCGACAGGTCAAGGTCTCATATTTAAAGGGGGATGGAGTGAAACAGAGCAACAAGTACTAAAGAAAGCTCTAACTGAAATGAATGCAGAGATCCACCGAACACATAAATTCGTACTCCCTAACAATCGCGGTATTAGGAACATTATTAGAATTTGTTCTGTTCATAAATGTCCTAATCAATATCCAAGATCAGTTGGTAAGCCCAAAAAACAGCCTTTAGGTTACTAAATTCCCCATAATCTATCTCTTCTTTCTCCCCCCAAGCGATCTTTCAATTTTCTGAGTATAAAAGGTATTTCAGAGCTCCAAGGACTATTAATCAAAACCTTTTTCAAGTCATCCTCACTCACCTCGCAATCCAAGCAATCTGCGTTTGAGCCTGGGAACCAATGCCCTCCTCTGCCTAAAAGAGCATAACGATCTTTAGCAAAGCTTTCCATATCCCAAGCCTCTAACAAATTATTTAGCCATAGCAAAATAGGTATATTAATCTCTCCTGGCGTTTGTTCCCAACTTGGTAAACCTATTTTCCAAGTAGTCAACCATGATTGTCCAAGCGACTCACATGAGGCATTTACTAATCTCTTATCTATAGTATTAATTAAACCATGCATTTTATCCATCTTAGAGATTGCACTTAAATGAATATCTAGATCTTCAGGCTTTGACGCTCCAACACTTAATGTATGAATTCTTTTATCCCTCAAACAAAATAGATCATTAAATTCTATTGGATGCAGAGGACTACATAAATCTAAAAGTTTTAATGAAGGCGTATGTAAATGACCTCCCTTATCAGTAGGACTTATAATGAAAACCCCCATATCATTTACCTTTGCGGCTTGTAAAGCTCTTTCGTTTTCCTGACGTATAAAATACCAATGCAAATTAACATAATCAAAAAATCCTGTTTCAATTGTTTTAATGATCAGGTCAACGTTTCCATGAGTTGAGAAGCCAACATGACCAATAAGTCCATCTTTTTGCCATTGACGAACAATCTGTAGACATCCATTAGGACGAATAGTCATATCTAAGTGCTCAGGAATATTGATACCATGAATAGCTAATAAATCAATTTTTTTAGAACCTAATCTACTAATGCTTAACTCAAGTTCCTGCTCAAATATCGAAGGGTCATTATTTGGTGGGATTTTCGTTTGCAATATTCTTTTTGGGTCATCGATTTGACCAAAGGCCCAGCCTATTTGGCGCTCAGATGTTCCATAATGACGAGCAGTTTCTATATGATGCATCCCTTGTTGAGAGGCATGCTTAATAATTCTTCGCAAGATTTCTTGTTGTTGATTATCAATCTCTTTAGGATCTAAATCCTTCCAGCTTTGTTGAAAGCGCATCCCACCAAGAGATAAGACTGGCATCTGAATCTCTGTTCGACCAAACCTTCTTCTAGGTATTGAATTGTTTTTACTGTTTTTAATTCTTGACACTTCTATTTTTAAAAATCAAGTAACCGGTGGTAGACCTAAATTCCTAAAATGATGATTTTTTAAAACTTCTTCCAATTTAATTAAGTCTTCAAAAGAAACCCAATCTATGCAATCAACAGGGCAGGTATCTATAGCTTCTTGTATTAATTCATCACTATCTCCATCTTGCCTAAATGCTCTTGCTCTGCCTTGTTCAGGCTCCATTGCAAAAGTATTAGTAGCAACTGAACTGCAATATGTACAGCCAATGCATTTCCTCTCATCAACCCAAACGGCTTTTTCCCTTAACTTTCCTCCAAGGACTGGATCTCTCCCACTAAGCTCGAAATCCTCATTATTAGCTGCTTCGTATGCAACATTTGGATCATAAATATCAGTTGAGGGCTGATATTTAATAGACCTAGTTTCAAAAGCAGCTCTAGGGTCAAAAGTCAATTTTCAGAAACAGTCTTAGGAATCCCAACGAGTAACTACCAATTCTATTGATCCATCTAAATTTTGCTTTTGCTCAGACACTTGAAATCCTTCTTGAGCAGTTGAATCAAGGACAGTGTTTAGAGCATAACGTTGAGTGACCTGAGCTAAAAATCTCTCAATTGGTATTGATTGTTTCCAGAGGTCAAGGTCAGTTACAAGTTCATATGATTTTGAGCCTTCATTCCAACGAAATCCAATGTCCGCTCCCTCACTCATCTCAACAGTCACTTGAGCTTTTACAGTTTGACCTCTATATCCTCTAACTAAATTTTCACCTTCGTTGGGAACATACCCTAAGTCTATTAGAGCCTGTTTGAGGAACTCTTTCTTACGAAGTTGAGTTTTAACTGTGCTGAAATGTGACATCAGTGGATTTCTGCAGGAATAGTCTGTTTTTGAACGTTTTCGCGAAGAAAGGAGTCAGAGGTGGGCTCTCTCCTTTCAACGGTGCCTAAGGCATCCTCAAGCTTCTCAGTTAAATCAATACATGCCTCACCAACAAGACCTTCAACGGTTTCTTCAACTCGTCCATCTTGTCGGATTTTAAAGCGCAATGTGCGTTGTGGCATGAAATTGAAGCCCCTAAGTCACGCATGATATAGAAAAAAACTCTAGAAACGTGAATTATTAATTACAACGAATTGTTTTTGTACCAAAAATTAAACCAATTGCCCATCATCAATTAATGATTTTAATTTTTTTTGTACCTCTGGATTATCCAATTGCTCCAAAGCTGTCCTCGCTTCATACCTGACAGAAGGCTCCCTATCATTTAATAAAACAGCAATAAAAGTCTCTACTATTTGAATTTGGATTTCCGCACTCAAAAGTCCATAAAGGCGGCCTAGGGACCAAATACAGTTGCTTCTAACTATTGGTTCACCATCTACTTGCAAACTTTCAAGTAATTGATTCGCTGCTGGATGAGAGTTATCTGCTGAATTTAGTCCAACCTCTGCTAGAGAGCTTGATGCCCACAATCTCACAGAAGCGACATCTTGTTTTAATGCATTAATTAGGGGTTCTAAGACTGGGGCGTCAGGATAATTTCCGAGACTCCATGCAGTAGCTTTTCGCACGTAAGCGTTACTATCAAACATCAATAAATGCAGTAGAAGATCTATGGCTTTTGGACAAGGATTTCTACCTAAAGCATAAACAGCACTCATCCTGACTACAGGAGAAGGCTCGTCAAGTAAAGGCAATAAGAATGGAAGAGCTCTGGGGTCTCTATGTTCGCAAAAGACTCTTAAGCCCTGAAGCCTCTCATTGTTTCCCGATTGAAGCCATTTCAATGCAAGATCACATTCTTTTGATGAATTCCCTTGATCTCCATTAATTTTATCTAATTCAATTTCATCTAAAGGATCTCCCGCCAATTGAGCAGCTAATTCTCTAGCTAAAAGATCAGGGTCTATGGCCAAATTAGCCAACCCTTTTTCACTTAATTTTTGATTTTCATCATTCATAGCTCTGACAGAAGAAGAGCAAACTAATTAATTGGGGCTGGTGCAAGCATATCCCCGGGGAGCCATATCCGAGCGCTTACAGCGAACAAAGCAATAGCAAAAAGAGCAACAATTAAAATAGGAAAAAGAGTTGTTCGTAAAAAACCCAAAGTTACAAACTAATCACAACTATATTCTGCTCTAAATTTTGACCATTTGGCTATATAGGGTCAACCTTTTGAGTTATTAGTTTTGTTTTCTTCATTAAAAACACGCAACTCACAGCAATTGAAAGCGCAATCCAAGCACTCCTTTCTTGATGTAATAAGAAAGCCCCAATACTGACTAATCCACCATAGAGAATTCCTGCGCCTAAAACGAAGCGAGATCCAAGCACTGATAAATTTTCAACTGGATTGATATTCAGACTTTTCCTTATTTTTTTCCAACCAGGTCCTGGGGGTTTTACCTGCATCACAAAATTATTTAGTGTCTCCTCAGACTCTGGCTCAGTAAAAAATAAAGTAAGCAACCAAATCAAAGCTGTAAATGAAGTAGTAAATAAGAGTCTTTTTCCAAAATCTTCAATTATAAAATAGGGAGAAACTGAGGTAATTAATCCTATAAAAAAACCACTCAGCATTGCGGAAAGTTCCGCTAGAGCATTAACTCGCCACCAAAACCATCGAAGCACAAGAACTGCACCGGGTCCTGTACCTATTGCAATAACAAGTCTGAACATTGAACCAATACTGTTGCTAAATAGAGCCGTAACGACTCCAATAAGCAGCAACAAAATACTTGCAACCTGGCCAATAAGAATCATTTCTCTAGGGCCAGCCGATGGCCTCACAAATCTTTTATACAGGTCATGGGCAAGATAACTTGCTCCCCAATTAATTGAAGTACTTACGGTACTCATAAATGCAGCAACTAATGAAACCACGACTAATCCAAGTCCAACAGGTGGCAAAAATGTAACAGCGAGATTTGGATAACTTAATTCCCAATCAGTTTGATGAGGCAAAAGAACTAAACCAGCCAAGCCAACTAAAATCCAAAGCCAACTACGAATAAGATAATTAACAATTAAAAAAACTATTCCCGCCAAACTTGCTTGTTTTTCATCTTTAGTAGCCAATAAACGCTGAATAAATTCCCCACCACCATCACTACGTCTAAAACTCCACCACTGCAAAGAAACAAAAGCGAAGAAAGTAGTAATACTTATGCCTGAACTATCCAACCAATTGAAACCATCTTTATTTAATGTCCATGGAAATAAAGAAAGGAGCTCAGGTCGATCCAATGCCTCTAACTTTGTTAGCAAATCCGTCATACCACCGGAAGCATCAAGTGCTACAAAGCAAACAGCAAACGCGCCTAAAAGAGCTAATACAAGTTGTACAAAATCATTCACCACTACTGCCCAAAGTCCTCCTAATACAGTGTAAATAAGCAAAAACAAAGCAACTAAAACCATTAAAAGGATCGTGTCAGTAAAGGGTCCAAACACAATATGTCCATCAACGACACCCAATGATTCAGCCACTTTACGCATTGCCAAGAATGCATAACCAATCCCAATACAATTGATGGGAACAGAAAGCAAGAAAGCTTTTATACCTCTTAAATAAGCTGCTGGTTTACCCCCATAACGTAATTCAGTAAAGGCAGCATCAGTTAATACTCCACTACGCCTCCATAGTGGAGCGAAAACAACTGTCATAGCGACATGTGCAAGTCCAAAGCTCCACCACTCCCAGTTTCCCGCCAAGCCTCTAGTCCCAATAATACCAGCCACGTATAGAGGCGTATCAATCGAGAACGTTGTTGCAGCCATAGACATACCTGCAAGCAAACCATTTAGACGACGTCCCGCAACAAAATAGTCTGCCTCATTATGATTTTTTAGGGATATACAAATCCCTAATACCAAAGAAAATATTAAATAAAGAACTAAAATAAACCAATCAATAACAGTCATAGGATCTTACAAATCATATTTTCTTCTTGCTTAATTGATTTTTATTTTATCAATTATTTGCCTTCTTAACTGTCCACATGCCGCATCTTTATCTATACCTCTACTTGCACGAACACTTACAGCAACTCCTTTATTTTCCAATAGCTCTCTAAAGCCATTAACTCTGGATTGGCTTGGTCGTTTAAAGTTCTCTTCAGCAATTGGATTATAGGCTATTAAATTAACATGGCTCTGAAAACCTCTCATTAGATCAGCTAACTGCTCTGCGTGAATATCTTTGTCATTCAACCCTCCAAGAAGGATATATTCAAAACTTACTCTTCTGCCTGTGAGTTCTAAATATTTTTTACAGTCTTTGAGTAATGAATCGATTGGATAAGAACTCGCGGAGGGAATAATTGATTCACGCAAGGTCTGATTAGGTGCATGAAGGCTAACAGCAAGGGTAAATTTAACTCGTCCTAAACGCTCTTGAGCTAATTTTGCTAAATCTGGAAGAGTATTAGGTATTCCAACAGTACTAACAGTTATCTTCCTTTGACCAATGCCAATATCAGTCGTGAGACATTCAATAGAATCTAAAACATTTCGAATATTTAGAAGTGGCTCGCCCATTCCCATAAAGACGACATGAGTAGGCCTCCTATTCATTGTTTCTCTAACACTAATAACCTGATCAACCATCTCATTCACATTTAGAGATCTATTAAGACCGCTCTTACCAGTGGCACAAAATTTGCAACCCATAGGACAGCCAATTTGACTTGAAACACAAACAGTAAGTCTTTTCTCTGTTGGTATTCCTACTGTTTCTATAATTTCACCATCGATAGTCCCCATCAATAATTTTAAGGTCTCATCTTCAGATACAACTCTATTGATTTCATCAAGTCTTCCAATCTTTATTCCTTTATTTTCTAATGAATCTCGCCATTTTTTTGGAAGTACAGTTATTGAATCTAAGCTTTTTGCTCCTTTTTGGTAAATCCATTCATGAATTTGTCTACCTCGAAACGGTTTTTCACCTTCTTGACGCGCAAATTCTTCAAGATCTTCCGAACTTAAGCCAAGCAAGGATGAATTACTTGATAGTTTAGGAAGTTTTATCACCAATTCATTAAGCCATGTCCCAATTTAAATTCCAAAAGCACTAATGCAATAAAACCAATCATTGCCCATCTACCATTGACTCGTTCAGTATGTGTATGAAAGCCATAGCGAGGTAATTTACGCTTGGGAACTACAGGTGGTTCAATCATCGATGGACTTTTAAGTGGGAGAACTGAATATTAGAAAATTTAAAAGAGTATTGTAGGAAAATTCATTTATTCATCTGAAAGCAAGCCTTCTTCTTGCAAGCCCTCCAACGCAGCAGGATCTGGCATTTGGTCTTCAGGTAATTCATCATCACCGGTAGGGCGCGCAAATGCTGCAAAATTACTCGTTGTAGGATCAATTCCATGTCTACTTCTAGTTGCCTCTAAATCTTCTTCACTTGGATCATCCAAAACAGAAGTATTCTTAGCAACTGGGGAAGAAGGCATGTCAACAGTATAGTCAGGTCTAAGATTTTGTATCCTTCGATAACCAGCAGGATCTTCTGCCAAAATATCTGGATGAGGGCCTGCTTCAGCATTCAACTCTTCAACAAAGCCACTAAAACCTGTACCGGCAGGAATTAGGCGACCAATAATTACATTTTCTTTAAGTCCACGTAGCCAATCAGACTTACCTTCAATCGCAGCTTCGGTAAGAACTCGAGTTGTTTCTTGGAATGAAGCAGCTGATATGAAACTATCAGTGTTAAGTGATGCCTTTGTAATCCCAAGTAAAACAGGAGTAAATTCCGAGGGAGCACCTCCAGTAATAGATATAGCCTGATTTGTATCTTCAACTTGTCTAAGTTCTATCAACTCTCCTGGCAAAAATGTTGTATCTCCCGCATCTTCTATGCGCACTTTACTGGTCATCTGTCGAACTATTACCTCTATGTGTTTATCGTCTATTGCTACCCCCTGAGATTTATAAACATTTTGAACTTCGCTTACCATCCTATGCTGAAGCTTAGCTATAGCCTCCTGAGCTGCATCCATCAGTGGTTTTTTATCACGCAAGTCTACAAAGAAACATTCCAAAAGCTCATGTGGGTTTACTGGGCCATCAGTCAAGAATTCACCAGCTACTACTTGCTGACTATTTCTTACCATTACATTGCGGCCTAACAAAATTGGATATTCAGAGATTGCATCATTATCTTCAATAATAGATACAACTATAGAGTCATCGTCATCTCCTTTTTTAATCTCTACTGTTCCAGACTTTCTACATAAAATAGCAGAATCCCTAGGCCTACGAGCTTCGAGCAATTCTTCAATCCTTGGTAACCCCTGAACAATATCACCAGTTTTTTGTCTTTCAAAAACCAATAAAGCTAAACCATCTCCTCTTTGTACCAAATCCCCATCTCGAACATGGAGGACTGAATCTGGTGAGACCATATAAGGTCTACCAAGGCGCAACTTAACTTTCTTTCCATCAATATTCTCTATTTCGCCACAAGCACCAATTGGTTGATCTTTAGAAACACAGTCTCCATCAACTACTCTTTGTCCAACTTTCAAAAGAGTAGTACCTTTAGAATCAATTGTTATTGTATCTTCATCCCTTTCAACGATAAGTCTACGAACTGGATCTCCATCAATAGCATCAGGGAGTTGAACAATACCTTCTTGCTTGCATAAGATCTGCGTTGTAGCCACAACATCACCAGCGGCAACGATTTGAGCATTTTCTATCTGTAATTCAGTATGTGTTGAGCCATGACTAGAATCAGATGTGGTATCTCTTCTAACTAAAATACTTTCAAGAATCACTAATTTCAATCTATTAATACTCTTTGAATTCAAGTCTTGCATGACTTCTACGTCTACTGTCATCTGTGGAGTTGTATCAAACGTCTCAAGCATCAATTGCGTTTTAAGCAACTCAATACCTTCAACAGATTTAATAAGCTCGCCATCCTTAAAAGCAAGTCTTTGAGATGCTTTTATTCCTAGTGATGGACCTTTAGATTGTTTAACATGCGCTAATTCCGGTAATTGTGCTTGGTCAGGAATTGTGAATTCCTCTACAGGTCTTAACAAGAGACCTTTACCTTCTGGTGTTTCAACTGATTGAACCATTACCATTGATTCAGTCTTAATCCCTTTTGCGATCGTTTCTCCAGGATTAACTATTTGCCCATCACCTTCAAACCTATCAAGTGCTTTACTTTCTTTACATAGTTTAAAAGTTCCACTTCTCACGATGATTTCTCTAAGAATATCATTTTTTTGAGTAACAGTAACTATTCCTGCAGTTTGACTAAAAATATCTTTGACAACTTCTGTACCTGCCTCTATCCATTGGCGATCTTTAATCATTAACAAAGAAATATCCTTATTAATTTCATGAGTTTCTTGAGGGATCCATAATAAAGTCCCCCCTTTACTAACCTCATAACCGTTTTTAGCAGAACGAGCTTTCTTAATTGTCAACCCAGGGGCATACTTAATGAGTCCACCTGTTTCAGTTTTAAAACGATCGTCTGATAACTCAGCTATTACCTCGTTATTCCCAATTTTACTGCCAGGGATAGTATTCAATCTATAACGTGTATTGTCTTTTGCTTCAAGATTCCATATTTCACCTGAGTGAGTCGACTCTTCAAGTAATTTAAAATCATTCAAAGTCATAGAAGTTGTAACTATTTGAACTTCTCTAGAATCACCAATAGAGTCTCTTAGTCTTACTTCACCTCCAAACTCACTTGCCTGGCTCGCTTCAGCTAAAACTTGTCCTTCCTTTACAGATACATTACCAGACACAACTGGCATAGCATTAGGGGGTAAATTATATACGTCTCCTGCTAGCACCCAAAGTCTTCCAAGTCGTTGGGCTTTAAGAGTTATATTACCTTGTCTATCTGTCACCTCTCTGGGTTGGATAATTGATTCATACCTAACTTGTCCTGCCAAATCACAAATGACATCTTTAGTAGCTTTTTCAACACTTTTTTGAACAGTTCCACTTGCAATCTGAGCAACAGTAACATCTGTATCAATATCTTGACCATTGTCTACAAAAAGTAGAGAACCTATTGGTATATCTATTTTTTGGGGTTTACCACCACCTACCGGAACGATACTAAGGTTAAAATCAACTTCTGCTTGCTGTGCTTCCACTCCATGTGGTGTTCTATAGCCTCTTACTCGTGCCTTTGAACCAAATTCAACTTTTCCTGAGATAGTAGAGCGAACAACACCAGTCTCTGCTGTTGATACCCCACCAGTATGGAAAGTCCTCATAGTTAATTGGGTACCAGGCTCCCCAATAGATTGAGCAGCAACGATACCCACTGCTTCCCCTAAATCAACAAGTTGATTATGTGCTAGAGCCCAACCATAACATTTACGACAAACTGATCTAGTCGCCTCGCATGTAAGAGGAGATCTAACCCTGACACCCTTAATACTTGATTGTTCAAATTTCTTAGATAGTTGAGGATCAATTGGAGTATCTCTTTCGGCTAAAACTTCTTGGGCCGCATTAACTACCTGTTCAGATGTCAAGCGTCCAACAAGCCTATTACCAAATTTTCCATCCTCTGAACTTATTAATATTGATCTTGTCGTACCACAATCCTCTTCTCTAACAATCACATCTTGAGCGACATCAACCAAGCGTCTAGTTAAATATCCAGAGTCAGCAGTTCTTAAAGCGGTGTCAACAAGACCTTTACGAGCTCCATATGAGGAAATGACATATTCAGTAACTGTTAGACCCTCTCGAAAATTAGTTCGTATTGGCAAGTCAATGATCTCCCCTTGAGGATTAGCCATTAAGCCTCTCATTCCAACAAGCTGACGAACCTGAGACATATTTCCTCTGGCTCCTGAATTAGCCATCATCCATACTGAATTCAACGGATCGTTTTGATTGAAATTCTTTTTAACTGCATCCACCAATCTTTCATTTGTTTCTGTCCAAGTGTCTATAACTTTTGTATGCCTCTCCACCTCAGTGATTTCACCTAATCTATAGCATTCCTCTGTAGCCGTTATGAGTTCTTCCGCCTGACCAAGCAAATCTTGTTTAGCCTCTGGAACTTTTAAATCATCAACAGAAATTGAAACTGCTGCCTGGGTCGCATACCTGAAGCCAAGATCTTTCAAGTTATCTGCCATAGCAGCAGTTGCAGCAGTTCCATGATGCTTAAATGCCCATGCAACTAAATTTTTCAAACCTTTCTTATCAACAACTTTATTTCTAAAGGGCGGAGGAGTTTTTGAAAGCCTTTGAACAGCTTTCATCGCTGCTGCTTTCTTTGCTTTAGAGCCTCTTTTTGCTTTTGATTTAGCGGAGGATTTACGAGTTTTAGGAGAGGAAGAAGTCATGACGAAAAGTTATTCAAGAAAAAGGGAATTTGTTCTAAAAGTTATGAGGTGGCAGCTACAGCATCAATAATTGTATGATTCATTACAACACGGCCAACTGTAGTCAAGATGTAACGGCTTATTAGACTTCCATCTTCATCTAATCTGTCACGTCGATATGTCCATTCCTCTATACGAGTACCATCTTTCAAAGTTTCCGACTTGCGAGGTTCCTGAAGCTCATCATCATCTTCAATTTCACCAGGGAATCGCACCCAAACCCAATCATGTAAATCTATTCTTTTATCTTCAAGAGCTTGTAAAACGTCTTCAAGTGATGCATATGTATGTGCATGATCTCCGAACTCAGGCTGATTAGCTTGAGGCTGAATTGCGGTTAGGTAATAAGACCCTAAAACCATATCTTGAGATGGAGTAACAATTGGATCCCCAGTCGCAGGGGAAAGAATATTATTACTAGCTAGCATTAACATCCTTGCCTCTGTTTGCGCTTCAATCGCTAAAGGTACATGAACAGCCATTTGATCTCCATCAAAATCAGCGTTAAAAGCTGGACAAACCAATGGATGTAGCTGTATAGCTCTTCCAGCAACTAATTTGGGCTCAAAAGCTTGAATACCTAGTCTGTGCAAAGTAGGAGCACGGTTGAGAAGGATAGGATGACCATCTATCACTTCCTGCAAAACCTGCATTACTTCGTCATCAGCTTTCTGTATCAATTTCTTAGCTGCTTTGATGTTGTTGACAATATTCTGGCGAATCAATCTATGAATTACAAAAGGCTGAAAAAGCTCTATTGCCATTTCCTTAGGTAATCCGCATTGATGCATTTTTAACTTGGGGCCAACTACTATTACGGAGCGACCTGAATAATCAACTCTTTTCCCAAGCAAGTTCTGTCTAAATCTGCCTTGTTTACCCTCTATAATATCGCTTAATGATTTCAAAGGGCGATTATTTGCGCCAACAACAGTTCTTCCCCTTCGGCCATTATCAATAAGAGCGTCTACAGCCTCTTGCAGCATCCTTTTTTCGTTTCTAACTATTATCTCTGGAGCTAATATTTCCTGAAGACGAGCAAGACGGTTGTTCCTATTTATTACTCTTCTATATAAATCATTTAAATCCGAGGTAGCGAATCTACCCCCATCTAATTGCACCATAGGCCTCAAATCAGGAGGTATTACAGGTATCGCATCTAAAACCATCCATTCTGGACTTGCACTCGTAGCTATAAAATTATCTATTACCCTAAGTCTCTTGATAAGCTTAGCCCTTTTTTGACCTTTGCTAGTTGCAATTTCATCTCGTAATTGCTCAGCAACTTCTTTTAAATTTAAATCTTCAAGTAATTGTTTTAAGGCCTCTGCCCCTATCCCAACAATTGGTTCGTTTTCTATAGTTGAATCCTCAGCATAAATCTCATCTTCAATCTCAAGCCATTCATCTTCTGTTAATAGCTGCTTATATTTTAAATCTTTACTGTCTCCGATATCTAAAACCACATAACAATTAAAGTAAACAATTTGCTCAACATCCCTAAGTGGCATGTCTAACAAAATAGCAACATAGCTAGGGATACCTTTTAGATACCAAACATGAGATACCGGAGCTGCTAATTTAATAAATCCCATTCTATGTCTCCTTACCCGACTTTCTGTTACTTCAACACCGCACCTTTCACAAACAATCCCACGATGTCTAACTCTCTTATATTTCCCACAATGACATTCCCAATCCTTTGATGGTCCAAAAATCTTTTCACAAAACAACCCGTCCATTTCAGGCTTAAGTGTTCGATAATTTATTGTTTCTGGCTTTGTTACTTCCCCCACGACCTGACCATTAGGCAAAGTTCTTTGCCCCCATTCCATTACTCTTTCAGGTGAGGCTAGTTTTATTTTGACATAATCAAAATGATTTTCCGTACGTAGATTGCTATTAGTCATGAGAGGTTTAGTTTGTTTAGATGATTTGTTTCGATTGAGTCGATTACTCCTCGTATTCTTTACCTAATGATTCATAGGTAGGTCTACTTGGCGTGCTTCTACGAGGATTGACATCTTGCATTAGATCAACTTCTTTTCCATCATCTGTATAAACTCCAATATCTAATCCCAATGACTGAAGTTCTCTCATTAAAACTTTGAAAGATTCTGGGGTCCCAGGTCTTGGAATTGGTTTGCCTTTTACAATCGAATTAAGAGCTTCATTTCGACCTTGCATATCATCAGACTTTACAGTTAAAAGTTCTTGCAAGGTATACGCTGCTCCATAAGCTTCAAGTGCCCAAACCTCCATTTCTCCCAGTCTCTGTCCACCTTGTTGGGCCTTTCCACCTAAAGGTTGTTGAGTAACTAAAGAATATGGGCCTGTAGATCTAGCATGGATTTTATCGTCTACTAGATGTACAAGTTTTAGGAAGTGAGCATAGCCAACAGCAACTGGTTGATCAAAAGGTTCACCAGTTCGACCATCCTTAAGAAGTAACTTCCCAGGGTCCTTAGGGTTGTATACCCATGATTTACCTGGTTGCTTTGCCGCCTCTTTTAAGTAGGCTTGTACAGTTTGATTAGACATTTCTGGTCCATACATCTCATCAAATGGGACAATTTTAACTCGACAATCCAAGTTTGAGGCAGCCCAACCCATAAGGAGTTCAAAGACTTGCCCAACATTCATTCTACTTGGAACACCAAGTGGGTTAAGGCATATATCTACAGGTGTGCCGTCAGGAAGATAAGGCATATCCTCTCTTGGCAGTATTCTGCTTATAATCCCTTTATTACCATGCCTTCCAGCCATTTTGTCACCCACTTGAATTTTTCTACGTTGCGCCACATAAACTCTTACAACCATATTTGCTCCAGGTGGTAGCTCATCGCCTTGTTCTCTTGTATAGATTCTTACATCTACTACTCGTCCTTTTTCAGTTGAGGGAACACGAAGAGAGTTATCTCTTACATCTCTAGCTTTTTCTCCAAAAATAGCTCTTAAAAGTTTTTCCTCAGGCGGTTGATCAGATTCTCCTTTAGGGGTTACTTTCCCCACAAGGATGTCTCCACTCTCAACGAAAGCTCCTATGCGAATAATGCCCATTTCATCCAAATTCCCAAGGCTTTCTTCTGAGACATTTGGTATCTCTCTTGTTATTTCTTCGGGACCTAGTTTGGTTTGACGAGCTTCTATTTCATATTTTTCTATGTGAACAGAAGTATATAGATCATCTTTAACTAACCTTTCGCTAACAAGAATCGCATCTTCATAGTTGTAACCTTCCCATGGCATATATGCGATTAATACATTTTGTCCAAGAGCTATTTCCCCTCCCTCGCAGGCCGAACCGTCAGCCAATACTTGCCCAACGATTACTGGGTCACCATTAAAAACTATGGGCCTATGGTTTAAACAAGTATCTTGATTAGATCTCTGATATTTTTGCAAGTAATGAGTGTGATCATTACCTTCCTCATCAGTAACGACAATTGCATTCGCATCCACGTATGTCACTGTTCCATTAACTTTTGAAATTGGAACCATGCCAGAGTCTCTAGCAACTTGAGGCTCTAAACCAGTTCCAACTAAAGGTCTCTCTGGACGCAAAAGAGGAACCGCTTGTCTTTGCATATTAGAACCCATCAAAGCTCTATTAGCATCATCGTGTTCCAAAAATGGAATCAAGGATGCGGCTACCGAAATAACCTGAACAGGCGATAGTTGGACATAATCAACTTGCTCAGGAGAAACCGTTTCAAAATCTTGTCGATATCTAACGGGAACAAGCTCTGCCAATATTTTTCCTTCTTCGTCTGTTGCCACATCGCCTGGAGCGACCCTACATTCATCTTCTAAATCAGCGGAAAGATAAATAGGATCTCCTGCTTTGATTAATCGTCCATTTTCCACCTTCCAAAACGGTGTCTCAATAAAACCGTATTCATTCACTCGCGCGTGAGTTGCTAAAGAATTGATTAGACCTGCATTTGGTCCTTCAGGGGTTTCAATTGGACAAAGTCTTCCATAATGAGATGGATGAATATCCCTAACTGCAAAACCAGCTCTTTCTCGAGTTAAGCCTCCAGGTCCCAAAGCAGATATACGTCTTTTATGAGTTAATTCAGCTAATGGATTGGTTTGATCCATAAATTGACTTAATTGACTTGAACCAAAAAATTCTTTGATTGCGGCAACTAAAGGTTTTGGATTTACCAATTGCGCTGGAGTAAGTGAATCAGTCTCCCCAACGGTCATCCTCTCTTTGATTATCCTTTCAAGTCTATTTAACCCAACTCGAACTTGATTTTGTAAAAGTTCACCGACTGACCTAACTCTTCTATTACCTAAATGATCAATATCATCTAAAGTTGCTCCACCAACATCTAATTCTAAATTGATTAAATAATCTAAAGTAGAAAGAACATCTTCGTTTGTAAGTGTTCTTACATTATCAGGAATAGTTAAGCGTAATTTCTTATTTATTTTATATCTACCGACTCTTCCTAAGTCATATCGTTTTGGATCAAAAAACCTTGTTTGAAGGAGCTGTTGTCCACCACTTACGGAAGGAGGCTCGCCTGGCCTTAACTTTTTGTAAAGCTCTAACAAAGCCTGGTCTTCTGAACTTATACCTTCTTCATTTGCAGCATCAATTGACTTTTTATAAAACTCAGGATGTCGTAATTTATCTATCACATCATTATCTGATAAACCCATTGCCCTCATCAAGACATGAGCATTGATTTTTCGTGTTTTATCTACACGAACATGCAGTAAATCGTTTTTATCAGTTTCAAACTTTAACCATGCTCCTCGATTGGGAATAACGCTTGCATTGTAAGTTCTTCTACCATTTTTATCTTGCTCATCTTTGAAATAAACTCCTGGACTTCGAACAATTTGATTAACTATTACTCTCTCAGCACCATTAATAATAAAAGTTCCACGTTCTGTCATCAAAGGTAGTTCACCTATAAAAACTTCTTGTTCTTTAATCTCCCCGGTTTCTTTATTTACTAGACGACAAGTCACGTACATTTGAGAAGCAAAGGTTGCATCTCTTCTTTTTGCTTCTTCTACATCGTGCCTTGGACGTTTGAGCTTATATTCTGCACCTATAAAATGAAGTTCAAGTTTGCCAGTATAGTCAGTAATGGGAGAAAAATTGTCTAATTCTTCTATCAAGCCTTTATCTAAAAACCACTTAAAACTTGATCTTTGCACCTCAACCAGATCAGGCAGATATGTAGCTGCTTTGGCTACCTGAATCGCGCTTCTGCTCATTCGAGAACCTGCGTTTATTATGTAGAGGACGGGGTTATGTCTTGTCCTTTAGGTCGAAAAATGATCTTTACTAAGAAAAAAACAAAAAAACAATCTCCTAAAAGACTGAAATTTGAAATTGAATTTACTTAATCAACGAACAAACTGACTCAAAAGGTAAAACCTTAAAGGTTTAAGCGTAGATACCACGCCTAGTCAAGACAATAAATAACTCTACACTCAAATCAGTGAATTAACTATAGTAAATCATGATATTTAAGGCAACGCAAACAATTCCCTTGCGTTTTGAGTCGTTTTTTCAGCAATTTCAGAAAAACTTTCACCTCTAAGCTCTGAAATTTTATTTACCACATGCTTTACGAAAGAAGGTTCATTCCTTTTTCCTCTATGAGGGACGGGCGACAAGAAAGGACTATCAGTTTCTACTAGAAATCTAGTTTGCGGAACTTCTTTTGCGCATTCATGGATATCGATAGCGTTTTTAAAAGTTACATTTCCACTGAAGCTTATGTAAAAGCCAAGAGCAAGGAACTCTCTCATCTCTTCGACATTACCGCTCCAGCAATGCATAACACCTTTTGGACAGCAACCATGAACAGAAAGCTTAGAAAAAACTTCTATCATTTCTTTTGCTGCATCTCTGCAATGAACAATTACTGGCAAATTCAATTCAAAAGCCAAGTTTAATTGCGGCATTAAAATTGAAAGCTGCTCACTCAAGTTTTCTGCTTTGAAAAGATCAAGACCTAATTCCCCTATCGCAACAACTCTATTGTCATCAAGGGCTGCTTTTTTTAAAACATTTACAGTTTCAGGTCCCCAATGATGTACATCCAATGGATGCACTCCTACTGAATACCTCATCTCCTGAAATTGATCAGCCATTGATTTAATAGCAGGGATTTCAGATGGTTCTACGCAAGCATGTAATAAAGCTTTAACGCCCTCTGATCTCCACCTCTCTGCAACTTTTTCTCTATCTTCATTAAAGTTAGAGAATACGATATGACAATGACTATCAATTATTGAACTTTTGGAATCGTTCAAAATGAGAAATAACAGGTTATTTCAATATTAAGGCTTACATTATTTATTCTCAAACAACCTCTTTCAAAACTTTCTTTAGCGCAACGCTAAGTCTCGATTTTTGATTGGCTCCTGTGTTTTTATGCAAAACTCCTTTTTTAACTGCTTTATCAATTTTGCTAAAAGCTAAATTAAATGTTTTTTGAAGATCTGCTTTAGATTCATCGCCAGGCTCTTTTTCAAATATTCCACAAGCTACAAAGCATCGCTTCATTAAAGTGCGAACCGTAGATTTGTAATTTTTGTTTTCAAGGCGGTTGCGTTCCGCAATTTGAATTCGCTTTTTAGCTGAGTTGGTATTTGCCACGGAGGCTTAGTGTTTTAATCTTATGTTAATCCACACTACCTCAAGACCATGAAGAAGATCTACATAAATCAAAATTAAGGCATAAGATAATCAAATTGAACCAATAGCCAAAAGTTCATGACGCGAATAATGAATAAAGACGTGGATCAAGAAAGTCCTCAAAAAAAATTGATCATAAAAACGGCTAATAGCATTCAACAGGCTCAGCTTGAGCTCAAAACAATTACAGATAGAACATCTGGCGCCGTTCAAGATAAAGCCATAAAGGTAGTTGAAGATATTCTTAAAAACGTCAGTGATCGGGGGGATGAGGCGCTTAAAGAATACACTTCTCGCTTCGATGGATTTCTACCCGAAAATTTTCAAGTTCCATCAGATTTGATACTTAAAGCTTGGGAAGAGACTCCTAGGGCATTACAAGATTCACTTTTATTGGCAAAAAAAAGAATTGAAAAATTTCATAGTCTTCAGGTACCAAAAAATATCACTTATACCGGACCCAATGGTGAATTACTCGGACGAAGATGGAGTCCTGTTGAAAGAGCAGGAATATATGTTCCTGGCGGAAGAGCCGCCTATCCGAGCACTGTATTAATGAATGCTATTCCTGCTTATGTTGCAGGAGTCAATCAAACCATAATGGTTTCTCCTGCCAACGCTCAAGGGGAGTTAAATCAAACTGTATTAGCTGCAGCATATATCGCTGGTATTAAAAAGGTTTTTCGTATTGGAGGCGCTCAAGCCATTGGCGCGCTTGCAATTGGAACCGAATCAATTCCAAAAGTAGATGTAATTACTGGGCCAGGGAATATTTATGTAACTTTGGCAAAGAAAAAAGTCTATGGAAAAGTAGGAATTGATTCTTTAGCTGGTCCAAGTGAGATCCTAATAATCGCTGATCAATCCGCGAAATTGGAACATGTTGCATCTGACATGTTAGCTCAATCGGAGCATGATCCCTTAGCTTCAGCAATATTAATCACTACTAATAAAAAATTAGCGGAAAAATTACCAGCTGAAATCGAACGTCAATTAATTAATCATCCAAGATTGGAAATATGCCAAGAATCAATTTCGAACTGGGGATTAATAGTCCTTTGTGATGATTTAGAAACTTGTGCAAAATTAAGTGATGCTTTTGCTCCAGAGCATCTTGAATTACTTGTAGATGACCCAAAAGAATTATCAAAAATCATCAAAAATGCTGGGGCAATATTTATGGGGCCATGGAGTCCAGAGGCTATTGGAGATTATCTTGGGGGGCCTAATCACACTCTCCCCACTTCAGGGACTGCAAGATTTGCTGGTGCTCTTGGGGTTGAAACTTTTATGAAAAATACTTCACTTATAGAGTTTTCAAAAGAAGCCTTTAATGAGAATAAAAATGCAGTTGTTCATTTAGCCAATAGCGAAGGATTGCATAGTCACGCTGAATCAATCCGAATTAGAGATTCAAATCTTATTAAGTGATTCAACACCCACAACGTCATCTTCTACTTTTCCAACTAATACTTGATCTGTCAGGTTTACAAAAAGTCCATTCTCAAGGACCCCTGGAATATTGTTAATTTGACTCTCCAATAGTTCAGGTTGGTCAATACCATTCCTAAAAGTTAAATCAAGAATCAAATTTCCCTGATCTGTAACTATAGGTCCAGCCTTTTTCTGGGCCATTCTTAGATTTCCTTCTCCTTCAAGATTTTGTAGTGTTTTTTGTACTTGTTTCCAAGCAGACGGAAGAACCTCTACTGGTAATTTGAAATCAAGGTTCAATTTTTCAACTAGTTTTGTTGAGTCGACAACAACTATAAATTTTTTAGCCAAATCAGCAACAAGTTTTTCCTGAACATGACAAGCTCCTCCTCCTTTAATTAGTTGAAATTTGGGATCCACTTCATCAGCTCCATCAATTGCAAGGTCAATTTCTGAAACAGAGGAAAGAGATTTCAGTGGTATTCCTAATTCAGAAGCAAGAACTTCACCCTGAAAAGATGTAGTAACTCCAACAACATCTTTTATTTCTCCTGATTTTATTTTCACAGCCAGAGCTTCAATCATTAAAGCAGCTGTAGAACCAGAACCAAGACCAAGAATCATCCCATCTTCGATTTGATCTACAGCCGCTTGAGCAACTGCTTGTTTCATTTGATTTTGAAGATCCATTTAGTCGTACCTTTTCAAAAGACAGTAGCAAGATTTTTAACTAATTCCCGGTAAAGCAGCAGGCTTAATAGAAAGATTAATCTCTTTATTATTTCGAACTACTTCCAATTCAAATGGCCTTCCTATTTGAGCATTTTCAACTTGCATAAGTAAAGACCTAGGATTGGTAATTTCGACCCCCCCTGCATTAATAACAAGATCACCCCGTCTCAAACCTCCCTCCTCAGCTGGACTTTGAGGAATAACAGATTGTACAAGAGCACCTGATCGTTCAGGCAAAACAATCAATGCATTTGGATCTTGATTATGCTCCTTAGCTATTCTTTCATTCAATAAAACCAACTGAGCACCTAGATAAGGATGGATAACTTCACCATTAAGGAGAAGTTGATTGGTAACTTTTGAAGCAAGATTGATTGGGATTGCGAATCCAAGTCCAGCCCCTGGGCCTGATCTGACCAAAGTATTTATTCCTATAACTTCTCCATTTGAATTTATCAATGGACCGCCAGAATTCCCTGGATTTATTGCTGCGTCAGTTTGAATTAAATCCAATCTCTTATCAGCAAAGCCAAGAGTATTAATGTCTCTATGAAGGCTACTAACTATACCAAGTGTGACAGTGCTTTCAAGACCATAAGGAGTCCCAAGAGCAATTGCCCAATCTCCAACCTGAATATCTTCTGAATCACCCATTTTTGCACTCTCTAGGCCAGGAAATTCTTTGATTTTGACCAAAGCCAAGTCGGTAACTTGATCTGTTCCAACAACTTGCCCATCCACTTGATTTCCATTGTGAAAAGTAATTATCACACTATCCACTCTTTCCACTACATGAGCGTTGGTGAGAACTAATCCAGAACTATCAATTATCACCCCAGACCCTTGCCCCCTCTCTTTCCTTGGAAAGGTCCCCAAATCGCCTAAAAGATCTTTGAGCAAAGGATCTAATAAATCAGATTCAAATTCATCTGTTTGAAGTTCTCTCTCAATATCAATCCTTACTACTGATGGTGAAACCTTACTTGCGACATTAGCCACAAAACTATGTGATCCACTTACTTTAAAATCTTCTAACGCAAATAGAGATTTTGGCCACAGCAAAAAGCAAAAAAGAATTGAAAAAAGGAACAATTTACTCCTAAATATCCTCATAATTTCTAATTCTCTAAAACAAAGCATAACTAATCTAATCTTTAGAAAGAATAAAGTAGATCAATGCAAAATAAGAAGAAGTTGATTTTATAGGTAACCGAAACCTTTATCTAGTAATATTTAGTTGCCTGACGGTACCTCTTTAAGTAGAGGCGGGTCAAAACTTAAACCGCTCGGGCTAACTGCCCGAATTCGACACTGCCTTTTGTCTAATCAAACCGTTTCAGAATTGAAAGTTCTTACAGCAAAGTCAGCCAATAATTATGGCTTTGATGTAATTGATTTTAAGATGTTTAATCATCTAAACCCCTTATCAATTCAGGTAAATATCCGACATAAAAATCCTGACAAGAAAGTAACTATTGATGACTGTTCTATTCTTAGTCGATATATTGATGAAGCCATCCAAAGTTCTTCAATACTTGGACAACCTTTTAATCTTGAAATCAGCAGCGAGGGGATTGGTGAATTCTTAACTGAAGCAAAAGATTTTCAAATTTTTAAAGGTTTTCCAATTGAAGTTACTTATCAGGATTTAAAAAAAATTGAACAACAAACATATGGTTTACTTCTAAAAAGGACAGATAATGAACTACAAATAAATCAAAAGGGCAAAATTCAACGAATCCCAGTCGAAGACGTAATGCAAGTCCGACTTACAACACCCTCTGGTTAAAATCTAGATATCAATTATCTAACCCAATCAATCTCATCTCTATATCCCATCATCGATGGCTCTTGTTCTACTCCCAGGCTTAAATAACTTAATTGAAGACATTAGTGAGGAAAAAAAACTTCCATCACAAGTCGTCGAAGCTGCTTTGAGAGAAGCACTTTTAAAAGGTTATGAACGATATCGAAGAACTCTTTATTTAGGTATCAGTGAAGATCCTTTTGAAGAAGATTATTTTAGTAACTTTGATGTTGGTTTGGATCTAGAAGAGGAAGGCTATAGAGTTTTAGCCAGTAAAATAATAGTTGAAGAGGTAGAGAGTGATGATCATCAAATAGCAATAGCTGAGGTTATGCAAGTTGCTGACGATGCTCAAGTGGGAGATACCGTTGTACTAGATGTGACTCCGGAGAAGGAAGATTTTGGAAGAATGGCTGCAGCAACAACCAAGCAAGTTTTAGCCCAAAAATTGAGAGATCAGCAACGAAGAATGATTCAAGAGGAATTTGCTGACCTAGAAGATCCAGTGCTCACTGCCAGAGTCATTAGATTTGAAAGGCAATCAGTAATTATGGCAGTCAGTTCTGGCCTAGGTAGACCAGAAGTAGAAGCAGAGCTGCCAAGACGAGATCAATTGCCAAATGATAATTATCGAGCAAACGCAACATTTAAAGTATTTCTCAAAGAAGTTAGTGAAATCCCTAGGAAAGGGCCTCAACTTTTTGTCAGCAGATCAAATGCCGGACTGGTAGTCTACTTATTTGAAAATGAAGTTCCTGAAATTCAAGAAGGTTCAGTACGAATTGTTGCTGTTGCTCGGGAAGCAAATCCACCTTCAAGAGCAGTAGGTCCCAGAACAAAAGTAGCTGTTGACAGTATTGAAAGAGAAGTCGACCCTGTTGGAGCATGTATTGGTGCTCGAGGGTCTCGAATTCAACAAGTAGTCAATGAACTTCGTGGAGAAAAAATAGATGTAATTCGTTGGTCTTCAGATCCTGTTCAATATATCTGCAACTCCTTAAGTCCTGCAAGAGTTGAAGTAGTGAGACTTGTTGATCCCGAAGGTCAGCATGCACATGTTCTAGTTCCACCTGATCAACTTAGCCTCGCAATAGGTAGAGAAGGCCAAAATGTAAGACTTGCCGCAAGGCTTACAGGATGGAAAATAGATATTAAAAATTCACAAGAGTATGATCAAGCCACTGAAGATTCTGAGGTTGCAGAATTAATTTCTCAAAGGGAGGAAGAAGAATCTTTACAGAGAGAAGCCGAAGAGAGATTAGAGGCAGAACAAGCAGCTAGAGCTGAAGAAGATGCTCGATTAAGAGAGCTTTACCCTCTACCAGAAGACGAAGAAGACTTTCAAGATGAGCAATTGTCTGATATTGATAGTGATGAAACTCAAACCGAGTCCGTTTCTGAATCTTCTGAAACTGATTCAAATATTGATACTGATGACACAGAAACAATTGATATTGAAGAAACAATCGAAGAGGAGTTTAATGATGAAGATAAACTAATTACGCAAGAGGAAGGAACCCGGTGAGTAAACTCCCCATTCTGCGTAGGTGTGTAGCTTGCAAAAAAGTTCTTGATCGCAAGTGTTTTTTAAAAGTTACTAGAGATTTTCAGAATGGAGTAGTTCTCTCAGGCGGGATGGGAAGATCAGCCTATCTTTGTCCAACTGAGTCATGTTTTGAAGAAGCTTTGAAGCGTAAAAGATTACAAAAAGCTTTGAGATGTGATATTCACTCAAGCGTTTTCAATATGCTCCAAAAACAACTTAATACCTGCATTGATTCAGATACTGAGGCATGATGTTAATCAAGAGAACTCAGTCAACTCAAAAACCAAATCTAAAGTTCAAGCACAACATTAATGACCAGCAGCGGCAAAATCAGAATTTATGAATTGTCCAAGGATTTAAGCCTTGACAATAAAGATGTGCTAGACGCAGCTCGAAAACTCGCTATTGCAGCAAAGAGTCACAGCAGCTCAATAAGCAGTGTTGAGGCAAATCAAATAAAAGATTTTCTAAAGAAAGGCAATAGTGTAAAAACGATCAGCAAACCCAGCAAGAAATTAGACAAACAAATTCTTTCCGTAAAAAAAAGTCCTGTCAAAACTCAAAAGGATCAGAAGACTGAGCCAAAGCAAAACATCCCCGATCAATCAGAACTTTCAAAAGCAAAGTTAAATATCCCTTTAAAACCAAGTCAAACTTTGGTTAAAGACCAAGGATCTTCTAATACGAATAACCAAAAAACTTTAAATAATAAACTTCCTGCACAACAACAAATAACCGCACCCTCTAAACCAAACAAACCATTCCCTCCAAAGCCAAGAAAAGAAATAAAACCAACAATTACTAAGCCCTTAACTCAAGCTGAGAGTCTGGTTCCACGTTCCGAACAAAAAATAGATAACAAATTCATCAATCAACCAAAAAGTTCTGATTCACCTAAAAAGCCAGTTGTTCAATCGCAACAAACTAATCGACAGGAACCAAAGAGACCATTAGCACCACCAAGCAGACCGAAAGTAAATATTCAAAATAACAAACAACTACAACCTAATAACCAAAAGCCAAAAACAAAAATTAATCAAGACCGTATTTCTCCTCAGAAAATTGGTCAAGGGAATATCCAAAGAATCAAAAGTCAGAACAAACAGAATGCACCGTCAAGGCCTCCTCAGCCTCCAACTAAAGGAAATACTCTTGAACTTGTAGGAGCCCCAATACGAAGAGAAAAACCTACAAATAAACCTCAGACGGACGAAGCAAGAAACAAACCAGTAATGCCTTCGAGGCCTGGCGCACCAAAACCGCCACTAGCTGCAAATCGTCAAGGGTTATCAAATCGAACTGGTCCTAATAACAGAATGGGAGGACCAAGTCGTCCTGGTTCGCCAAATCGCCAAGGTCCCAATCGAGGTGGGGGTTCTAATCGACCTCCTCAGGGCCAAAATCGTCCAGGTACTAACAATCGAGCTGGAGCGCCAGTACGTTCTGGATCTCCAAATCGAGGCGGGATGCAAAATAGACCTGGAGTTCCTACCAGGTCCCTTGGTGGGCCAAACCGTTCTGGTAATCGCCCAGGTGTTCCTTCTGGCATGAGAAAACCCGTTGCACCTAGTGAATTGATGCAACTGCAAAAGCCACAAGCCAGACCAAATGCTCCGCAAAGGAAAACTGATTCTCCAACCAACTCTAGACCGAAAAGAGAAAACTCAACAGGAGCAAGGCCGCCAGTAAACAGACCAACTCCAGCAGCTCCTAAAAAGCCAGCTCATAGACCTGGTGGTAATGCTGCAGCACCAAGAAGGACAGGAAGACCTGACTGGGACGATAGTGCAAAGCTTGATGCTTTAAGAAATAAATCTCCTCAGAAACAGCGTCAAAAAGTTCACATTATTGGAGAAAATGATGACGCTCTAACTGCAGAAAGAGGTGGATTCGCAGGGGAGCAACAAGCAGTTGTTCTCTCAGCAAGCTTGGCAAGACCATCGAAGCCTAAATCTGGCAAGAAAAATAATGGGAAGCCTTTAACTGCTCTTAAAAAACGTAAAAAAGAAACAACTCGCCAAAGACAGCGAAGACGTGCGATGGAATTAAGAGCCGCGAGAGAAGCAAAACTTGTAAGACCTGAAATGATTGTTGTTCCAGAAGACAATCTCACAGTCCAAGAGCTTGCTGACATGTTGAGTGTTGAAAGTTCCGAAATTATTAAATCATTGTTTTTCAAAGGAATCACTGCAACTGTCACTCAATCACTAGATCTAGCAACAATCGAAACAGTCGCTGATGAATTCGGCGTACCTGTTCTTCAAGATGATGTTGAAGAAGCCGCGAAGAAGACAGTTGAAATGATCGAGGAAGAAGATTTAAAACACTTAATGAGAAGACCTCCCGTCGTTACTGTGATGGGGCATGTTGACCATGGTAAAACATCTTTATTAGACGCTATTAGAAAAGCAAGGGTTGCAGCAGGTGAAGCTGGAGGTATTACTCAACACATTGGTGCTTATAAAATTGAGACTGAACATGATGGATCAAAAAAGAAACTAACTTTTCTTGACACTCCTGGACATGAGGCATTTACAGCCATGAGAGCCAGAGGCACAAGGGTTACAGATGTAGCGATTTTAGTTGTAGCTGCTGATGATGGTGTGAGGCCTCAAACCCTTGAAGCTATTAGCCATGCAAGAGCAGCAAAAGTTCCCATTGTCGTAGCTATCAACAAAATTGATAAAGAAGGATCTTCTCCCGACCGCGTAAAACAAGAATTATCAGAGCAGGATTTATTGTCAGAAGAATGGGGAGGAGACGTTGTAATGGTTCCCGTTAGCGCCATTAAAGGCGAAAACATCGATAAACTTTTGGAGATGGTTTTGCTAGTAACTGAGGTAGAGGATTTACAAGCAAACCCAGACAGATTGGCCAAAGGTACAGTTATTGAAGCCCACTTAGACAAAGCCAAAGGGCCTGTTGCAACACTACTAGTTCAAAACGGTACCCTCAAATCAGGAGATGTAGTCGCAGCTGGTCCAGTTCTTGGGAAAGTAAGAGCGATGGTAGATGAAAATGGATCCAGGCTTAAAGAAGCAGGTCCATCTTGTCCAGTCGAAGCTCTTGGATTTAGTGAAGTACCAACAGCCGGAGATGAATTCGAAGTTTACCCAGACGAGAAGGCCGCAAGAGCAGTTGTTGGAGAACGCGCCACAGATGCCAGAGCTGCACGACTTGCTCAGCAAATGGCTTCCAGACGAGTTTCACTTTCCTCAATGTCTGGTCAAGCAAGCGAGGGTGAACTTAAAGAATTAAATATTATCCTCAAAGCTGATGTTCAAGGAAGTTTAGAGGCAATACTTGGTTCTCTAGAACAGCTTCCTAAAGACGAAGTCCAAGTAAGAGTATTGCTATCAGCACCAGGAGAAATCACTGAGACTGATGTTGACTTAGCAGCGGCCTCTGGTGCTGTCATAGTTGGATTCAACACTTCAATGGCATCGGGCGCCAAACGCGCAGCTGATGCAAATGGTGTTGATGTAAGAGATTATGAGGTTATTTATAAACTTTTAGAAGATATCCAATTAGCAATGGAGGGGCTTTTAGAACCAGAAATGATAGAAGAAGCTCTAGGGGTGGCTGAGGTTAGAGCAATATTCTCAATTGGCAAAAGTGCCGTTGCTGGTTGTTATGTAATCAGTGGGAAAATACAACGGAATTGCCGAGCCAGAGTCAAACGAGGACAGCAAATCGTTTTTGAAGGCGATCTAGATTCACTGAAAAGAAATAAAGATGATGTAAAAGATGTATCAACTGGGTTCGAATGTGGAATAGGTTGTGATCGATTTGCAAACTGGGAAGAGGGAGATCAAATCGAAGCATTCAAGCTTGTCACTCAAAGAAGAAAATTAACTAATTAAATGACATGTTATTTATTTTTATTTAATAACTAGATAAACCTGATCCTAATCATCTTTATTTTTATCTTTCCATAATAAGAAGCCAAATATTAATAATGCAGATGCTTGGATCGAAAAATCTTTACTAGATACAATATCTCCTGTAATAAGTTTGCTAAACATAATAAAAAACCCTAAAGCAGCTGATCCAAAGAGAGCCAGCCAAACAGCTCTTCTTAATCCTCGAAAAGGATTTCTGGACTCCTTTAAAAGACGAGCTTTTAAATTAGGGTCTAAATTTGAGTTAGGTTGATTAGGTTTATTCAAAGAATATCAAAAAGTTATAATTTAATTCTAATGCCGATGTAGCTCAGGGGTAGAGCAACTGATTCGTAACCAGTAGGTCGGTGGTTCAATTCCACTCATCGGCATCAAAGTTATTGCACTTGGTAGTAGAGCTTATTTATTATTCATGACTGGGTTTAATAAAGGCAAAGCAGAATAGCCTAGATTAATTACATTATCTTTCGTTTTAGACTTTCAAGGAAACGTTCCAGAAAAGTTACGCATATCGAGTCACAGATCAAAGGCCTCAAAAATAATCATTCAAAAAACGACATAACGTATTTGAACATTTATATTGATATTTTCTTAATACAAAACACCTCGCGTATCTATTATAATTATATTATTGGTATCTGATTCTATTAGTTTTGAAGAAAAATAATCTTTTCCATCAAAACTATTTAGATAGGCTTGATCTTCAATGAGAATAAAAAAAGTATATTCACCTTTTGGGAGCTTAAATTTAAATATTCCTTCATTATTAGTTAAAGAGGATTTCTTAGGAGACTTGATTTCACTTATTGGAATTGATTGTTTTCTTTGATTAGCAAAAACTTTCCCTTGAACAGAAAGAATTTTCGCACCACTAATTGGAATTATTTTACTAGTATCTTCATACATTTTATTTTGAATACCTCTCAAAATAATTGCTTTTCCCGATACATCATAAAGAGGTGTTTTAAGAAATTTAAAAACTAGAAATATAATCAAAGAGACTAAAATTATATAAAAAGTTTTTATACGCACAAATCAAAAACCTGTCATTTCGGAGAATAAAGTTTTATTTTCGTTCGATTCAGAAAAACCTAAGAGTACTTCATATTTAGTTTCTATTCCATTATCAAGTTGTCCAACCCAGTAATTATAGCCACTTTGATCAGGCAATCTCCCAAGGACATTATTATATATTGTATTGATATATTGTCCATTAGTTAAATTTGAACCATACTTTTGCTTAAATTCAGCTGATTGAATGAAAGAACTTGAAACAACTCTGTCAGTGTTTGCCCCAGAGGTTCTTTGAGTAATCCAATATTTAAGTCCACTAGCGTCAGGGAATCTTTTGAAAGCAGCATTATATAAACGAAACATTTTTCCAGTAATATTGTCTTTACCAGTAACTTGATCAAAAGTACCTTTAATATCAGTAATAGCACTAATAGTTTGATCAGCAAACTGAATATTTGGCAATCCAGTAATATCATCAATTCCCTTCTCTGTTACTATTTGATAAATTTGGCTCCCTGCATTATAAAATTTATAATCACTAAAGTTTCCAGAGTAATTCTTAACCAAAGAAACATTCTTTGCTTCAACTAATTGATCTGAAAATTCTATCCATTCAACATTCTCTAATTTATTTTTTCCATTTAGTTTAGTATTGCTAATATCATTAACCATTAATCCACTATTAATCCATCCTTGTGTATCTGAATAAGTTAATTTATTAGTAAAAGTATAATCTTTGTACTTTCCATTAAAAACGACTTTATCTGATCCTGATCCTCCATCAATTTGATCGGAGCCTTTACTTGCGTAAATAGTGTCATCTCCTTCACTTCCATTAATAATGTCATCACCATCAGTACCATTTAAAACATCATTATTTATAGTTCCTTGTTGAATATTATTCGATGAAGTTATATCTATTGTTTGTAAAACTGCGTTATTTATTGTGATTGATTGTTGATTACTTGCTGTAGAAATAAGTAAGTTTTCAACTTGAGCTGCAGTCAAATTCTTGTTATGACCCTTGAGCAAAGCAGCAATGCCTGCTACGTGCGGAGCTGCCATTGAAGTACCACTTTTATAAGTATAGCTTCCTCCTAAATCAGCAGAATAAACACCTTGTCCCGGAGCAGTTACATAATCCAATTTTGTTGAACCTGCCTTATCGCACCAAGAGGTAATAGCTTTTTTTATATCTTCAGCGCCAACTGCAATTCCATAATACTGAGCCCATTTAGCAGGATAAGTAGGATCACTAAATCCAATATATTTACCTAAATAGCCTTGATAACCATTCCCTGATGCCATCACACAAACGACACCTTTATCACTTGCGTATTTAATAGCGCTATACAAACCATCTTGCGTATTGTGATATTTAGCTATGTTGCCCAAAGACATATTTATGACATCAGCACCATTGTCTGCTGCATACTTAATTGCCTTATCTATACTTGATCCTCCTTTTCCACTTTTACCAAAGACTTTTAATGGCATTATTTTTGCGTCATAAGCCACACCTGTGATTCCAATCCCATCATCTGCAGCTGCAATAGTTCCAGCTACATGCGTTCCATGACCATGTTCATCATCAGGCACAGAATCATTATCAACAAAATCCCAAGGTTTAAATATTTTGCCCTTAAATTCATGATGATCCATATCAATTCCTGAATCCACTACGGCTACGACTGCTCCTGCACCAGTGGCACCTTTAAATGAACCAGTTCCTTTCCAGACTTCTTTCGCTCCAATATTATCTAAACCCCAAAATTTCCCTCCATCATCTGGTTGAGACAAAAGGTCAATTCCTAATAATTTTTCAAAAGCTTTTTCTGCACTTGCTGAGCCATATCCATTAATTGGGTCGTAATTTGCTTGCGATGTTGATATGGATTGAGCATAAATCTTATAACTTCCTAAATCGTTATCTCCTATATCTCCTATATCTAAATAATAATCACCCGAAGAAGTCGCCGTAAATAAAATTCTTGCATTATCTAAATCACCACTCCCACTATCATTATCATATGCAATAGATTTTCCTTGACTATCTCTTAAATGCAAAAATGTATCAACTGAATTCGATTCAACAGAGTCAAATTGATAATTATACCCTTTAACAAGCGAGACCTTAAACCAATCTCTATCGCCTTTAAAATCAAGAGAACCGACTAGGGAAGAACCAATAGAAATTGAACCTTTGGTACTAATATTTCCAACATAATCATCTATATCATTTGATGTAGAAATACTCTTAGCTAAGATCTCATAAGTGCCAAGATTTTTACTATCAAAATCACCAACATCTAAAAAATAAACTCCTGTTTTTGTAGATGTATAAGTTATCTTTGCATTATTTCCACTACCACTATTATTGTCATATGCTAAGATTTTCCCCTGATTATCCCTTAAGTAAAGATGGGGATCTATATCATTATTTGCCTTGATATCAAATTGATATTTGGAGTCTTTTAATAAAGTGATTTTGAACCAATCTTGATCACCAGCGAAGTTAAGTTTGCCTGATTTTTTTCCGCCTATACTAACTTCACCAATTGTATTTATATCATCACTAAAATCATCGCTCGAAACTAATGATTTTGCATGGATTGTATACTCACCTATATTAGTATTCTTGAAATCAGCAACATCTAGAAAATAATTACCGGAAGATGAAACGGTGAAAGTGATCCTCGAATCATCACTATCAGACCCACCATTATCATCAAAGGCAATATATTTTCCTTGACCATCGCGAAGATAAAGACAGGGATCAATTGAACTCGTCTCGGTTACATCAAACTGATATGAATTCCCTTTAATCAAAGAAAGCTTAAACCAATCAGAATCTCCCTTGAAATCTATTTTTGCTTTTATTTTTCCACCATTTGTCAAAAATCCAGCAGTAGAGATATCTGAAGTATAATCATCATCAGCAGATAATATTTTTGATTTAATTGTATATAAACCAGTCGTATAATCATCTTTATCTGCTACATCGATAAAATAATTTCCTGTATATGTGGCTGTATAGGTAATCTTTGGATCATCTCCTGATCCACTATCATCATCATATTTCAAACTTGTTCCTGCGCTATTACGCAAAAACATATCTAGGTCTAAATAATTATATTCTTCTGCATCAAACTGGTAAGTGTATCCCTTTATCAAATAAACCTTAAACCAATCAATATCTCCTTTAAAATCTATTTTTCCAGAGGTCTTAACGCCATGAACTAGTTGACCTGTTGTATATTTAT